>CAYOEZ010000400.1:0-1587 GCA_964402955.1 uncultured Ktedonobacterales bacterium | reverse complement strand
GGGCCAGGCGGACGGCGTGGATAACGTCATAGCCAACCGGCTCGTCCCAGCCGGTGAAGGGGGCGGACAGTCCGATCTTGACGATGGGCTTGCTGCCGCTACAGGCGGGCGCGAGCAAAAGAAGAATGAGTAAGAAAACGTGAAGCGTGAAGCGTGAAGCGTGAAGCGTTTTGCGTGTGGCGTGCTGCCGTGTGGTCATTTCTCTGATTCCTTTATGCCTTCAATTATGCCCGACAACTCGTAGGCCTCCTTGCCGGTACACGAGTCGACACGTTTGACATCTGGCCTGCGCCAACGAACCTGCCAGGGCTACCTGGCGCTTGCGCTGCGCAGAATCAGGGGAAGGTAGAGACGCACTGGTGCCGTAACAGTGGTGCTGACCACGGCGCTGTTGTTCGCCACGTTGGGGTCACTGACGCTGCTAGACACGCTGGCCATATTGCCAATGGTGCCCCCTGCCGTAGTGGTGACTATGATCGTCACTCTGACGCCGATACCGTTGTTGATCGTGCCCAGGTTGCAGACGACGATGCTCGTGCCTGTACAGTTGCCCTGCGTTGCGCTGGCCGAGGCCAGCGTCGCGCTGACGGGCAACGCGTCCGTGAGCACCACGCCTGCAGCAGCGGCCCAGCCATCGTTGGTAATGGCAATGGTGTATGTCAGGTTACTGCCTACGGTCACCGTGGGCGCACTGGTAGTGGCGATCAGGGCCAGGTCGGCCATGGGCAACGACACCGTGTTGGTCGCGACGTTCGTGGCGATGGCCTCGTTGGTATCGAAGATGATGCTGGCCGCATTGCTGATGACCGTGCCCGAGGCGATGTCCACCTTGGGCTTGATGGAGAAGCTGACGTAGCCCTGACCGCGCCCGCTGCCGTTTTCGGGCGGCAGGAAGCCTGCGAACGGATCCTCGGGCGGCGCACTGGTGGCCGTGTCAATCGCGCGCAGCCGCCACTCCACGCGCCCCGTTTGCGGATTGAGCGCAACGGTGATATCAATCGCCATCGTGCCCGAGACCGTGCCCGTGATGGTCGGCGCGACGGGGAAATCGCGCGTGGCAAACTGCGTCACGTTGGCGGGCGCAGACAACAGGCGACCGCCATAGGCGATGTCGCGCAGTTGGAACGTCGCCCAGTCGAGGTTGGGGTTGAGCAAGTCCAGCACGACCAACTCCTGCACCGGCGCGGTGGCGGTTATCATGTTTTCGAAGCGGATGATGTAGTTCAACTCGCCGTCCGTCGCCACGATGCGCTGCACGCCCACGCCCGTCGGGCCGATCTTGTCGTTGGGGTCGCTCGAGCGGAATACAGGAGTAGTTGCGCTTCCAGCCGGATTGGATGGCCCGGGCCGCGGGCCAGCCGGATCGGATGGCCCGGGCAGCGGGTCGGATGAAGAACACGCCTCTTTTATGCGGGCAGCACATGCGAGATCACGTAGTTTGCCCGCCCAATCGGGGAGATCGAGTGCCAGAGGTTTAGGTATGACATCTATTACCGCATCTGTTATTATTTCTGCTGAGGCTTGCTCCGCCGTGCGAACGAACTTGTCAGATGTCTGGTTGTACTTATCGAAATCTTTCTCGGTAGC
>CAYOEZ010000399.1:0-1660 GCA_964402955.1 uncultured Ktedonobacterales bacterium | reverse complement strand
CCTCAACCCAGACGAACCCGTCGAAGGAGTCGCGCATCTCGGCGCTGATGCGCCGCAATGCCCACATGGCGGGGCTGGTCAGGGAGAGAAAGGTCAGGTCTTGCAAGAACTGCGACCCGTCAATGGCGATGTCTTCGGCAAAGGCAATGTCTATCAGTTTGCCGACGCCGTCCAGGTCACGCAAGACGTCGAGCGGGCGCAGGCCATGGTCCTGTTCAGTTTCGCGACCCAAGACGAGAACGCTCATGTGCTGGCCTCTGCTGCTGTGGGCTGTGCGAGGGCAAGTGTTGGCGCTGCTCGCACTCGCCAGGGGGTGGGATTATTCCTTACCGCGCAACAGGCGTGCTGCATCGTCGGCGGAGATGTCGCCACGCGCCAGGCGCTCGAGGATGTCGCGACGCTGCTCAGGGCTGACCGTTGGCTCCTCAGCGTACTTGGCGCGTTCGGCGTAGCCCATGGCAACCAGTACGTCGTTGAGATTCTTGACGACGGTGGGGTAGGAAGAGCCGATCTCGGCGCCGACATCCTTCAGACTGCCGCGGTTCTTGATGAAGACCTCGACGAACTGCATCTGCTCGCGGCCAAGGCGGGCGAGAGCGCCGAGTGAGAAACTGCCCTCGACGACGGTTTCGCAGGCGACGCAGTGCAGGCGCGTGACCTGCAGCTCATTGCCGCAGATCGGGCACGCCCCGATGACTGGATACATGTGACCTCTCCTTGAACGCAATTATCTTATCACAAGTATTGAGTCTTGTCAAGGAGTATTTGAGTTTATTGATAATGCGGTGAAGAATCTGCATTGGGAAAGCAGCGGGAGTGGGGTGACGAGGGACACAAAGAACCGGTTGCCAATCTCTGGGCAGGGAGAGGGGCAACCGGCCTGCCGGCGGCAGATGAGCACGTGTTCGATCTGCAACCGGACACAAGATATAACGTGACGTGGGGGCGGAAGTTACGCAGAGTGCTGCCCTGTCGTGACGACCTGCGATCCGGCCAGGTCTTGCGCTTCCAGGCTGAGCAGCAGCTGCTCTGCTTCCTGGGCGCTGATGTGACCGTCGCTCAATGCCTGTAGGATCGCAAGTTGCGTCTTGTACGCCGGCTCGCCTGGGGGTGTCGCTGAGTCATCGTCCCGCTCGCCGGCGACAGTGTCAACGCTGCTCACCTGGATTGCCGATGCTGCCGGGGCTGCACTGCCGGCAACGGATTCGGAAACGCGCGCGCTCGTCTCCTGTCGCGCGCTCTCTGCTGTCGGCTTGCTGGTATGGCGGCCCGGTTCATGGGCCACGTCTATCTCGATGTCCCCGTTGATGGCCACCACGCCGATCTGTGCTGTTGTACTGTCCGTTTGCCCAAGAACGCCGACCATGCGGCGGCCATGCCGCGCTTCTGGTCCCGGCCGCCCGACGCGCACCAGCGAGATGTCAGATTCGATGTCACCATGCCGGGTGGCTGCATCCAGCCGCGCCTGCGCATTCGAGGGCAGGGAGAGATGGATGTCCCCGTGATCAGTCCTGATTGACCAATCACCCTCAGGCATGACCGACTGGCACTCGATGTCCCCGTGCCGGGCATGCACAGACAGGCTGGCAATGCATCCCCCTTGCAGTGTCACGTCGCCTTTGCCGGCCCTCACACTGCAAGCCCGTGCTTCGATATCCTG
>CAYOEZ010000398.1:0-1660 GCA_964402955.1 uncultured Ktedonobacterales bacterium | reverse complement strand
ATTTCGCCTGTGCCTTGATCGCCTTTCGTGCCTCAGGGTTATTCGGATAGGCTCTTACTCGGTGGCATCCAATTCCTCCCATGTGTCCATGCTCTACACGTTTTCTCTGCCGTTCCGGAACGTACCCAATACGAAACTGCAGCAATTTAGACTGCGCATTGCGAAACAGCAAGTATGTCGCTTGCTTCGGGCATTATACCAAAGGAGCGAAGCAATCTGTGAACAGCCCCATCCTCACCCCAACCCTCTCCCTCCAGGGAGAGGGAGCAAACGCGTTTGCTTTCGCGTGTTTCGGGTGGTTTCGCGCTCGTCGTGCTTCGAAGGCTCCTGTCCTCACCCCAACCCTCTCCCTAATGCTCTTTAACAATTTATCTCCGTAACGAACCAAGCGCGGCAGCGTCTCTCTCGGTAGGAGAATCGACGATGCCAAAACCCTTGGAATTGAAGCTGGAAGACAAGACGGAGCGGGCTGAACTCGAGAAGATACGTGATCATCACCCCAAGCCATACGTGCGGGAGCGCGCTGCGGCCATCCTCAAGATAGCAGACCACATGTCAGGTCGGGAGGTTGCTCTGCATGGCCTCCTGAAGCCGCGCTGCCCTGACTCGATCTATGATTGGGTCAAGGACTATCGCAGTGAAGGGGTCAAAGGGCTTGTCATCAAACCAGGGCGGGGGCGCAAGCCCGCTTTTTCCCCCTCTGTACCAGGACAACGATAGCGCTCATGAGGCATTGCTCGACATCGCCCATCATGATCCCCGTCTCCACGGTGAGGAGCGTAGCCGCTGGACGCTTGCAGGTTTTCTGCGCTCGTGCCCCTGGCTGCATGTCGCCACTCTTGCTGGCATGTGGGGCATCTTGGATCGCCTCGACATCCGTCTGAAACGCGCCCGTGACCATATCCATAGCCCCGATCTGGACTATATCCTGAAGGTGAAGTGTGTCCAGGTCTGCTTCCACCGTAGTCTCTTCTCGACAGACAATGCCGTTGTTCTCTTTCAGGACGAAATGGCCTACTATCGCCAGCCCACCGTCAACACAGCCTATGAGGGTCGTGGGCGGGCGCAGCCCCTCGCCGAGAGGAGTTGGCGCAGCAACACGGCCTGGCACGTCGTGGCGACTCTGAACGCCCTGACCGGACAGGTGCTCTATTCGCAGGGCTCGCACATCAGCATTCCCCACTTGGTCGGCTTCTATCAGAAGGTGCATGAGACCTATCACGGTCGCGGAACCATCTATCTTGTGCAGGACAACTGGCCTATCCACTTTCACCCCGATGTGTTGGCCGCTCTTGAGCCGCAGTGGTTTTCCTGGCCGACACATGTGCCAGGCCACTGGAAAACAACGCCACATCGTGCTGCTCAGCACCTGAACCTGCCGATCCAACTGGTTGCGCTGCCCACCTACGCCCCGTGGACAAATCCGATCGAGAAACTATGGCGATGGCTGCGGCAAGATGTGATCCACCTACACCGGTATGCAGATCGCTGGGATGATCTCAAGCTGCGAGTTGATGAGTTTCTCGACCGCTTCAGGGACGGGGCACAAGACCTCCTGCGCTATGTCGGTCTGACAGCCAACTCTCGCTTGTACGGGGAATTCTTCAAGGGTCTGCCCCTTCCCCCTTGAGTTACGGAGATAAATTGTTAAGGTTCATCA
>CAYOEZ010000397.1:0-1679 GCA_964402955.1 uncultured Ktedonobacterales bacterium | reverse complement strand
GAGACCGGTTGAGTGTCCTCCGCCTCGAAGCACATGACCTCATCGAGGATGTGCGTGGGCAGCAGCGCCGTAAGAGGGATGCGCCGGGAGTGCAGGAGGACCAGGTTGAGGACATGATCGAGTCCATTGCCACCGATCTGGAGAGCCAACTGGCGGGCGCCGCTGAACCGGAGGTAACGCCATGAAGCAAGTTGCCTGGTTCACGACGGTGGCGCTGATCACACTTTCCGCGGTGATCTTGCTGTGGCGTTTCAGCTCCGAAGTGACTCTCTTTGTACTCTCTCTGGTTGTGGCGACAGCCCTCCGTCCGCTGGTCGCTAGGCTGGCTTTGCGGGGCCTGCACCCGGCTTTGGCGGCCCTGCTGGTGTTTGCCACGGGCGTGGGCATTGCCGTTGTCCTTGTTCTGGCGGTGAGCAACCCCTTCGTCACCGAGATTGAACAAGCTGGCACGGCCATCGCCAATGCCTACGTGGCCATCAAGGAACAAGGGGCCAGCGGCTCGGGCATCCTGGGCGCGATCAGCCAGGAACTGCCTCCGCTAGAAGAATTGTATAGCGTCGTGTCAAGCGCACAGGGGGCAGCAGGAATCGCCTCTTTCCTTGGCGCCACGACGGGGTTCTTGGATGTCGTTTCTAAGCTGGTTCTGATCCTGATTCTGAGCATCTACCTGAGTATTGACTACATTCGCTTCGAGCGTCTCTGGCTATCTTTACTACCGGTGAAGCAGCGAGAACGGGCGCGCTCTGTGTGGCGGGCTCTTGAAAGCGGCCTGGGCGCCTATCTCCGTAGTGAGGTCGTGCAGAGTGTCCTGGCCGCCATCGTGCTGGGCCTGATCTACGCGGCGATCGGCGTGCAATACCCGGTTGCACTGGCCGTTGCGGCAGCCCTGGCCTGGCTCATCCCCTTGCTGGGGGCGCTGCTCCTATTCGTCCTGGTTATCCCTGTAGCCCTGCTGAGCGGGCCAGTCGTGGCAGCCGCGGCCACTCTCTGCACGCTGCTGGTCCTGTTCGTTTTGGAGTACATTGTCCAACCGCGTCTGGTCGGCCCTAGGCGCTTCAGTTCGCTGCTCATCATCCTTGTGATGATGGCCATGGCCAGCGTTGCCGGCTTCGTTGGGCTACTCGTGGCCCCCCCCATGGCGGCGGCAATCCAGATCATTCTGGAACAAATGCTCCCCACGACCAGCGAGCGGCCCGCCGCGGCCGCCACCCCCTTACAGGAGCGCCTGGCCGCAGCGCGCGCTGTGCTCGCGTCCATGCCTGAACCAGCGGCGCCAGAGGTGAACAACATGCTGGATCGTCTGAGCCAGCTCGTAGACAAGGCGAACCAATACCGAGACAGCCCCGGGGTCCGGGGGCCGAAAACCTTGAGCCTGATTGGTAAGATCTGGTCGAAATGGAGGGCATTATCCCATGAGTAACAATGAAGGGTCGCACCGTGACCTGAGGAGCCTCAATTGATGGCTGTAGATGTTGAGCGGGGATTTATAGATTTCAGGAGATCAGGAAAAAAAAGGACAAACCGATGAAAAGCAAAGTGGGTCTATGGATCGATCATGGGAAGGCCGTCATGGTGTTTCTCACAGACGGCAGGGAAGAAATCAGAGAAATCGCCTCCAACATGGAGAAGCACGTCCGATTCTCCGGTTACGAATCAGAGGAGGGATCGGCTGACGACAT
>CAYOEZ010000396.1:0-1680 GCA_964402955.1 uncultured Ktedonobacterales bacterium | reverse complement strand
ATGTGCTATAATGGAGTGCAGATGAGAACGGGAGAGGAGCAACCGTGTCAGTGACAACCGAGGACGTCACCTGTCCGTGCTGCGGACAGCACATGGACAAGAAAAGTATCTTTCGCGCCGCTCCATGCGAGGTCTGTGGCGAGCACGTCTGCCAGAACTGCATTCGCCGCAAGCAGATACTGCCCCCCAGTTGGGAATTGCCTGCGGGAACCTTCAAGTACCGTTGCAAGCGCCACATCGGGTCGCCTCTCGGCCTGGGCTGGCAGAAAATCCAGAGGCAATAGATCCTAGCGCCTCAAGCGCGTCGGGATAAGAGAGTTCGCCGATTCATCATTGGGAGGTATTGGCATGCCGAATCGTCGCGTACGCCTGGTACTCGTGGGACTGGGCAACGTTGGCCGCAACCTCATGGATCTGTTCGTCACCAAGAGAGACGTTCTGGCCGCGAAGTACGGCATCGAGCCCGTGGTCGTTGGCGCAGTCGATAGCTCTGGCGCAGCGCTCAACGAAAAAAAAGGGCTAGATGCTGAGACCATGGTCAAGCTCAAGACGGCGCACCAGGGCGTCTCCCTCTACCCCAGCGATGGACGCCCGGGCATGACAGCCCTCGATCTGGTGCGTCGCTGCCAGGCTGATATTCTCATCGAGATGTCGCCGGCAAACATGCCGACTGCGCAGCCAGGCCTCATGTGCATACGCGAGGCTCTTAACCGCCGCTGGCACGTCGTCACAGCCAACAAGTCGCCGCTTGTGCTCGCCTATGGCGAATTGATGGCGCTGGCTACGCGCTCTGGCCGGCAGATACGCTTCAGCGCCTGCGTCGGCGGCGGCCTGCCGTCGGTCAACGTCGGCCAGCGTGACCTTGTCGCTTGCACCATCAACCGAGTCGAAGGCATTCTCAACAGCACGACCCACTATATCCTGAGCGCCATGGCCGACGAAGGCAAATCTTTCGATCAGGCACTGGCCGAAGCGCAACGCATCGGCATCGCCGAAGCCGATCCTACTCTAGACATCGACGGCTGGGACGCGGCGTACAAGTGTGTCATCCTTGCCAATAGCGTGCTGGGCGTTCCTGCCACACTGAAGGACGTCACCGTTACGGGCATTCGCGGCGTCACTGTTGAGCAGATGATGCAGGCCAAAGCGCAAGGCAACGTTCTCAAGCTCCTGGTCAGCGCAGAGCGCGACGGCGAGCGCTATCGTTTGTCGGTATGCCCGACCGTCATCCCGCAAACGCATCCACTGGCGCACCTGCAGGGCGAAGATATGGGCATTGTGTACTACACAGACATCATGGCTGAGATCAGTGTCACGATCAGAGAACGCGGCCCGCTGCCGACTGCCGCCGGCGTGCTGCGCGACATCGTGACGATTGCCAGCGCGTAGCAGAGTGCCCAGCCGTCCACGAATTGCTCACGAATGCACGAATCATCCCACGCGGGCTACGTTATTCGTGCATTCGTGAGGCATTCGTCGACGGCGGCCCCGACCGTTGCACGCTGATCCCCGTCCAGCGATTGCCCCCTCGCCCATCTTGTGCTATACTGCAAGCATGACAGACAAACTTTACCGCGCCGATCCCTACTTGCGCCGCTTTGCAGCGCGCGTGGTGCAGCGCACAACCATCGGCAAGCGGCCCACGCTCATCCTCGACCGTAGCGCCTTCTATGCCACGTC
>CAYOEZ010000395.1:0-1688 GCA_964402955.1 uncultured Ktedonobacterales bacterium | reverse complement strand
CCGTGATCAGATTGTTACGGATGGTCGGTGATGCGCCGCCGCGAATGTCAAGGCCGCCGCCGGCAAAGGACTTGCCGCCGACAATGGTGACCCCTTCGACGACCGCTGTGCGGTCAATGAACGCGCCATAAGCGCGCATAACGGCGCCGGTGTCGCCGCCGGCGATGATGGTGACGTTGCTGCCCTCGCCGCGAATCGTGACCCCCGCGCGCAGCTCGATATGCTCGAGATAGATGCCGGGGCCAACCAGGATGACGTCTCCGGCGTGAGACTGGCCAAGCGCCGTGGCGACCGAGTAGAACGCGCAGGCGCGCTGGCAGACCTGCAGGACGCGGCCGTCAGCCGCCGCGCGTGAGGACATGCCAAAGACATATGAGACGAGGAGGGAGACGATGACAGCAATGTTGCGCCAGTATACCGTTCGACGGGTCAAGGCCTGTTCTACTCCTCTTCGCTTGATTCCTGCTGTCGCATGTGCTGTGCCTGGGAGCTAGCATGGACGAGTCGGCTGCTGCTGTGCCACAAGAGGATGACGGGCAGATGAGAGATCGTGCTGAGCGAACCAGCCGCATGAGAGCTCATGCGCTGGCGCTTGTGACGTATCTTCTGCTGGCTCTAATCCTCACCTATCCGCTTATCCTGCATTTTGCGACCCACGTGCCGGGCGACGGGCGAGACGATCCGCCCTTGGTCTGGAATCTGTGGTGGGTGCGCTATGCTCTGCTCACCCTGCACAGCAACCCGCTCGAGTGTGCGTACATGTTCTACCCGATCGGCGTCAACCTGACGTTCTTTACGCTGACGCTGCTGAATGCCTTTCTATCCATTCCTGTGCAGATGACGGCCGGGGTCGTCGTCGCCAGCAATCTCAACCTGCTGGCGTCCTACACGATCGCCGGGTTCGGTATGTACTTGCTGGCGCTCGACGTGCTCTCGTCGCGGCGCGTACAGGGGGTGCAGCGGGCGGCTCTGTTTCTGCCGGCTTTTGTCGCCGGCTTCGTCTACGCCTTTGCCCCGATCAAGATGATCTTCGTCAGCCTGGGCCAGTTCAACATGGCGAGCACGCAGTGGCTGCCGTTCTGTGTTCTCTACATCCTACGCGCCACACGGCCGCCGCTGGGGCGCTCTCGTGCGTCCTTCCTTCCCGCAAGCGACCGGCGGGCGCAACTCTCGGCGTTGTTGGCGGCGCTCTTTCTGCTGCTGACCGCCTACGCTGAGCTCACCTTTGCCTCGTTCCTGCTGATCTTCCTAGCCGTCTATCTGGTCTATCTGCTTGTGACGCGCCGCCGCATCATCGTGGCCCGCTGCATGTTCGGGCGGCTCGCCATCATGGGGTTAACCTTCGCCATCGGCATATGGCCGATTCTGAGTTCCATGCTGCACGAGATGGCCGTCGAAGGCGACTACTCTCTGACGGCTGGCTGGGGCTTTGCCGACGTTTTCGTCGCTGATCTGCTCGGGTTCTTCACGCCCAGCAGTCTGCACCCGCTGCTTGGCTCTCTGGCTCAAGAGGCAACGCGCTTGTTCAGCTATGCCAACTTTGCATCGCTTGGCATCGTTGTTCTGTTGTTGGCTGGTGTGGGATGGCTGGCCGGTCGCAGGGGCGCTCGTGAGCACCCAACAGCGCCAGCCTCGTTCTGGGGGCTGTCGGCCCTGCTCTATGCCATCCTGTCGCTGGGGCCAGTGCT
>CAYOEZ010000394.1:0-1692 GCA_964402955.1 uncultured Ktedonobacterales bacterium | reverse complement strand
TGGGCCGCTTCGTCCAAGCGGATTCGATCGTGCCGCAGCCGGGAAACCCGCAGAGTTTGAATAGATACTCATATGTTCTGAACAACCCACTCCGGTATAGCGACCCCAGCGGACATGATCCATTGAGTCAGGAATGGCGAGATGCCTTCCGCGCTGCTCACGGACGCGACCCCAATGCGGACGATGAACAGATCCGCCTCTTCTCCTACGCATACCCCGATGAATGGGACTATGACGCCTTTTATGGCGCAGACGGACAAGTGAGGGAAGGATCGTTGGCTCGTATATTCCACAATGCGTCTGCCACTCGCTCGTGGAACACGATGAGCGCTGCCCTGCTGCGTCTTAGCGCGAGGTACACTCCCACAGAGGAGAGTGCGTTCGCTCGGGATATAGGCTTGCTGTGGGCAGGTCTAGCTTCACGTTCCGAGAACACCGGGCGGACGCCTTGGTGGTACGGGGCCATACACGTTGCCCTTTGGATACAGGAAGGCGGCATGGACCATGCGCTGAGCCGAACCACTATCAACGAAGCAGATGATCCCGATGCAAATGTGCATCACTGGGCTTGGGGGTTTGCCATGGGGGGTAACCTCAACCCAATCCTAGCTCATGCTGCCAACTGGAATCATGAGTATATGCAAGGTCAAGGTGGCGTGCTTCGAAGACTAGACGATGCCGACCGCCAAATTGGTGGGCGTGGGATCCAGATGGCTTATGCCTTGCGGGCGAATAACAACATCACCTATGCCGATCTGCCAAGTCTGTTTCGGCAATGGTTGGGTTTAGGTGACTAGGAGCGCGCTATGAGAGTTCATCGGACACTGCTGTTCGTCTTAACGGGGGCGGGACTACTGCTAGCTGTCGTCTTGGTGTCAGTCCTGCTGTGGCTAGTCAGAGATGGCATGGATCGCGAGAGATCCAGAGAACTGGCAGCAAGTGCGAGACAACACCTGCGTCTTGATATGTCACGATTGGAGGTTGAGCCGTACATGAGTGCAGCTTGGCGATACTACGACTGCCGGGACTCGGATGAAACAGTCTACTTGTTTGGCAGTCATAACGAGAGGCTCACGTCTACGCTATATGTACGGTATCACTCCAAAGAAGGTCTAGATTTCCTCGTGGCCATCGGCAATGTGGATGATCAACTCCAATCCTTTAGGAGGTGCGCCGTGTACGATAGACCCTGAGGGGTCCCAGTAACATAGCAGCAGGGATGGTGATGGATGCTGCTCCAGGTGTCTCCATATGCGGTGCCGAGAGCTCCGGCTGAAGTGACAAGAGAGTTACACTGATCTCTTCCAGTGCATCTCCAAGCCTCGTCATGGGAGCACGACTATCCCATAAGCAGAGTCGAGGGCCACAAACAGATGTGGTCCGCGACTCTCGGCGACATCGGCAACAGTAACTTCGCCTTCGGTGGCGACGGCAAGCGTGTTCTCGCCACGGAGGGCGGCTCGACCACGGCCTACGTGGGGAGCTACTACGAGTGATCAGGCAGCGGGCGCTCCTACTACTATTACCTGGGCAGCCAGCGGGTAGCAGTGCGAGATAGCGACGGCGTCTCCTACCTCCTGGGCGACAATCTGGGCTCGACCAGCATGACGCTAGACAACAGCCAGGCCGTGCTGGCGGAAACGCGCTACAAGGTGTACGGCGAGGAGTACACAACCTCCGGTTCTCAGCCCA
>CAYOEZ010000393.1:0-1707 GCA_964402955.1 uncultured Ktedonobacterales bacterium | reverse complement strand
AAAGAAGCGAATGCCTGGCCACGATCTCATACCCATCAGAGCCGAGGTCAGCGCGCCATGATCTTGTGTGCGTGTATGGCTGCGCCGAAGCCATTGTCGATGTTGACGACGACCACGCCGGGGGAGCAGGAGTTGAGCATGGCCAGCAGCGCAGCCAGCCCGCCGAAACTGGCGCCATAACCGATACTGGTGGGAACGGCGATCAGCGGGCCGCTGACGAGGCCGCCGATCACACTGGCCAGTGCGCCCTCCATGCCGGCGACAGCGATGACGACCTTCGCCTGGCTGAGCGTTTCCCGCTTTCTGAGCAGGCGGTGGATGCCGGCAACGCCGACGTCGTAGACGCGCTGCACACGGTCGCCCAGAAACTCCAGCGTCAAGGCTGCCTCGTCGGCAACGGGGATGTCGCTGGTGCCTCCCGTGGCGATTGCCACGTAGGGGGCGTCGCTGGCCGGCGCCGGCTGCTCGCCAAGCGCGATGATGCGCGCCCGTACGTCATAGCGGGCAGCCGGAAATGCCTGCAAGACAGCCTCAGCGACCTCAGGCGCGGCCCGCGTTGCTAGAGCGCGCCCTTCATGGCGCAGAATCTGGGCCATGATCTCGACAACCTGAGCGGGCGTCTTGCCCGGGCAAAACACAACCTCGGGCACGCCCGTGCGCAGGGTGCGGTTGTGGTCGAGGTTGGCAAAAGCCAGGTGTTGGTCAGGCGCGTCCTGTATCTGCACCAACGCCTGCGCCGCGCTCAGGTCGCCGCGTTGTACAGCCTCGAGCAACTCATTGAGCTTGTCGTTGTCCATCTATTTCTTCAGCGTCTCGTTCATGCTGCCCGAGCGGAAGCCGCTCAGGTCCATCGTGATGTAGGCGTAGCCGATCTCTTTCAGTGCGGCGACGATTGCGCTCCGCTGTTCAATCGCCCGCGCGAAATCGGCTGGCTCAAGCTCGATCCGGGCCACGTCACCGTGATGGCGGACGCGCAGTTGGCGGAAGCCTTGCCCGCGCAGGAAAATCTCGGCGCGCTCTACTTGCGACAGCGCCTCGACAGTGACGCGCGTGCCATAGGGCAGGCGTGAGGAGAGACACGCCGCAGCCGGCTTGTCCCATGTCGAAAGCCCCATCTCACGTGACAGGGCGCGAATCTCTGCCTTGGTCATCCCCACGTCCAACAGTGGACTGCACACGTCGAATTCAGCGGCGGCCTTGCGGCCGGGGCGGTGATCGCCGATGTCGTCGGCGTTGTTGCCGTCGAGGATGTAGCGATAGCCGTGCTCGCGGGCATAGGGGGTCAACGTGTCATAGACATGCAGCTTGCAGAAGTAACAGCGGTCAGGTGTGTTGGCCTGGTAGCGCTCGTCCGCCATCTCCGATACGGGCAGGCAGACGTGCCTGGCGCCGATGTGCGCGGCCAGGTCCTGGGCCTCGCGTAGTTCCTCACGCGCCAGGCTGGGCGAATCGGCGGTCACACCGATAGCGGCGTCGCCCAGAACATCGTGAGCGACCTTGAGCAAGAACGTGCTGTCTACTCCACCAGAATATGCGACCATGACAGATCCCATCTGGCGTAGCATTTGTTGTAGCCGGGTAAGTTTCTCTTGCAACGAGATGTTCCTCCTGGAGTCCGAGTTGAAAATGGCGTCTCATGCTGGTTAATCCATCTCTCTATGCAGCCCCGCTATGATACCACATTCCACGCTCAGATGCCAGTTTGCC
>CAYOEZ010000392.1:0-1742 GCA_964402955.1 uncultured Ktedonobacterales bacterium | reverse complement strand
GATAAGTATACACATCTTAAGGTTCTGACTATTGACACGACTTAGAACATCTACTCGCTCGTTCCTGCCTTTGCCGCAGCCTATGTTTGGAATCGCCGCGCGGTAAGGTACGGCATTGACGTGTGATGCAGCAAACGGGTATAATCGATGCACAGCACAAGCGCGCCGCCGAACCGTGGTTACATTGCACGCCGGTTTGGCCCACACGGGGAGAACGACATGATGCAGCCGCAGGTCATTTCCATCGGCAACATGCTCGTCGAGATCATGCGCGTCAACCTGGACGAGCCGCTCGACAAGCCGGGCACGTTTGTCGGCCCGTTTCCCAGTGGGGATACGCCCATCTATATCGATACAGTCGCCCGCCTGGGACACTCGGCCGGCTTCATCGGCGCCGTGGGCAACGATGATTTTGGCCTCTGCCTGCTGGACAGGTTCGCCCGCGATGGCGTCGACTCGTCCTGCGTGCGCGTGTTGCCCGATCACAGCACTGGCGTGGCCTTTGTGGCCTACTTCAAGGATGGCGCTCGCAAGTTTCTCTTCCATTGGCGGCATGCCGCCGCCGGCCAGTTGTCGCCTGAAGACGTCGCCCCGGCCTACTTTGCGGGCGCACGCTGGCTTCATGTCACAGGCTGCAACCTTGCCGTTTGCGCATCGTCACGCGATGCCTGCTACCGCGCTCTGACCTGCCTGCCGCCCCAGGCGCGCGTGAGTTTCGACCCCAACATTCGCCCCGAAGTCCTCAGCGTCGAGCAGATCCGTGAGCTTTGTCGCCCCGTCATCGAGCGCGCCAACATCATCCTGCCCAGCCTGAGCGAAGCAAGGATGCTCACCGGCGCCGCCAGCGACGAGGACGGCTGCCGTCAGTGGGCTGCGCAGGGCAAGCTGGTCGTCCTTAAGCGCGGCCCGCTCGGCTGCCGCATCTACAAGGGCGACACGAGCCTGGACGTGCCCGGCTTCCAGGTGCAAGAGGTCGACCCGACCGGCGCCGGGGACAGCTTCTGCGCAGGCTTCACGGCGGCGCTGCTCGATGGCCTCGACCTGCCTGCGGCCGGCCGTTTTGCCAACGCTGTGGGCGCGCTCGCGGTCACGCAGAAAGGCCCCATGGAGGGAGCGCCCACCCGCGCCGACGTGATGCGCCTGATCGGTGAACAGCCCTGGATTGCCGACTAGCCCGCCGCGCGACGCCACGACAAACAACACCGCAGCGATTGCGGTAAGGACAACACACCATGACGCCATCGATCAAGAACCTTGTGCAACGTATCATCGACCTGCGTACGCAGGACAAAGCGCGTCTCACCCTGCTGGCCGCCTGTCCCAATTCGATTGCCGTCCTCGAGGCTGCCGTCCTCACGGCCGCCAGAAACAACACGCCCATGCTCTTTGCGGCCACGCTGAACCAGGTCGATCGCGATGGCGGCTACACGGGCTGGACGGCAGCCTCCTTCGTGCGCCAGATGGAGACATTCGCCTCCAGGTATCATTGCCACACCTTGCTCTACCCCTGCCTCGATCATGGCGGGCCGTGGCTCAAAGACAAGCACACGCGCGACCAGCTTTCGCTCGCGGCCACGATGGGCGAAGTCAAGCAGTCTCTGACCGCCTGCATCGAAGCCGGCTATTCCCTACTGCATATCGACACGACCGTCAACCGCCAACTGCCACCCGGCCAGCCGCCCGACATCGATTGGGTCGTCGAGCGAACGGTTGAGCTCATCATCCACTGCGAAGCAGAACGC
>CAYOEZ010000391.1:0-1820 GCA_964402955.1 uncultured Ktedonobacterales bacterium | reverse complement strand
TTGTCATGGACGACCTTGGCTGCAGGCGCCAGACAGTTGGTTGTGCACGATGCGTTCGAAATGACATTGTGGTTCTACGGGTCGTACTTGTCTTCATTGACGCCCAGGACGATGGTGATGTCCTCGCCGTCGGCCGGTGCGGAGATGATAACTTTCTTCGCGCCGCCCTTGGTGATGTGGTTCTCGGCGCCCTGCACAACCTTGCCCTTCTTGTTGACGCCGTCCTTCTTGATGGTGAACAGGCCGGTCGACTCAACCACGATCTCAACGCCCAGATCGCCCCAGGGCAGCTTGCTGGGATCGGTCTCCTTGAAGACCTTGACCTTCTTACCATCGATGATGAGGGCGTCCTCGGCAACTTCCACAGTGCCATCAAAGCGACCGTAGTTTGAGTCATACTTGAGCAGGTGCGCCATCGTCGGCAGATCGCCGATGTCGTTGAATGCGACGACTTCGAGCGTGCCAGGATACATGTCGCGAATTGCCTTGAGCACCTGCCGGCCGATACGCCCAAAGCCGTTGATACCAACCTTGACTGTCATCTAAGAAACCCTCCTGTTGTATGGATTGGTGCGCGTACTATGAGCGACCCGAAGGTCGCTATCACAGCGAGTATAGCATAACAGAACTTGCGAGGCAATAGGCTGATTTGCGTAAAACATCACAATCTCAATCACTCTTGTACTGTCGATCGTGTCCACACCTCCGGGTTGACGAAGGCTTCAGGACGCGGCGGGCGGCCGCTCAGGATGCGCACAACTTCGGCGACCGGCTTGAGGTGGTGTTCTGCGAGCACACTGGTGGAGACGCCGGCCGTATGCGGTATGACGACCACGTTGTCCATGCTGAGGAGCGGATTGTCTCGATCGCATGGCTCTTTTGCCGTCACATCCAGGCCGGCGCCGGCGATCCATCCTTCCTGGAGCGCCCGGATCAGCGCCGCCTCATCGACCACACCGCCGCGGGCGGTGTTGATCAGGATGGCGGTCGGCTTCATCATGCGCAACGCTTTTTCGTCGATCATGGCACGCGTGCGGTCGGTGAGTTGCATGTGCAGCGAGACGGCGTCAGACTCGCGCAGGACGTCTTCCAACTCGGCCTGCGCCACGTCGTAGGACGTGAAAACGTGGCTCTCAAGCAGGGGATCGTAGGCGATCACCTTCATGCCAAAAGCCTGGGCGCGCAGAGCCGTGGCCCGGCCAATGCGGCCAAAGCCGATGATCCCCAGTGTCATATTGCGTATGGCCGGCATGGGGAGCATGGCTGACCACGCAGCCTGCCACCCTTTCGTTTTCAGGTTGTTATTGAGCGCCACGATCTGGCGATTGAGGGCGAGCAGCAGCCCCAGCGCAACGTCGGCCACCTCGTTGGTCCAGCCATCGGGCATGTTGGCGACGACGATGCCGTGCTCAGTTGCAGCCGCAATGTCGACATTGTCAGTTCCCACCTTGGTGATCACAATACCTTTGCAGCGGGTGAGCTGTTCGATGATGCGTCGCGGCAGCTTGACGCCTCCGGGGTGAATGATGACGTCGGCGTCGCGCCCGGCCGCGAGTATCTCATCTGGAGTCTTGCACGCAACAAAGCGAAGTTCGGCGCCAACCTTGGCCAACTCCGCTTGCTCATAGGGCAGGGTCGTCTCTTGCTGGCCGGGGTGGGCCTGCGTGCGTAGAACAATGTAGGATGGAGCCGCCATGTTTGTCCTCCTCTCATCGTTGTCGGGCCGCAATGCGCCACACTATGCCATAATGCCCAATGAATGTCAAGGCGTTTGCTTGCTGCTGCTCTTGTGTGTTATAATGCCCTCACTTTGGAGGATA
>CAYOEZ010000390.1:0-1848 GCA_964402955.1 uncultured Ktedonobacterales bacterium | reverse complement strand
CCCTGGGGTAAGTTGTTAACGAGCAAAGTGGGGTATAACCCTACGAGCACTGACAAGAAACCCGCCCTACGCCACCCCTGACTGCTATAAGCACAAAGGGAGGGTGTTGAACAATGGCGTTTTGGTGCATAGCATAGCCTCTCGTTGGCGTCGAAAGCCCCGATACGGCCAAGTCGACGGCCACACGGGCCTACGCTACGAGTCTGGGTGTGTTATTCAACACCCTCTCATGAGCCTAAAATACAGAACAGCGCGTCGGCGGCAGATGACGGCTCAAATGTGAAGTCGTGCAAGACCTGAATGCTCGTGAAGCCCGCAGCGCGGTAGAGTCGTTGCGCCTGTTCCTGCGTATACCAGCGTGTCGCCGCGGAGCGCCGATGGTACTCGGTGGCGACGATCTTGCCCTCCAGGCTAACCTCGTAGCGATCCTCGGTGTGCTCGAGCTGCTGAGGGACGTCGTAGGTGGATCGTGACCAGCGCCGGATCAGCGCGCCGTCGTCCGGCCTGGTTTTCTCCCCGATCAGGCTCCAGTCTTCGACAACCGTCTGTGCGTCGGCAGCTCCCATCCAGATCAGCATGAAGGGCATGACCAGGGCGCCGCCCGGCTCAAGGTGGGCGCGCAAGCGTGTCATGGTGGCTGCGGCATCCTGTACATCGGTTACCAGTTGGAACGAGCTGGACGGCACAAGAATAGTGCGGTAACGGCGTGGCAGGTCAAGCGTCTCCATGTCTTGCTGGTACAGAAGTGGACGCAGACCGAACTGCTGCGCCTTCTCCCGGCACAGATCGAGCATCTCGGGCGAATTGTCGACACCGTCGATATCGATGCCTGCGGCCAGGTAGTCGAGCAGAATCCGTCCCGTGCCGCAGCCAACATCGAGCACAGGCTGGCCATAGCGGGCGACAATGTCACGGTAGAAGAAACGGTCGCCCCAACGGCTGGTATCGCCGCGCAGCAGGTCCCAGCAAGTGGCAATCAGCCCCCGGTATTCGTAATCCATTTGTGTCATGCAAACGACCTTCTGCAGGCACAGTGCCCTGCCTACAACAGCGCTGCTATTTGGTCGAGCGTCCGCACGCGCAGGCAGTCAGCGTCGGGCTGCAGGTCGAAGCGATCGAGCAGCACGGGCACGATGCCCGCCCGCCGTGCGCCAACGACGTCGGAGACATACATATCGCCCACGTGCAGAACCTGATCTGCCTGAAGGCTGAGCCGCTGCAGCGCAATGGCGAAGATGCGCGGGTCGGGCTTTTCGTATCCGACATAGGACGAGCCAACAATGGTATCGAAGAGCGGCGTCATGCCCAGATCATCACAATGCGACTGCAAGCTGTTGTCCCAGTTGGAGACAATAGCAAGCTGAAGGCGGCGCGCCTTGAGCGCCTGGATGGTAGGCAGGACATCGGGGAAAATGGCAGTATGGCGGCGCATGATGCTGGTGTTCCACAGGTCATCGAGCGCTGTGTGCAGACCGTTCTTGTCGTCCAGTTCAAGCGATTGCAGAAAACGCTGGCGGTACTGCTGGCGCATGATCGAGATCAGGCTCTGATCACGCCAGCCAAAGGGATTCTGCTCGGCCCACTCGTGCCACCACGTGTCGGAGTCGAGCAGCGCCTGGCGAATGTTCTGGACAGGGCGCGCACTGCCGTGGTCATTCAGGAATTGGGCGAGGAGGTCCTCGCGCATGGGCTCCTGGTGCGACAGGGTGCTGCCCATGTCAAAGAAAACAGCTTTCAGGTTTCTTGGCATAATGCGGGGATTATATACGACGGGGAGAGGGGCGTCAAGGGCGCGGATTGACTCATCAGAAATCTTACTCTGGGGGGTATCGTAGACTCACATAAAAT
>CAYOEZ010000389.1:0-1857 GCA_964402955.1 uncultured Ktedonobacterales bacterium | reverse complement strand
CAATACCCTCGTCCGTCACAACTGCCACTGACGCAGAGCGCCAGCGTGTGTGCGCCCGACCTGGCGCTGCTGGGACTGCACATCCCAGCGGATGAATTCCACGGCGGCGACGCGTTCACCATCGATGGATACTGGCTTGCGCGGACAAGACCCGCGGCTGAATACCTTGTGCGCCTGTCGCTCGTCAACGATCATGGAATTGTACGCATCGAGCAGACAAGCGCGATTGCGACGGCTGAGCACGGCACCCTGGCATGGGTAACCGGCGAGGTTGTGCGCGGCCAGTATCGTCTCACCCTCCCGCGCGATCTACCTGAGGGACAACATAGTTTGCGCTTCACCCTGATCAACACGGCCACAGGCGCTCAGGTGGCGCTGCGTCGCTGCGGGCTGGCCGGACTCTTGGCGGGGCAGAGTGCGGATGCTGCTCATCTGACGGTTGCTCAGCGTCCAGCCACGTTCACGATTCCCTCCATCACCAACGGCATCTCCGCTAACCTGGGCGATCAGGTCAATGTGCTTGGCTACGAGGCATCTGCAGGCAACCCTCCGGCAACAATCCGTCCGGCCGAAGAGATCAGTGTGACGATCTATATGCAAGCGCGAACTACCATGGAAGCAGACTACTCGATCTTTGTCCACCTGGTTGATGACAAGGATAAGCTTTGGGGGCAGGGCGACATGCCAGCCGGCGGCGTACGACATACGACCAAGATCTGGCTGCAGGGCGAAGTTGTGAGCACAACCATCTCACTCATGCTGTCACCTCAGGCTACTGCCGGCCGGCTGTTTGCGGTCATGGGACTCTATGATCCCGCGACGCTTGTGCGCTTGCCTCGCCTCGATGCAGCCCAGGCGGGCGATCGCATCCCTCTTTTCGTGGCGGACGTCATCCGCTAGGCGCGGGCGCATCGTCCTGGCCTGCCCCGTCATCCACACTGCTGTCTACAACCTCCCCCGCTGCTGAAACAGGCCCCAACTTGCAGCGCGCCCGGCCCTATTCTTGTGCGGGCCAGCCAATGTGAAACCTTACGCATCATTGTCCGTATTGAGATGTGTGAGAAGGAGTTCGGGATGAATGACGACGTCCTGGTGACGGGCGCTCTCCGTGGGGACTCTGCTGCCTTTTGCGGACTGGTAGATCAGTACAAGAACCCGGTCTACAACCTGGCTTTCCGCATGCTCGGCAACGCTGAGGATGCGGAAGACGCGGCGCAGGAAACGTTTCTGCGCGCCTATGCGCAATTGCGCAGCTATGATCCGGCGCGCAAGTTCTCGTCGTGGCTGCTTTCGATCACCGCGCACCACTGCATTGATCAATTGCGGCGCAGACGTTTTGCCTGGCTGCCGATAGAAGTCGTGGACAGCCTCGACTGGTTGTGGCCCGATACCGGCCAACCCGAGCAGAGCGCCATTGACGGTGAAGACCGCGACGAAGTACGGCGCCTGCTTCACCTCTTGCCGGACAAGTATCGCCTTGTGCTTGTGCTCCGCTACTGGCATGACCTCTCCTATCAGGAGATCGCTGAGGTCACCAAGATGACCGAGGCCGCGGTCAAGACACGCCTGCACCGGGCGCGCGCAATGCTGAGCGAGCACATGACCGGAGACGGCGCCCAGCGTCCTCCCGATGAGGAGGAACGCGGCGCGCTGGCGCGTACCTCGGAAGCCGACCAGACCTACGCCAGGCACAGCCTGGTCGCGCACTCATAGCTATTCACATCGACGCCATGAAGGACAGACTAAGGTGACAACAATGATTTGCAGCAATGTCCGAGTTCTGATGTCGGAGATGCTGGACGGGCGTCTCGACGGGGTCAAAAGTGAGATGGTCAGCGAGCACATGCTGGCCTGCAC
>CAYOEZ010000388.1:0-1862 GCA_964402955.1 uncultured Ktedonobacterales bacterium | reverse complement strand
ATCACTCCCGCCACCCGCTCGAGGTCCGCCTCGGCCAGCGCCGTCCCCGACGGCAAGCACAGACCGTGGGCAAACAGATCCTCGGCAACACTTCCGCCTACGACCTCGCATTCTGCAAACACCGGCTGCAGGTGCATCGGCTTCCACAGCGGGCGAGCCTCGATGTTCTCCGCCTCCAACGCCAAGCGGATCGCCTCCCGGTCGGCGCCGAACTGGGCCGGGACCACGGTGATGCAGGTGAGCCACGTATGCATTGGCCCCCCAGGGGGCTTCGGGCATGAAGCGACAGGCCTAATCCTGCGGCGGATGCCAACCAGCACGCACCCAATGGCGCCGCGTCTCCACCGCGAAAGGATTGTTCAAGTTCAGCGCATGCATGATGGCGCGACCACAAGCCGTCATGCCGACGACGTGCGTGCCATCCTCGCTCCACTCGAAGTGATCGCGCCAGGTCTGGAGGCGCGGATTGAATAGATGCGCCGGTTGGCCGCTTTCAGGATCGCGCCCAATGACCTGCCTACCTTTGTACTGGTTGCAGGGGCGGCACGCCAGCCAAAGGTTATCAATATCATCCGTGCCGCCGGCAGCCACAGGGGTGATGTGATCAACCTCCAGTGGGCCATAGGCCAATGCTTGCTGCGTCTGACAATAGCCGCAACGATCGTGCGCTTCGATACGTAGACGCGCCCGCACGGCGGCGGGAATTTGGCTGGACGTCATGCGCCCCTCGGCGTCCGCAAACCACGACGCACAGCCTCAGCCAGGGCTTCGGCTTTGCGCAATTGACCCAGCTCATACACGCGCATCAAAGCCCACAATTCGGGTTTTTCATCAGCCGTTAACCGGCCGCTTTGCTGTAGATCCAGAAGTTCACTCAGCCGTTCGCTCTGCCGGAATGACATTTGGGCGTCGCACTGACTTAGAACCCGTTCATCAGACCAGGTCTCGAGCGCCTCCTCCTTAACGTCCCACGCATCCAGGGCTGAAGATAGGACATCGGTCAGTACCGTGCGAACCGGCCGCTTGACACCGGCTGCCAGACGGGTCGCCGACCGGTAAAGCCGATCAGGAAGCTGCAAAGTTACCTGTGTTTGCATCTCATCCTCCACGCTATGTCATCTCTAGAACTCACAACCGCACCCCATTATACACCATATCTCACCTGGTCTACCAGTTCGGCAGCAATTCCAAATGTGGGTCCGCCAGGGGTTAAAACCCGCTGGCTCAGCAGGTGTCCCCGCCGCTCTGCTTCGGGGATCTGCGAAAAACCGGCTGGCAGCCGGTTAATCGCACCCCGCCGCGGCGGTAGCCGGTCTTAACCGGCTGCCACCTTCTGAGCCGGTCGGCTTCAGTCACCGGCGGGCGGCCCGCGCGCGCCACATTTGGAATTCCTGCCCCGTCACCGTGTCACCCTGTGTAGTATCGCGTGATCTCATGCCCCTGTGAGCGTTGCAGAAAGTCGTGCCCGTGGGGTGCTGATGTGCGCTGACATGGGCGTTATTGTTTACTGACTTGGTCAGCATGGCGCTGCTTGCCCTGACCCGAGCCGCCAAAGGGCTGGAAAGGGCCGTAAGTAAGCGTGTCAGCGACATCACGGCGTCATCGCAACAACTCCAGTTGCCGTTTCTAGTGTGCTATCCGCTGCCCCAGAAGGGCGCGGCATGACTTTCTGCAATATCCCGAGGAGGTACGACATCACGCGATACTACACCCTGTCACCCTGTCACGTCGTGCTTCCCGCGTGCGCTCCCGGCGCCACACCCCCCGGCACAACCCCCAACACAACAAAGGTATGCTCAAAACGACGGCCAGACCGCTCCCCGCCCCATCGAGCGTCCAGAGCCAGGCCAGGAGCGCGCCCG
>CAYOEZ010000387.1:0-1887 GCA_964402955.1 uncultured Ktedonobacterales bacterium | reverse complement strand
ATAAGTATACACATCTTAAGGTTCTGACTATTGACACGACTTAGAACATCTACGCAGAGACAACCGCTGCGGAATTTGCGGCCGCAGTTGCGAAACTGCAGCGCAGTGTGTTAGAATGGGCGCACGTCCCAATCCCCTGTACAAACACTCAGTCCAAGGAGACGATCGTGAACGAGCAGTGCATTGCGTTTCTCACAGATTTTCTGGCAGCGCCAAGTCCATCCGGTTTCGAGCAACCAGCCCAGCGCATCTGGCGCCAGTACATGGCGCCGCACGCTGATCGGATCGTAACCGACATGCACGGTAATTGCACGGCCGTCAAGAACGAGAGTGGCGCGCCACGGGTTTTGCTGGCCGGCCATTGTGATGAGCTTGGCTTCATGGTCAAGTACATCAGTGATGACGGTTTCATCTTCTTCCGCACCATCGGTGGCTTCGATCTGAACATCATCCCCGGCCGGCGCGTCCGTATTCACACCAGGAACGGCACGGTGCCTGGCGTGACGGGCAAGAAGGCCATTCATGTCATGACCGATGAAGAACGAAAGAAAAAGTCCGAGATTCAGGACCTCTGGATCGATATCGGCGTCAAGAACCGGCAGGAGGCCGCATCCCTCGTGCGCATCGGCGATCCGATCACCTATGTGGACACCTTCGAATTGCTCCGTGGCGACCTGGCCGTCTCGCGCGGCTTCGACGATAAGGCCGGCAGTTTCGCCGTCGGCGACGTCCTGCGTTTGTTGGCCGGGCGTGACTATCGCGCCGCTGTCTATGCTGTTTCCACAGTTCAGGAAGAAGTGGGGCTGCGCGGCGCCAGGACAAGCTCGTATGCCGCCGATCCCAGAGTGGGCATTGCTGTTGACGTGACACACGCCACCGATCACCCTGAGATGGATCGCCGCCGGTCCGGCGATATCAAGCTCGGCGCCGGACCGGTCATTGCCCGCGGCGCCAACATCAACCCGGTCGTCGAGCGCATGCTCATCGAGGCTGCTGAGGCAGAGGGCATTCCGTATCAGCTTGAGGCTGAGCCAGGAGGGACTGGCACCGACGCCAACGCTATCCAACTGACCCGCGGCGGCGTCGCCACTGGTTTGGTCAGCATCCCGCTACGCTACATGCACACGGCTACCGAGATCATCTCTCTGACTGACCTGGCGAACGTCTCGCTGTTACTGGCTGCGTTCATCACCCGCGTCAGCGACGATACCGACTTCACACCCTGATACCCCTGCGTTTCTGCTGCACTTTGTACCACACATGGTAGCGAAAGTCAAACAGACGCGCTGAGTAGCAGCAATTCAGTACTCTGACCATGGCTCTGCATGGGTCTGGGGCTGTAGACCGGGCACGATGCCCAGTCTACATGAGTGACCCTACATTGAGAATTGCTGGCCACGTTGGAGGATGAATGGCGCTCGACATCGTCGCTCCGGAGAGCAAGCGCGTGCAAGGCGCAACGGCTCTGGTCGCTGCTCGCTACCACTGCCTGCGGGAGAGAACCCCGGATTCGCCTGCATGCCATGAAGAAGGCGGGGTGCTGTTGCCGCTGTGACGAGGCTGGCGTCGCAAGCCCCGCGCATGCCGCCGCAGTGGCAACAGCCCTGCTTGCTGGCGCTGTGGGCTGGGCGCGCGCTGAGGGCTACAGCCGCTGTTCTGTGGACTTTGAGGCGATGAATGTCCCTGCCGCGCGCTTCTGGCTGCGCCACTTTGTCCCGATCTGCCATTCATTGGGACGGCACGTCAACCGGCGCATCGTTCAAGCGTAGACAAACTCCAGCATCGTTTGGGCGCACAAATCGGGTAGGAGGGGGCCTCGCGGCCCCTGTCCGCCCACACCACCGGACGTACTCAGCGTATCCGGCGGTTTCTTCTATGGGTGTAACA
>CAYOEZ010000386.1:0-1916 GCA_964402955.1 uncultured Ktedonobacterales bacterium | reverse complement strand
GCCCACGGGTTGCCTTTCGAGGCCGTGGCGTGCGACGATCTCTATGGCCGCAGCGGTTGGTTGCGCCAGCAGATGGCGGATGCTGGCCTCCTGTACATGGCCGAAGTGCCCGAAAACACGCACGTCTATCTGCGCCAACCCGAATTGCGGCCCCGCCCGCCGCCCGAGGGGGACCCGCCGCCGGCGCGGCTGCTCCGGCCGCAGGACGTGACTGCCCCGGCGGCCAGCGAAGTCCGCCAACTGCTCAGCGCAGCCGAGACCCGCTTTCGCCGGATCCAGGTGCGCCGCACCGAACGCGGCGACCTGCAGGATCCGTGCGCCATGCGGCGCGTCTGGACCCTGCGCAACGGGCAACTGGCGGAAGAGTGGCTGGTCATCCGGCAGGAAGCTGACCAGCGCTACTCCTACGCCTTGCGTAACGCCGCCCCGGACACGCCCGCCGCGCGGCTGGCCTGGCTGAAATGTGTGCGCCATTTTGTGGAGCGCAGCAACCAGGACGCCAAATCCGAGGTCGGCTGGGATGAATTCCAAGCCCAGAAGTTCCGCGCCTGGGAACACCCACTGGCGTTGACCATCCTGGCCACGTGGTTCATCGCCCTGTTTGTCATCATGGTCATCTTCACGGTCACGACAAAGGGCGTCTTCATCTCTTCGAGAAACATCAGCAATCTGCTGAATCAGACGGGCTATATCGCGGTTCTGGCGGTGGGGATGACGCTGGTCATCGTCATCCGGCACATAGACCTGTCGGTCGGCTTCCTCTCCGGCTTCATCGGCGCGGTTGCGGCCATCGCCCTGTCAGCCTGGCACCTGCCTGTCTACGTGGTCATACCGCTTGCGCTGGCGCTCGGAGCGCTGGGCGGGTGTCTCACCGCTTTTTTGGTGGCGAACCTGGGCATTCCAGCCTTTGTTGCAACGCTAGGCGGATGGTTGGCTTACCGGGGAGCCTTGCTGCTCGTACTGGCAGGTACGGGCACGATCATCGTATCGGACAAGGTCTTCAACGCCATAGGCAACGACTTCATTCCCGACATTCCCGGCATCGGGATGTTGCCGGGAGTCCATAAACTGACGCTGCTTCTCGGCCTGGTGGGCATCGTCCTATTCATCATCGGCCAAATCAACGACCGCAAGCAGAAGCAAGCCTACAACTTCGAGGTGCTGCCCAGGGACATATACATCCTCAAAGTCTTCTTTGTGTCGGTCGTACTTGGCGCCATCACGTGGGTGCTGGCAGGATACAACGGCCTTTCATGGACCGTGGTGATCATGCTGATTGTGGTGGCCCTCTATCATTTCGTCACGACGCAGACGGTGCTTGGCCGGCATATTTACGCAATCGGCGGAAATCCCGAAGCGGCCCAGTTGAGCGGCATCAACGTCAAGCGCATGACCTACGTCGTCTTCGGTTCGATGGGGCTGCTGTCCGGTTTGGCGGGTATCTTGTTCACCTCCCGCTTGCGCTCTGCCACGCCCCAAGCAGGCACGCTGTTCGAATTGGACGCCATCGCGGCGGCCTTTATCGGCGGCGTGTCACCTGCCGGCGGCATCGGCAAAGTGCTGGGGTCGCTCATCGGCGCGCTGGTTTACATGTCACTGACGAGCGGCATGAACCTGATGGGCACGGATATTGCCCTGCAGTACATCGTCCGGGGCCTCGTGCTGGCGGCGGCGGTGATCTTCGACGTGACGACGCGGCGCTCTGGCAAATAGAATCACCGATGCTGGCCGTCGGCCTCGATGTCTCGCTGCAGTTGCCCTTGGGGCAGGCCCTGAGCGGGTTGATCCCTGATCGTGGCCGTGTCCGCTGACGTGTATCTTAAGGAGAACCGGCGAGAGCGTGAAACGTGATGCGTGACATGCACTAGTGGGGCGCTTGCCACGCTCACACCCTTTTCTGGATCATGGGAGTGCGT
>CAYOEZ010000385.1:0-1921 GCA_964402955.1 uncultured Ktedonobacterales bacterium | reverse complement strand
ACCAGGCGAAGTCTGATGACCTTTTTGCAGTGGGCACCTGTCATTCTGAGGAGCGCCCTTTGCGACGAAGAATCTCTCATCTCGGCGCACAGAGATGCTTCGGTCGCACAGAACGCTCCCTCCCTGGCCTGCCAAAGCACCAGGGCAGGCAGCATGACAACACTCTCCAAGTACGGTAGTAGTACTAAGCTCAAGTTCTGCACAGCAAGTGGCTTAGAAGCCGAATTCATTCGAGCGCTCGCTATCCCACATTACGGCTCTGAATACGGGTTACGACACTATTAAGTTATTGGTCATCGAAACATCAGAGTCTGAACGACATAGGAGACAAACATGGTCAAGGTCACCTTCATGGGCGCGGGCAGCACCGTCTTCGCCAAGAATGTGCTGGGCGATTGCATGCTAAGCGAGCCGCTGCAAGACGCGCACATTGTACTCTACGACATCGACGGCCAACGACTCAACGAATCCAAAATGATGCTTGACGTCATCAACGCCAACGTCAACCAGTGCCGCGCCACCATTACGATGCACCTGGGCGTTGAGAATCGCAAAGAGGCGCTGCGCGGCGCCGGCTACGTCGTCAACGCCATCCAGGTGGGCGGCTACGAGCCGTCAACCGTGATCGATTTTGAGATTCCCAAGAAGTATGGCCTACGCCAGACCATCGGCGACACGCTGGGCATCGGCGGCATCTTCCGCTCTCTGCGCACCATCCCGGTCTGCCTGGACTTCGCGCACGACATGGAAGAGGTCTGCCCCAATGCCTGGTTCCTGAACTACGTCAACCCGATGGCGATGATCACCGGCGCCATGCTGCAGGGATCGAGCAGAGCCTGCCCCGCTGTATCGGGTATCCGCACGGTTGGCCTGTGCCACTCGGTGCAGGGCTGCGCCACGGGCTTGTTGCGCCGCGTGGGTATGCTGCAGGATGTTAAGGACTTGCAGTGGAAGATCGCCGGCATCAATCACCAGGCGTGGCTGCTGGAGATCAGCGACGGCGGCAAAGACCTCTATCCCGAGATCAAGCGCCGCGCTGCGGCCCTGAACGAGTCCGCGCGCAAACCCGGCGCCCTCAAGCACACCGACATGGTGCGGCTGGAGATGATGAGGCACTTCGGTTACTACATCACCGAGTCGTCCGAGCACAGCGCCGAGTATATGCCCTACTGGATCAAGAGCCAGTATCCGGGCCTGATCGAAGAGTTCAATATCCCGCTCGACGAGTACCCGCGCCGCTGCATCCACCAGATCGAAGACTGGAAGAAACGCAGCAAGGACTTGACCGAGAACCCCAACCTGACGCACACGCGCACAACTGAGTACGGCTCCTACATCATGGAAGCGATCGAGACGGACGTCCCCTTTCGCATCGGCGGCAACGTGCTCAACTCAGGGCTGATCACCAACCTGCCGCGCACCTCGTGCGTTGAAGTGGCCTGCCTGGTCGACCGCAACGGCGTGCAGGGCTGCTACGTGGGCGACCTGCCCGAGCAACTGGCGGCGCTCAACCGTACCAACATCAACGTGCAGCTTCTCACGGTTGAAGCGGCGTTTACACACAAGCGCGATGCTGTCTACCATGCCGCCATGCTCGACCCGCACACCAGCGCCGAGCTGACGCTTGACCAGATTCGCTCCCTCTGCGATGATTTGATGGCGGCGCATGGGATGGGGGAGACGTTCAGGTCGGCCGGGTGGCGCAAACACTAGCGAGGAATCTCCGTAACCCGATGGTTTCGCGTGTCGGTGAGCGCGGGAATGAATTCCGCTCCTAAGCCGGTGGGTGCGGAATGTGCGCGTAGAAGCCAAATGCATTACGAGCGCATGGAGCCTGCCCCAAGCTGGTTGGCGCTGAGCTTGCGCTTAGGAGCCGAATTCATTCGAGCGCCCCCCCTTCCGGGAACATTGCTGCGGAAAC
>CAYOEZ010000384.1:0-1926 GCA_964402955.1 uncultured Ktedonobacterales bacterium | reverse complement strand
GTCGACACACTGGAGATCGTCTACATGGACATGGACGGCGCCAAACGTATGCCGGTGCCGGTCATGGATCGGCGCAAGGTGACGGCAACACTGGTGGCGCGGGCGCGGGTGTTGAAAACTGCGCTCGATGGTGGGCTGCTGCCGGATCGTGTGGATGCCGATGGGCTGTGGCAGTGCTCATGGTGTGCCTTTCCTGATCGCTGCTGGCCCAAGGGTATACCCACACCGAGTGCGCTGCGCACACGCGACGAAACAAAGCTGCAGTTCATCAAGAAGGCGCGTGAAACCAAGGAGGTGGCATGAATGGGCGACCAACGCACGATCATACAGAAGCTGTTCTCGCGGCGGCGCGAGGTGGACGGCTTCCCCTACCTGCACGGCAACCAGGAGCTTGAGTATCCGGCAAGACGTAACACAGGGAAGGCCTATCTTTCCGCTATCCTGTGTAAGGCCTGCTGGGTCGCGCTGAAGGGCGACGTCATTGCTGTCAATACGCTCAAGCCGCCCGGCCGGGTGCAGGTCCATTCCCGCTCACAAACGGGAGGCCTCGTCCACCATACCGAGCTGCTCGATGACTGCGCCTACCTGCCACGCTGTGAGGTGACGTACCATCTGGGTCTCTTGACCCTGGCGGAAGCTCTGGCGCATCCAACGCAGTTCGCTGACCTTCTGGATGCCCTGGACGAGATCCTCGTCTACCGGCAAGCCAGAGGCGCCGGCATGCTGCCTGACGACAACGCCTTCCTGCGCTTGATCGGCCATCTCAGCGATGAGATGTACTTCGCGCTGCGCTATGGTCCCAATGCAGCAGAACCGGAGTTCGACCGCATGGCTAACTTCAGGGTGCTCGATGCCGCTCAGCCGCACACGGTCGATGTGCAGAAGGAGATCGACCAACGAGCGTTGACGGATGCGTCAGCCCTGCACACGATACGCGGACGGATGCCGGAAACAAAGGCGGTCGAGACCAAGGTCACCGTCGCTAAGCCAGGCTCGCTGTTCCGTGGCTGGCAGCTTGGCGAACTGGTTGAGACGCTCAATCTTGGCATGAATGCCATCCTGATCGGCCCGACCGCAACCGGCAAATCGCTGGCGGTCTTTGAGGCGAAGGACAGAGTGAAGGACAAGAAACCGTTCTTTGTCATCGAAGGCCACGAGTCGCTCAAGGAGTTCGACCTGCTGGGCGGCTATGTACCCGTTGCAGCGAACACCTACGAGTGGCGAGATGGCGTCGTCGTCCAGGCCATGAAGGCAGGCGGCCTCTTGTTCTGTGACGAAGCCAACCGCATGCCAACCAGGACACTCAATATCCTGTTGGGCGTCCTCTCACGCAAGTCAGTCGTCCTGACCGAGCATGGCACAGAAGAAGTCGGAGCCAAGGACGGATTTCAGGTCGTCCTGGCCATGAACCTGGGCAAGGGCTATGCGGTCAATACGCTTGACACCGCCCTGGTGAATCGCTTCGATGTGACGTTGGAGTTCCGCTACCTTCCGCCCGACCAGGAGACCGACCTGCTCGTGGAGTTGGCCGGGTTGGACAAAGACATCGCCCGTATCATGGTCAAGGTAGCCAACGAGACCCGCCAGAAACGCAAGAACAAGGAGTTGGCCGGCGAGCTGACGCCACGCGGTCTGGTCGCCTGGGCGCGCACGTATCAGGAGAAAGCCGCCCACAACGGCAAAGACCTCCTGGTGACGCTCAAGGCAGCCGCTAAGGTGACGTGGATTCCTCATGTCGCCGGTACAGACGCCGACGGCTATGTCAGAGATGACGTTGTCGCCGAGCTGCTGGTGCTGATCGAATCGCACACGCCAAGGAGGTGAGTCGAATGGAATGGTATAACTGGCGTAATGTGTGTGAGTCACTGGTTACATTCGGCCGGGCCATCCAGGGGGTATCGCCCTACACGGTGGTCATTGAGCCGG
>CAYOEZ010000383.1:0-1972 GCA_964402955.1 uncultured Ktedonobacterales bacterium | reverse complement strand
CCGCGGACATGAGCAACACTCCTCCAAAGTCGGCAACACAAGATAGAACCGAGTGCCAGTGTTCGACAGCTTGACAATGGTGTGCCCGGTGTGTTACAAAGGTACAGCGAATAGGAGTGCTTTCGTAATTATGCATGAACTGCCGGTGACTCAGGGCATTCTTGACGCTGTACTCGACGCGACGCGCCGCAACGGTGGGCGGCGCATCACCGCTGTTGATGTGGTTATCGGTGATCTGGCAAGCATCGTCGATGATTCAGTGCAGTTTTACTTTGACATTCTGGGCAAGGACACGCTGGCCGAGGGCGCCGTGCTGCGCTTCCATCGCCAGGCAGCGACAGCAACCTGCCTGGTGTGCAGCCATTCGTTTTCGGTCCAGGCGCCTCTAGCGCCTGTTTGCCCGCAGTGCGGCAGCGCACAATTGCAGGTGAGCGGGGGGCGCGACTTCTACGTTGAGAGCATCGAGGTACCTGATGAAGATTCCAGTCGTGCAGCAGATTCTGAGCGCCAACGACCAGATAGCGTCTGAGAATCGGGCTGCTTTTGACGCCGCTGGCGTCTATGTGCTGAACGTCATGGCTTCCCCGGGCGCAGGCAAGACGACCACGATTCTGGCGACGTGTGATCGCCTGCCCAAGAACTTGAGGCCAGGCGTCATCGAGGGAGACCTGGCGTCGAGCATTGACGCCGACATAGTGGCGGCGCGTGGCATTCCGGTTGTGCAGATCAACACCGGGGGCAACTGCCACCTCGACGCGCCGATGATTCGCTCTGCTCTTGCCCATCTGCCCTTGAATGAGATTGGCCTGCTGTTCGTTGAGAATGTTGGCAATCTGGTCTGCCCGGCCGATTTTGCACTGGGCGCCAACATCAACGTCGTTGTGGCCAGCGTTCCCGAGGGACACGACAAGACGTACAAGTACCCGGGTATGTTTGCGGCGGCGCATGCCGTGTTGCTCAACAAGTGTGATCTGCTCGAGGTCTTCGAGTTCAAGACCGACTACTTCCGGCGTGGGTTGGAGATGGTCAATCCTGGTGTGCCGTTCTTTCCCATCTCGTGCCGCACTGGCGCGGGCATGGATGAGTGGATGGCGTGGCTCGTCCAGAAAGCGTCACAGCGTTCATGATAGTCTCTCAGCAACGGCGACTGCGGGTCGAGATTCACGGCGCCGTGCAAGGCGTCGGCTTCCGGCCCTTTGTTTATAGGTTGGCGATCGGCCTGGGTTTGACGGGCTGGGTTATCAACGACACACGCGGCGTCTTCATCGAGGTGGAGGGGCAGGATGAGAAACTGGATGCGTTCCTGCGCCGCCTGCGCGACGAGACTCCGCCGCGGGCAATCATTCACACGCTGGACGCGCTGAAGGCCGATCCGGTGGGATACGGCGCTTTCGAGATTCGCCATAGCGACGACAAGGGTGCCAGGACGGCCCTGGTGCTGCCTGACATTGCAACCTGTCCCGACTGCCTGGCTGATGTATTTGATGCGGGGGATCGCCGCTATCGCTATCCCTTCACCAACTGCACGAACTGCGGCCCGCGCTTCACGATCATCGAGGCGCTGCCCTATGACCGGCCCAATACGACCATGAGCTGCTTCCCCCTGTGCCCGGACTGCCAGCGCGAGTACGAGAATCCGGCCGACCGCCGCTTTCATGCCCAGCCCAATGCCTGCCCGCTGTGCGGCCCGCACCTGGAATTGTGGACTGCGCGGGGCGAGGCGCTGCAGAGAGGCGACAGCGCGCTCGTGCAGGCAGCCGCCGCGCTGCGCGACGGCAAGATCGTCGCCGTCAAGGGGCTGGGCGGATTTCTGCTGATGACCGATGCCCGCAACGCGGCGGCGATACGACTGCTGCGTGAGCGCAAGCCGCGTCGCGACAAGCCGTTTGCGGTCATGGCAGCAACGCTGCAGCAGGCGCGGGCGTTGTGTGAGATACCACCCGCAGCCGAGACGCTCCTGACGTCATCTGAG
>CAYOEZ010000382.1:0-2044 GCA_964402955.1 uncultured Ktedonobacterales bacterium | reverse complement strand
GTCCTTCAAAGCTCCGTCGTCGGAGGAGCGGGGTCATGATTTCCTGTGGCGCGTGCATCAACAGGCGCCGTCCAAGGGGCAGATCGGCATCTTCAACCGCTCGCATTATGAGGACGTGCTCATCGCCCGCGTCCACGGGTGGGTATCGGACAAGGTGGTGAAACAACGGTTCAATCAGATCAAAGAATTCGAGGCGCTGCTCTATGAAAGCGGGACAACCATGCTCAAGTTCTTTCTGCACATCTCGAAGGATGAACAGAAAGAACGGCTGGAGGAACGCATTCGCGATCCGGAGAAGCGCTGGAAATTCAACGAGGGAGATCTCGAAGAACGGAAACTGTGGAAGAAGTATATGGCCGCGCTCGAGGACGTGATGGCTGCCACGAGCACCGATCATGCACCCTGGTATATCGTGCCGGCCAATCGGAAATGGTATCGAAATCTCGTGGTCGCCGATCGTGTCGTTGAAGCGTTGGAAGACATGAAACTGAAGACACCGCCTGCTCCCGCAGGGGTCAACTTCGATACGTTGAAGATTGTGTAGCGAGTCAGTCGCCCCAAGAGTTGCGGACATGAAGATATGCACACTGTGTCAGGTGATGTCCGTGTGGCTCATGCAGCAGTTCGGTGAGAGATGATGAAAAAGACATCGTAGTGTTGTCACTGCCCACCCAAGCCGACAGTATTTTCCAATCCGGAAATAAGTCTGAACGAAGGTCTGCGAATCTGAGTAACTGAACCCTGTTCTGCCTCGAGTCGGGTTGATACATGCTCGTTCTGCCTTGCCGGTTTCTTTCATGCCTGTTTCCGGATTGTGGCTGAGATAGCCTGGAACAGTGTCCTTCTTGCGTGGTTCAGCGCCACGGCGGCATCATTGTCGCTCATCCTGGCTGCCTGTGCATTCCGTTGCTCAACGGCGATGCCGGGTTTGAGATACTGACTGGCAGAGGGTAAGGACTTCAACTTCTCATAAGGTGTCTTCATTTCCTCGTAGCGATCGCGCTTGCACTCCTTCCCCTTGGCATCCGCGATCGTCTCCGGGAAGAAGCGCGGGCGGTGGAGGTTGACGTATGGGGTGAGGTGATTCGCACAGAAATCATTGACCAGGCCGGCGCCGTGTGGCGGGATCTGGGCAGAGCCCAGATGTTTGCGCACGACTGCGCCGTTCTGGGACTCCGCCAATGCGGTATCGTTGGAATGCGGGGGGCGTGATGTGGTGAACTCGACCCGCAACGTTTCCAGCAGCACGGCGACTTGGTAATTGATGTACTCCGAGCCGTTATTCGCATGGAATCCCAGGATGGCAAACGGACATCCATCCAACAGCTGCCGGATGACCGGGAGCAGATACGCCTCGCTGACCTTCTCGCAGATCGCACAAGCTTGAACTGGATCACTACGTCCACCGCGTTGATGTGATACACCCCGTTCGCCCCGTCCTGGTCGCCCTAATACACACTGCCTATGCGGATGTAACCCGGCACCCCATTCGGCCGGGGGCGCGGCGCTGGCAGATGGGGACGCCAGTTGGCCGCGTGTTCTGGTACGGCTTGACGCCCCGCAGGTTGTACAGATGGGAAACCGATATTCCCGCCAGTCGCACGAGGCGCGCCTCGTCGAACATAAAGAAAGTCCGGTCCATTGACTTCCTGGTGGCGGGGCTGGACACGGGGCCATGCCGCGATCCATTCGGCCAGCACGGCCACGTCCGTGGCGGTAAAACGGCGGGTGAAGCTCTGCTTGGGTGTGCGGTACCGGTTCGACAGCTTCCCGTCCTTGCGGTACGGTCGCACCAGCCGGGTCACCGGCTGGTGCGACAGCCTGGTCATGCGCTCGATATCGCGTAGCACACGCCTTTACCTGCCCACCCGTGGCGGGCAGCGCTAAACCGCTTGAGCACACGCTCGATAAACCGATGCCATTCTGCCTTGGGTGCCCGGAAGGCCACCTCCGCTGTCCCGTCCAAAAATGCCTTGACCTGCGCCAAGGTTTGCAGCCATGCTTCTTCCATGTCGATCACCATGCCTTGCATCATGACCGATTC
>CAYOEZ010000381.1:0-2065 GCA_964402955.1 uncultured Ktedonobacterales bacterium | reverse complement strand
GTCGGCATGCAGCATGGTATCGACCGATTTTTCGTTGGCGCGCATCAGCGGGCGTATCGTCAACGAGGTGGCTGGAGTCAACCGTGTGGTGTACGACATCACGTCGAAGCCGCCGTCAACGATTGAGTGGGAGTAGGTACCGTCAACCCATTGACACATCCTGCTGAACGTGCTACGATAGTTGCGGTCGTTTATTGGCCTGCACCGCCGTTTTCCCTCTGTCGCCCGCGCGTGCCGTACACGCCGCTTTGCAATCTGCCACCGTTGTTGCCAGAGCAGGCCAGGGGGCAGAGCATGAGCAGGTTATTTGCGTGCTGGATGCGACCTTTGGTCACAGCGTTCGTAGTTTGTGTTCTGATCGCGGCCTCAGTGTGCACGATCCCACTTGTGCAGGCGCAGACAATCGTCACCACGATCAGTGTCGGCCAAAGGCCCAATGCCATCACTGTTAATCCCCTCACTAACCGCATTTACGTTGGCAGCTACGACAGCCAGGACATAACGGTGATCGATGGCGACACCAACGCTGTAGCCACGACATTCCCCTATGGCGCACCGGTGCAGGCGCTTGAGATCAATCCCCAGACAAACCGTCTCTACGCCTCTAACTACAGCACAACGACTATCATGTCGCCAGACACGGGAGCAGTTCTGGGGCGCATCGATGTGAGTCTCAGCAATGACGCTGAACTGGCCATCAATACCCGCACCAATCGCCTCTACCTCTGTGATTGGGCAGTGGTGGGCGGCCGGGCTGATCGCCTACACGTTTACGATGGCAACACGAATGCGCTGATCAAGACCATCTCTTTTGCGGTCAGCATCTACTACCAGAAGCTGGCGGTGGCCGTGAACGAAGTAACCAACATGGTCTACGTTGCCTATTCCAACAGCGACCGCACGTATTTCATAGATGGCGCAAGCAACGCCATCGTGCGCACCATCACCGCAGGTGTGCCAAGCTCAGACCTCGATATTGCTGTCAACAGCCAGACAAACAGGGTGTACGTCAAGGGAAGCACAAAGGTAACTGTCCTCGACGGCGCCACGGGGGCAAAGGTTGGCGAGATTCCCGGCGCGTGGGACATAGAGGTCAACAGCGCGGCCAACCGCGTTTATCTCTTCCAGTCCAAGACATTGCAGATTCTGGATGGAGCGACGGACGGCCTGCTGTACTCTATACAGGCGCCGTACAGAATCACAGGCGGCGGCGTGAATCCGGCGACCAACCGCGTCTACTTGCTCCACAAGTCTGACCACAAGGTGACGATTGTGCAGGACGATCTGCTTCACCCACCAACGATGACGGCGACAATGACCCGCATGCCCACGTTCACACGCACAGCGACGCGCACCCCGACAGGCACAGCCACGCCGACGTTCACCCCGTCGCCAACGGCAACCCCCACGGCCACCTCAACGCCATTTCCCACACCGATCGGCGGCTGGCCCGTTCGGCTTTACCTGCCGGTGATCGTCAGAGACTGAGGAGTTCTTGCATTCCCTGTTCAGATGTGGTAGGATTGCGCCCAAGATGAAGAGGCGCGGGCGTATCGATTAGTTTCGCGCGCCCCGCGGCAATGACGCCTGCACATTCGCGCTCATCGCAAAACAGTGAAGGATAGGACAGATGGCCAATTCGCCGGCAGGCGCCCCCATCATTCAGTTCCACAACGTCAACAAATGGTACGGACAGAATCATGTGCTCGAAGATGTCACCTTCCAGGTGCAGGAACGTGAGGTTGTCGTCATCTGCGGGCCAAGCGGCTCGGGCAAGAGCACGCTGATTCGCTGTATCAACCGCCTGGAGCCAATTCAGAGCGGCGAGCTGATTGTGGACGGCATCTCGGTTCACGACAACAAAGCCGATGTCAACAAGCTACGGCAAGAGATCGGTATGGTCTTCCAGCAGTTCAACCTCTTCCCCCACATGACCGCACTGCAAAACATCACCCTGGCGCCGCTCAAGGTACGCAAATGGTCGTCGCAGGAAGCCACTCAGGTCGGAAAGAAACTGCTCGAGCGTGTGGGTATGCCTGAAAAGGCCGACGCCTATCCTGGTCAC
>CAYOEZ010000380.1:0-2072 GCA_964402955.1 uncultured Ktedonobacterales bacterium | reverse complement strand
AACGGGGGAGATTGCTTCGCTCCGCTCGCAATGACGAGTCCGTCCAGACCTTTTTTCAGTGGGCACATGACAATATGGTAAAAACACTACAACCCCGAGGAGAACTTGCTGATCGCCTCGCGCATGAATGCCTCGTCGATCTTGCCGAGCGGCGACGGCGTCTCCAGAATACGCCGCGGCATACGCACGTTTTCCATGACGAATCCCTCGCACACCTTGAAGTCATTCTTGCGCTTGAGAGTATCGGCTGCCATGAGCGCCAGGTCGTCAGCAGTCCAGTTGAAACCGGCAGCAGCAAGCGCCTGCAGATAGACGGGCACAGTGCTGGTACCCTTGATCACAATGGCGCCATAGCGTGCCAGGCGGATGGCCACGGTGCTGCGCCGGCCGGCGTGACTCTTGCTCACATTGCCGGTATGGGGCGACTTGAACATGGCCACCGTCTTGGAGGCAACCGGGTAGAGGCCGACAAATGGCCCCACAGCCAGAATGATCGGATTGCGACGCCGGCCCCGCCCAGACGCAGTGAGCAGGCAAACATGCAGCACTGGCAGCCGACACAGCGCTGTGCGTCGAGAACTGAAAGTCGTTTCGCCACGTGAGCTCCTTTCGGGGCGAGGTGGCCTTGCTGCTGATACTCCTGAAACGTAACTGTTCACCGTTGTCTCGTGATAGACGCCAACAACGTAGTGGCGCTGCTTGCTGCGCCCATCTGTGTTGTCTCAACGGCGCGGGTCTGGCGCAGCAAGCAGCGCCACTACGTCCACACCATAACGCTGAACAGCTACCCTGAAACAGCCTGTCACTACTCTAGAGCGCGTATTCTGGGGAAGAAGATGAAGACAGCAACCGCGATGGCCAGGGCGATCGATGCGCCGATAACGACGACCGTCGGTTCTCCGAGATAGTTCGCCGTCGTGCCGGCCCACAGGCCGCACAGAGGCATCATGCCCATGAAGACGAGCGTCCAAATACTCATCACGCGTCCGCGCAAGACATCCGGTACCTGTATCTGCACCAGCGCATTCGCCACATTCATGATCGGCATGAACGACAGGCCAATGAGGACAAGCGCTATCAGTGATAGAGTGACGTTGGTCATCTGTGAATAGATGAGAATGGTGATGGGCAGGGCAAATGTGCCGACGGTGACAATCTTGCCCTTGAACGTGACTCGTCCCATCGACGCCAGCGCCAGCGCGCTGATGAGCGCGCCGAGGCCACGCGCTGACTGCATGAGTCCATTGGTGGCTGCGTCGCCATGCAAGACCACAACCGCCCAGGCCGGTATCAGCGTGGCATAGGCCATGGCAAACAGGTTGACGGCGGCGGCAATGAGCATTAATGTGCGGACGGTCGGATCTTTGAGCGCAAAGACAAGCCCTTCCTTCAGGTCGCCCCATGTTGAGGCTCCGCGGCGTGGCGCAACGAACGGCTTGAGATTCATCTTTAGCAAGGCCACGATCACGGCGATGAACGACAGCCCATTAAGAAGGAAACACCATGCCGGTCCGAAGAGGGCATACGTGAAACCGGCAATAGCAGGCCCAACGGCGGTCCCTGAGTTGAACATGGTTGCGTTGAGAGCAATGGCATTGGTCAGGTCAACGCGCTCAACCATCTCCAGGGTGAAGGCCTGGCGCGCTGGCGCGTCGAAGGCGTTGGCGACGCCCAGCAGAAACGCAAGGACAATGATGTGCCACGGTTGGACAAGGTTCAAGAACGTGAGCGCAGCGAGAACAAAGGCAAGAATCATCATGCAGAACTGGGTGATGACCATGAGTGTGCGGCGCGGGACACGGTCGGCCACAACCCCCCCGTAGAGTGTGAACAGCCAGGTGGGGACGCCAGAGGCAAAGCCGACGTAGCCCAGATAGGCAGGAGAATGGGTCAACTGGAAGATCAGAAAGCCCTGAGCCGTCACCTGCATCCAGGTACCGAAGAGAGAGACCGTCTGACCGGCGAAATAGAGGCGGTAATTGGGATAGGTAAGGGCAGGCCAACGCTTCTTCCAATTGAGCCGGCCATAGTCCTGCACTGCTTCTGCCACGTCAGGTTTTCCTTTGGACGAG
>CAYOEZ010000379.1:0-2162 GCA_964402955.1 uncultured Ktedonobacterales bacterium | reverse complement strand
TTGTAGTAGCCCAGCATCAACTGCTCGGCTTTGATCAGAATCTCGCCGACGTTCTCTTGTCCCAGTGGCAGATCCCGCTCGCCCGTCTCGCTGTCGACGATGCGCACGGCCACATCCGAGACAGGCATGCCCACCGAGCCCACCTTGTACTTGCCGTCGACAGGCGTGCAGACAATGGCCATCATCGATTCAGTTAGCGCGTAGCCTTCGACGATGCGGCAGTTGGCTTGGGCCTCGAAGCGCTCCTTGGTATCGCGCAGCAGTGCAGAGGCTCCGGAGATGCATAGCTTGATGGAACTCAAGTCAGCCTTGCCGGATTTCACCTTCGGGTGGTCGAGCAAGCCCACGTAGAACGTAGGTACGCCGGGTACAAACGAGGTCTTGGCCTTCTCGATGGTGTCAAGCACGTCGGTAAGGTCGCGCGGGTTCGGCACCAAGGCCATCGCATTGTGGCCCATCAGGGCGGCGGTCTGCACGCCTGCGGCGGCGAACACATGGAACAGAGGAAGGCTTGCCAGGAAAGCGTCATCCCAGTCGTGCAGTACGTTCTTGAACCACTCCTTGATCTGCAGTCCCGACTTGACCAGGGCGATGTGCGAACCCAGGGCTGCCTTGGCGTGGCCGGTGGTTCCACCCGTGAACAGAATCAGCGCCGGATCATTGGGATCAATGGCGACGTCCGGTCGGGCGGCGCCCCGATGCTGGCTCATGAGATCCTGGAACCAGAGATCACCCGCCTGCAAAGTGACCCGATGGCCGTCTTTTTTCTCCTTGACCAGGGTGAAGAGGAGCATCTTCACGGCCGGAAGGTATTCTTTGATGTTTGTGACGATGACTTTTTTGAGCTTTGTCTTCGCCTGAACATCTTTTACCTTGTCATAGAAGAGCGACATCACGATGGCGGTTTCGGCTTCACACTCCAAGAGCAGGTGCTGCAGCTCTTTGCCGGTGTAGAGGGGATTGATCGATGCTACGATACCGCCCGCCTTCCAAATTCCCAGTTCAGCCAGCACATACTGGGGAGTATTGGCCATCAACACGGCCACGTGGTCGCCTTTCTTCAACCCTTGGGCGACAAGGGCGGCGGCAAAGGCGTCGCTCAAGCGATCGAGCTGGCTGTACGACATCGTATTGCCCTTGAACCACAGCGCCACATGGTCGGGCCGCTCCACCGCCGTCTCGTGCACAACGTCGGCGAGCGTGGTCTCGGGATAGGGCTTGAGTGTTTCCCGCACCCCCTGATCATAGTTCTTGAGCCAGGGTTGTTCCATGTCACTTTCTCCTGTGAGTACGAAAGGAAAGGGGAAAGATTGTTACTATCCCATTGTAAGCGACAAGTGATTTGCTGTCTACTTACCCCTAAGTCCTGTGATGTGTCTGCAACGACCGCACACGGAGTTCTTTCTCGCGCAGGGCGCGGATGCCGTTGACCGCGGCCTGTGCCGCCGACAGCGTGGTGATCAGTGGGATGTCAAGCCGGGTGGCCAAGCGCCGGATGCGGTCGCCGTCGTCGCGGCTTTCCGGCCCCAGCGGCGTGTTGACGATCAGGTGGATTCTGTCCTCACGCATGGCGTCGAGCGTGGTGTAGGCCGTCTCACCGGCAACTGCCTTGGCAAGCACGGTGGCGGGAATGCCGGCGCGATGGAAGAAGGCAGCCGTACCGGATGTGGCGTACAGATCGAAGCCCATGCGGTGCAGGTCGCGTCCCAGCTTCAGGGCGGCGCTCTTGTCGTAGTCGTTGACCGTGATCAGAACACCTCCCTTGAGCGGCAGGGGCATCCCAGCCGCCATCTGCGCCTTGGCAAAGGCGTGGCCAAAGTGACTGGCGTGACCCATCACCTCGCCGGTCGAGCGCATTTCCGGGCCGAGCACGGTGTCGACTTCCGGGAATTTGATGAAAGGCAGCACTGCCTCTTTGACGAAGAAGCCGTCGATCCGCGGTTCGGCGACAAACCCCAGCTCGGCCAGCGACTTGCCCATCATCACCTGCGTGGCGATACGCGCCAGCGGTACGCCGGTCGCTTTCGAGACGAATGGCACAGTGCGGCTGGCGCGTGGATTGACCTCTAGCACGTAGACGACGTCATCCTTGATGGCGTACTGGATGTTCATCAGACCACGCACGCCCAGGGCCAAACCCAGACGCTCCGTGTAGTCACGGA
>CAYOEZ010000378.1:0-2173 GCA_964402955.1 uncultured Ktedonobacterales bacterium | reverse complement strand
AAGGTTCACCCCCTTGACATGACTTAGAACATCTCTTCCGCCGACCTATGGCGCGCAAAAGAGCGCGCCACTACACGTCCTAGAGGGAATGTGACACTGCCAAACTACTCAGTGACTTCGTCTAGCGCGCCCCACATGCTTGCAGGCAGGCCTGCATGTGTCCCCGGCTTTCGGCGGCGATCACGCAGCATTGCTCCAGCGTATAGCCCAGGCGCTTCGTGCCGATAATCTCCAGATCGAGCGGCCCCGTGTAGCCATGCTCATGGAGCGCACGCACATAACCGACGAGATCGATATCTCCTCGCCCATTGGCCTGCATGTTGGGGTCGCCCGGCCCCTGCTGTCGCCCCTTACAGTCGCGGATGTGCACATGCTTGACGCGCGGCAGGACAGCCTTGATCGCCTCGACAGGGTCTTCGCCGGCGCGATAGATGTGTGAGGGGTCCATGTCGATGCCGAAAGCTGGAGAGGTAATCGCTTTCATCACTTGCAGCGTGGTCGGCGTGTTGTAGATGCTGGCGCCGACGTGCGCCTTGACGCACAGCGTCACACTGTACTTCTCGGCCATCTTCGCCAGATTGCCCAACGAGTCGATAGATTGGCGCAACGTGGCCTCGTCGCCGGTCTTTCCCCCTGGCCCGCAGTTGATGACCGGGATACCGATCTCGACCGCCGCCTGCATGGCCTGCTCCATAATGGCAGGGTCTTGCGATGGCTGCTCCATGGCCAGAAGTTCAAGCCCGTATTCCTTGGCAAGTCGCTTGATCTCAGGCGCAACCTCACGCCAGCGAGCCAGTAGCAGGTGCTCGCTCATGCCGTCGATGGCCGACAGCTCGATGCCGTCATAGCCGGCCATAGCCGTATACTTGAATGCCGTCTCCATATCGAACGAGCCGAATAGAACTGAATTGATACCGATTTTCACCGTATTCCCCCTAACGTAGGTCGGGCATCCCTGCCCGACAGACTCTCTTACACCTGTGCGCCGCCTCGCGTAGGTCGGGCATCCCTGCCCGACAGAACCCCTTACACTCGTGCGATTCCCTCGTCGCTGATTGCGACGCGCCGGCCCTCACGAGTAGAGACGTAGCAGGCCAGCGTCATGCGCAGCACCGTGCGCGCCTCTTCAGCGCTGGCTATGGGCTGCCGCTTGCCCTGCATGAACTCGGCTAGCGGCGCGGCCAGCCCGGCGAGGCGCGCCCCATGTGCGGACGGACTGGCGATCTCGCTGTACGTCCATTGCTTCGTCTCCGCCGTGTACCACTTGAGTCCGACGGCATCCGCGGGCCGCGGCACGTTGCAGCTTGGCACGTCGCCGTAGTTTTGGATGATGCTGCCCTTTTCACAAATGACCTCGGTGGTGTTCTCGGCAGCAGTGCAGGTGAATGAGCAGCATACTTCTGCCAGCGGGCCGCCCGGGTAGCGAAAGACGGCGACGCCGTTGTCCATGGCCATGCGTGGGTCGTAGAGCGTCACCATCTCGGCCGTGACGCTTTCGGGTATGCCAAGAAGCCAGTAGATGAAGTCGATGGCATGGGCGGCATCGTCGGCCCAGATATCGCGGTTAAGCTCCGGTTTCAGGTGCCAAAGATCAGTGTAGTTGGGCCAGGTGTGGACGCCCAGGCCGTGGCGGCGGCGCACCATGAAGACCTTGCCCAGAACACCGCTTGCCATCAGTTCTTTGATCTTGATGTTCTGTGGGTCAGCACGCATCTGCCAGGCCACGCTGAACGGCACGGCGTGGCGCTGCACTGCCGCCACGATGCGGTCGGCCTCGGCCAGAGTGAGCGCCAGCGGCTTTTGTAGGACGATGGTCTTACCGGCTGCGGCAGCTTGTTCCACCAGCCCGGCGTGCAACGATGTCTCGGCGCCGATGACAACGGCCTGGATGCTGCGATCGGCCAGAATCTCGTCGATCTGCGCTGCGGAGCGCACGTTGTGGGCAGCAGCGGACTTGGCCAGCCGCGCTCCGTCGTGGTCCCAGCCAGCAACGACTGTCACGCCCAGCTCAGGGCGTTCGCGCCACTGCGTGCAGTAGAAGCCGACATGCCCGTGGGCAAAACCGAGAATGCCGATCCCAATCATGTCAGCAGTCCTCGCATGATTTCGGCAGGGAAGGGTTTGCCATGCGCCGGGTAGATTGTCTGGATGTTCTCACTGAGCAGGCGTCGCC
>CAYOEZ010000377.1:0-2173 GCA_964402955.1 uncultured Ktedonobacterales bacterium | reverse complement strand
CGCGGCGTGCAAGGAATACCGGGGGAAGGTAGAAGTGATCGGCGTCGGCATCGATCTGGATGCTGCCTGCGCTGCTGAGATGCACAAGATCTTCGGCGAGAGCCGCCTGATCCTCTGCCGGACACCGGAAGAGTTGCCCAGAAGGCTGGGTATGTTGATACGAACAATCTATGGCTTGTAGGCCACAAACGGCCAGTTTGAACGAACAATGTGGCGCTAACACCAAGGCCAATCTTGCTGTCACAATGATGTGATAGAACAACAAGATTGGCCTTTTTCTTTCGCCAACGCGCACTTGACGTGGCAGGGCAACTAGCGCATGGTGAGTCCCCACGGACAATGAGACGTCGCCGTTGTTTTGCGCATACAGAAAGAGAATCAGATGGACACCGCAGGACTCAGTCATCTGGAACAGACTATCTATTTTGCCAGCCTTCGTCAGGGCAATCGCGTCATTGATACGGACGCGGCCAGCCGGCTGGTTGATGTGTCGCGCCCGCATGCCGTCAAGCTGCTCTCAACCATGGCGAAGAAGGGGGCGCTGCACAGGGTTGGCCGCGGCCAGTATGTCATCGTCCCGTCCGATGTCCTGTAAGCCCACAGGAGGTTTGACGCCATCATACAGCGAGATGGAGTCGGAGCATACTACGTTCCCCCGACCGGTTTGACTGGTTTCCTGGGGGTGCAGCTTCTCTGCGGCGGTTCACTGCCAATGGATCTTGGTCTCTGCGATTCTGCTCCTCCCCGGTCTCCATTATGACTCCTTCTGGAGAGATTTGGGAAGGGCGAGGCCCCCACCTAAATTCATGGCCCGTTTGTCTCACTTCGTCATAAGCAGAATAGATCCTGGTTGCCAATGTCTGATATGTCATAGGTTTCTTGAGCAGGCAGGATAGGCTTGTGATAGCCTTCACGCTGGCGGCGGGCGCAGGAGGCTAGCGCTCGCAGTGGCGAGCCGGGCGGCGAGAGGCGGCGCAGGGCTGATGGTGTTAAGGGAGTATGAGGAGTCCGGGAGCGGAATGTTAATCCGGCAGTGAGGCCCTGGAAGATTGGTGAAGGCGGTTGGCCAGTGGAGAACATGCAGGCCCTCGCTGGCGAGATGCGTCACCTGAAGCGAAAGCCGAATATCGCAGAACAACCCAAGGTTTTGTGTACCTTGCAGCGCAAGGATGGAATGCAGGTCAAAGCGACTCATTTCCCACTCGTCTCAGCCAGCGCCTCCGCCGGCCATTGCGTCGTCACGACGTCGGTGACGCGCTCGCGCTGCTGCTTGTCCAGCGTCACCAGCGTACTGCCGAAGCGTAGCGCCACGGCCGCATTCACCGCATCGCTGCCCCGCAAACGATACTGGGCGGCGAGATCAGCGGACTGCTGCGCAAGCGTTGTGTCGACAGGTACGAGCACAAGGTGAGGAAGCTGGCTAAGTGCAGAGGCAAACCGTCGTGCCAACTCGGTATCGTCCTGGCCACGCGCCACCTCCGCAGCAACCTCCGGCAGCACAAGCGCGGGCACGATGATGGGAGTGGACTTCTCCTGTAGCAAGGCAAGAAGACGATTGCTCTCTGCGTGGCCCGGCTCAGCGGGAATGAAGGCATTGATGAAGACACTGGCGTCAATCGTGTAGGTTGTGGACACTATCGCCTCCTACCGCCGCATATCTGATAGAATCTCGGCGCTTGTCTGCGGCGCCGTCCAACCCTGGCCGATCTGTTCGCCCAGCTTCGTCAGCTCCTGCCATGTGCTGCCAGTTGCGCCGGCAGCCAGGCTCTTGTCTGTGGCCGACGCTTCGTCAATCGGAAGGAGCACGCCCACCGGACGCCCGCGATAAGTGATGAGATAGCGGGCACGGCGCTCACGCACTGCCCGCACGATTTCTGAGGCTGATATTTTCAGTTCACGCACACCGATTTCTGGCATGGACGATTCTCCTCCACATAGTCACTACGATGACTACATTATACATCAACAGAGCGTAGGAATCAACTAAGTGCGGGCCGAAGCTTTGCTACGAGCACTGCTCCCTTGTTCCTTATTGCCGAATCTTGCCGAATCTCGGCCAGGCTGCGGAAGATCAGGTCGTCGGGCAGCCGGCTGGCCAGCCGGGTGTAAAATCTCCTGCTCTTCTCATCCCCGCACACATCAAGAATCTGCTCGACCAGGTAGCGTACATGCT
>CAYOEZ010000376.1:0-2192 GCA_964402955.1 uncultured Ktedonobacterales bacterium | reverse complement strand
CTTCGCTCCGCTCGCAATGACGGGTCCGTCCGGACCTTCTTGCAGTGGGCACATGACAAGTGCGATAGTAGTATTAGCGTTGGCCACTGCCGCGGCCAAAGAGCCGGCCGATAGCGAACTTTTGTGTCTTGTCGGGTACAGGCTCGTCTGTCGCTCCAATCAGACTCGTTGCCAGCTTGATGATCTCGTGGACAATAGGCCGCTGGGGCTGCATGGTCACAAGCGGCTGGCCGCGATTGATGCTGCTAGCGACAGCCTCATGATCGTTGCTGATAACATCGAAGACCTTCAAGCGGCACACTTTTTCGATTTCGTCGTGCGTAATGGCCCCGCGCATGTCGTGGCGGTTGATGATGAGACGGATCTTTTCAGGCGCGTAGCCCAGGCGGCTTGCGGCGTCCAGGAAGATGCGCAGATTGCGCAAAGAGGCGATTTCCGGGTTGCAGACGGTGACGATGACGTCGGAAAGGTCAAGGAAAGCGATGGTTGTCTCATCCAGTATGGGACGCGTGTCGATGACGATGCAGTCATAGATGCGGCGCATGACGGTCAGCATGCGTTGGATGTGCGCCGGGGCGAGGAAGAGCATGTTCTCCACCGAAGGCGCAAGCAGCACGTCAATGCCTGAGGAGTGATGGACCACCACTCGCTCAATCAGTTCCGCGTCAAGGTCTTCATCATTATCGACAACAAGATCAAAGATGGTCTTCTGGCCGCTAATATCTAGAGCGACATCGGCTGTGCAGAAGCCCAGGCAGCCATCCATCAAAAGCACATGTTTGCGCCCGGATGTAGCCATCGCGACGGCCAGATTGACGGCCAGGAACGTGCGCCCAACGCCGCCTTTGGGACCCCAGACCGCGAAGACCTGACCACTCTGCGTGCGCTCGACAGGGCGCGCCGTGTCGTCAACAGAGACGGCCTGTCGCCTGGCCGCGAACTCGTAGACGCGATAAACCGCCCGTATCAGCTCGTCTCTGTCGACCGGCTTGACCAGGTAGTCGCGTGCTCCGGACATCATGGCGCGGCGGCTGAGATCTGCTTCGTCGTGATCGGCCAGCAAGATGATCTGGGTGAAGGGGGCCGTCAGGGCAATGCTCTCAGCCGCATTTGTCCCGTCGGTGCGGGTCATGCCGAACTCAAGAATGGCGATATCCGGCTGGAGTTGTGCGGCCAAACGCGCCGCACGCTCGCCGTCGCCAACCACAGCCACGAGATCGAAGCCCTTATGGCCGGACAGGATGTCTTTGAGGCGACCGCGCTGGTCCTGGTCACTGTCGGCAATAAGCAGGCGAATGGCTGCCTTGTCGCCGTTGCCGTTCCCGTTGCCATTCCCGTTCACTGTGCTACTCCTGCGTCTTGTGCATCCTTGCGTATGAGAAGCGGACGTGGCAGCTCGAAGCGTCGCATGATGTATTCCAGGTACACCGGGTCGGTTACAACCTGGTCATGATACTGCGGTGAACGCAAAACCAAATCGATTGTGCCCTTCTCCTTACTATACTTCAGCAGCAATGCATCCTGCGGTGTCACCAGGACTGTGAGGGTATTGATGCCGCTGATGTTGGACTGGACGGGCGCCTTGGTTGCACCAGCCTGCGGGGCGGCCGTCGAATCCACCTGACCGCTGATAGCAAGAACCGGGACATCCTGAATCGTGTAGAACGTGGACTGCATGGGTTTGCTCTCGTCGCCCTGCTCGGTGTAGATGCTGTATTCCATAGAGACGAGGATGTCTACCGAATCGCCCTGGCGGATGGCCCCGCCAACGGCTGACATGGAGGACACACCGAGCGACATCGCAACAAGCCCCGGCGGCAGTGTCGGCGCCAGACCAACCGCGGTCTGTTCTGTGCTGACCTTGTTGATCAGCACGATCTCCCCCGCGGCCAGGGGCGTCGATGTCACTTTACCGATGACATCCTGGATCTTGCTGATCGTTCCCGTGGGCAGCAGATCAGCCGGCCAATCTTTCAGCGTCAACATGCTGGATTGTAGCATGGTGCGCTCAGCGATGTTCTGTGTGGCCACGACGACTTTGACGATCGGGACTGGCGTTGGCGTCGGGACGACGGCGGTCTGGTTCTTGCTTATGCTGAGCACGCCAAAGACAGACACCAGGGCCAGGATCAGGCCAACCACGATCAGAATCAATCCGCTGCGTTTCATTCATGTCTCCGTATGGTTGTGTG
>CAYOEZ010000375.1:0-2196 GCA_964402955.1 uncultured Ktedonobacterales bacterium | reverse complement strand
AGCACATGTTCTTCGAGACCGAGCGCCTGCCCATCGTGCAGCGCATGATCCTGGCCAAGACCGTCGACGAGCGCAAGGCTGCTCTCACTGAGCTGCTGCCGATCCAGCGCAACGACTTCCTGGGCATTCTCAAGGCCATGTCACCCTACCCGGTGATCATCCGCTTGATTGACCCGCCGCTGCATGAGTTCCTCCCCAACCCGGAAGAGCTTCTGCTCGAGGTCACGGGTCTGCGCATTGCAGCCGAGGCCAGCAAGGGCGACGCCGCTATCACCAAGATCCTTGGCGAGAAAGAAGTCCTGCTCAAGGCCGTGCAGAACATGCGCGAAGCCAACCCCATGATGGGTCTGCGTGGCTGCCGCCTGGGCATCACCATGCCTGAGATCACCGAAATGCAGGTGCGGGCCATTCTCGAAGCCGCCTGTATGCTGCAGAAAGACGGCGTGGTCGTCCATCCCGAGATCATGATCCCGCTCGTCGGCCATGTCAACGAACTCAAGAACCAGATGGACGCCCTGACGGCTGTTGCCAAGGACGTCTTGAAGGAGCAGGGTGTCAAGCTGGCCTACAAGTTCGGCACGATGATCGAGGTGCCGCGCGGTGCCCTGACGGCCGACGAGATCGCCGAGTACGCCGAGTTCTTCAGCTTTGGCACCAACGACCTCACCCAGATGACGTTCGGCTTCAGCCGCGACGACGCCGAGGGCGCCTTCCTGCTCAAGTACGTCGAAAACAAGATTCTGCCCTTCAACCCGTTCCAGACCATCGATCGCAACGGCGTTGGCCAACTCATGAAGATCGCCGTGACCAAGGGCCGCTCGGTGCGCCCGCAGCTAGAGATCGGCATCTGCGGTGAGCACGGCGGCGATCCTGAGTCCATCGCGCTCTGCCACGAGCTGGGCTTGGACTACGTGTCCTGCTCGCCATTCCGCGTGCCGGTGGCTCGCCTTGCCGCCGCCCAGGCCGCCTTGTCCAAGACCGAAAAAGACAAGTAGAGGCGCTGCTTGCTGCGCCCTGGGCAGGTCTCAGACCTGCCCCTAACGCAGTGATGAAGAACATAGAGGATACGGGGCCTACTCCGTATCCTTTTTCTTTTGCGGCTCCTGCAGCCGATGGATGTATAGCGATGGCATGGGGAGACAAGCGAATTTTGTTTGACGCAAAACAGAAGCGGGTGTATACTATACCCGTTGGCTACTCTGGTAACTGACGGATCAATAGCTGTTGATCCTGTCCGGAAGAAATCCGGTCTGGAGCTGCTTGAAACGTTTGCCGGTGACGAGATAGAGTAAGACAACAAAGAGGGATTGAGGAAGTGGCTACTGTGAGGGCAGAAGCAACACTGGAGCGCTCATTCGCCAGCCTGGATGCACTCGTTGGCCGCATTGTCGGCGCTGTGCAACCACTGCGTATCATTGTCTTTGGTTCCGCGGCGCGCGGCGACATGACTGCGGACAGCGACATAGATATACTGGTTGTCATGCCGGAGGGCACGCATCGCCTGAGGATGGCGCGCCACATTTACCAGCAAATTCATGGATTCGGCCATCCGGTCGATATTATGGTAACCACACCGAGCGTACTCGACAGGCAGAAGGACAACATCGGCCTCATCTACCGCGCGATTCTGGCGGAAGGGAAGGAAGTCTATGCCTCCCGAAAAGACGCAACCGGGTAGCGCCGTTGACTGGTTGCGGCGCTCGTACAGCGACCTCTCGCTTGCCAGTATCCCCTTACCGGACCATGTCCTGTACAATGATCTTTGCTTTCATGCTCAGCAAGCTGTTGAGAAGAGCATCAAGGCGGTACTCATTCACAAAGGCATCGAGTTCCGTAAAGTGCATGATATTGATCACCTCCTTGCGTTGTTGCCGCAAGATGTCCCGTCTCCACCGGCAGCGAACATCGTGGTCAGTCTGACAAGCTACGCGGTGATGGCCCGCTACCCAGGAGACTACGAGGACGTCATGCCAGAGGACTATGAGGAAGCCATCTTGGTCGCCCGGTCTGTCATGCCTGGGCAGCGGGGATCATCGGCCAGGCGTAGGGCACACCCCACGGTTTGGCAGCCGATCTTGCCGCCGCCCAGGCTGCCCTGAGCAAGACCGAAAAGGACAAGTAGGGGCGTTCGCTGCGCACTTGGGGCAGGTCTGAGACCCATATGCGCTAACTTAAGCCTCCAAGAGAGGAGAGCAG
>CAYOEZ010000374.1:0-2236 GCA_964402955.1 uncultured Ktedonobacterales bacterium | reverse complement strand
AGCCCGATAATCAGTAGACGTTGGCGCTCGGTCATGCTCTGCTCCCGTGTTGGCATTATTTGATCTTCGATATGGCGGGGGCGACGCCCGGCCGGGGTCGGTGAGGTGTCCAGGTGACCTGCCATGTCTGCTCAAAGTGGCGGCGGTTCTGCTCGAAGAGACGATTGTACTCGGCTTTGCTCAACAGCGCGAAACTGGCCTGGCCGATATGGTGAACGTAGACATCCTCGGCGCAGACGACGCGCAGTTTGAGGATGCGGCGTACCCGTTCTGCCAGGTCATCGTCTTCGAACATGCCGATTTCGTACTGTTCGTTCAGGCCGCCCAGGCTCTGCCAGTCGGCGCGGCGCATGGCGGCGCAGAACAGCGGCGCAACACGTATGTCGAACACCTCGCCATCATGCGCCCAGGTGTAGGCGACGCTAAAGTCGTTCAGGTGTGACAGGTCTGTATAGGTCGCCTCGATCCTGGCCTCGTTGCCGGCGTGGTTGGTGATCGCGCCCACCAGGCCGATTTGTGGATCGTCGAGGTGGCGCGCCAGCCTGTCGAGCCAGTCCGGAGTGACAACTGTGTCGTTGTTGAGGAAAACGATAATAGCGGCGCTCGATTGGCGGATAGCCTGGTTGTTGGCACAGGCGAAGCCCAGGTTCTGCTGGTTGAGAATCACCCTGACGTTGCTATGCTCTGCCTGCACGCGCCGCAGCATCTCCGGTGTGCCATCGTGCGAGGCGTTGTCGACGATGATCACGTCATAGGCGGGGTAGGCAGTATGGGCGAAAATGCTCTGCAAGCATTGCTCGGTAATCTGGCGGTTGTTATAGGTGACCATGACGATGGAGATCGTGGGGTATATTTCGACGATAGCGTTATGCAGGCGCTGATAGCGGTCTGTCCATGTGTGGGCGCGGGCCAGGGCCATGCGTTGCTGTGTGAGGCATGGATCATCCTCGGCCAGCGCGGCCGCCAGCTTGTCAACGAAGTCTGCCGGGTCGCTCGCAATGTAGATGTGGTCGCGATAGTCGTGCAGCTCGGGCAGCGCGACCGAGACGACAGGCTTGCCCTGGCTGAGGTATTCGTAGAGCTTGACCGGATCGGTGGCCTCGGTAATCTTGTTGATCTTGAACGGGATCGTGCAAACATCGAACTGGCGCAGATAGGCGGGGATAGCGGCATATGGCTGGTTGCCAACCAGGTGAACGTTGGCCAGGCTTTGCAGCGGCGAGACGTCTGTATCGTAGACGCCGCCGACCAGGACAAATTGCCATTCGGGGTGAGCGCGGGCGGCATAGGCGACCAATTGCACATCGAACCAGGGCGCGATGGCGCCGAAGTAGCCGATGATGGGGTGCGGGATGTCGTCCAGCACGCTAACGGGCCACGATGTCTGGAAATGCTCAAAATCGGCGCCGTTGCGCACGAGCACGCAGCGGCAGTTTTCGGCTTGCCACTTATCGCGCAGCCTTTGCGCTGTAACCGCCAACACATCGCTGGCGCGCGCCAGCTCCCGTTCCTGGGCAATGATGGCCTTGCCGATGCCGGGGAACGAGTCCCACTCGTCCATGCAGTCATAGACAACACGCCAGCCAAAGCGCGTGCGCAGCTCAGTCGCCACCGGGCTCCAGAAGGGAATTTGCACCAGGCAGACAACATTGCTCATCTGCGCGTTGCGGCGCAACCGGTCGATGGAGGAGATGATGGCCTCGAGTTGTGGCCCGCACAGCCTGTCTTCGTAGGGGTTGGGTGTGGTCACGACAGAGGCGTGAACCTCCCAGATGTTGTGTTGCAAGGGCTGAACGGGCAGAGGCATGTCGTTCGATGGCGGCGCAAAGCGTGTGGGGCTGACCCAGAAGACGCGGTGTCCCTGTTTGGCGAACGCACTGGCCAGTTGTTGCGGGCGTTGGAAGCGGAAGTCCCAATCAATGATGGCAAGGCACAGCACGTCGTAGCGGGCGGCTTGTGGATAGGCCGGCGCTGGCGGAGTTTCCTGATTGGGGGTTCTGTTTGGCTCTGGCGACGGGTCGTTGGCGTTGGGCGCGGGCGCGTTCAGTGGGATGATGGCGTAGCGGCTGCGTAGAGAGCGCAACAGCGCCTTGGGCAGCCGCAAAACGGGGCGTAACCGCTCGCCCAGGCGCCAGCGCATGGTGGCGCGCATGCGGGTGATTTCCTGGTCGCGCTGGGCGACGAGCGCGGCGAGCGCGTCGGCATACTGCTTCTGTGCAGTGAGCGCGGCCTGGAT
>CAYOEZ010000373.1:0-2245 GCA_964402955.1 uncultured Ktedonobacterales bacterium | reverse complement strand
TGCCGCCACCAGGATACACCAAAAGGGTCGGAGGTGGGTCAATTTTCAACCGCTGGAAATGGATCAATTTTCGACCGTTGACAACAGAGGATCAAGTCTTGAATGACAATTGCTGTCCAGCAACCAGAGGCATAGCCAGCTGCGTCTGGGCCGGCAATGATCAGGTCAGCCAACTCCTTTCGTTGTGTTTTTGTCAGCTTGGGCGGGCGACCAGAGGGCTGCTTGTAGCTCAAACTGTCAACGCCCCGCAGAATGAAGGTGCGGATGTAATCACGGACGGTCTGCTCGCCCAGGTGTAATAGATCAGACACCTCGGCCTCGGACTTGCCATCAACGACATAGTGCAGAGCATGGATACGCTTGACCAGCCGCAGATGCCCACCAGCATATGCTTGCTGAAGCTGCTCAACCAGAGACTGTCGAAAACTGCTGCTCAACCGTATCCTGATCTCCATGAGAGAGACCTCCTTCCCAGTGGGTTTGTTCTTCTTACCCAAAAGGACGATATCTCTCTCAAAACGTGTCGAGTGGACACTCTCCAAAAATCACGGATCTTTATCTAGACATCTATTTCCGTCACAGATTCATCGTCTCCGCAGCGACTACTTTCAGCTTGCCATCTGCACGAGCGCCTCTGCCGGCCAGAGCGTGTCGACGGCGCCGGCCACCCGCTCTCGTTGCTGGCGATCCAATGTCACGAGCACGCTGCCGAATCGTAGAGCAACCGCAGCATACACAGCATCGCTGCCGCGCAGCCGGTGTTGGGCCGCAAGGTCAGCAGCCTGCTGCGCAAGCGTCACATCAACCACCACAAGCACAAGGTGCGGCAATTGGCTCAATGTCGCGGCAAAGCGGCGGGCGAGCTCGGCGTCATCCTGACCACGCGCAACAGCAGCCGCAACCTCAGGCAGCACGAGTGTTGGCACGATAATCGGAGCAGCTTTTTCCTGTAGCAATGCCAGTAGACGGTTGCTCTCGGCATGGCCTGGTTCGCTTGGATTGAAGGCGTTGATGAAGACGCTAGCGTCAATGGTGTAGGTCGTGGACATCGTCGTCTCCTAGCGCCGCATCTCTGACAGTATCTCTGCGCCCGTCTGCGGCGACGTCCAGCCCTGGCTGATCTGCTGTCCTAGCCGTGTCAGTTCCTGCCAGGTTGCGTTGGTCGTGCTGGCAGCCAACATGCGGTCGTTCGGCGTCGTCTCATCGATGGGCAGAATCACACCCACCGGATGGCCACGGTAGGTGATGAGATAGCGCACCCGGCGCTCGCGCACCGCCCGCACAATCTCCGATGCTGACATCTTCAACTCGCGCACTCCGATTTCCGGCATAGCAGGGCCTCCACATATAGTCACTGTAATGACTACATTATACACCAAACGGGACCCGGAATCAACCGGGTAGGGCCGTACTGTCATTGGTCAGCGATTATGTCAGGGTATAACTGCTCAGCGAAAATGTCATGGTCGCGCGAGTTGGTCAGCGATTCTGTCATGGTGTGTTGACCGCATGGGTCGTTTATGCCATGCTGCCTGCTATGACGACAACAATGGTGCCATCGAGATCTTAGAAGAGCAAGAAGCGCGAGTTCGTGATGGGTGAACTGAAAGCGCAACCGATGACTGGGCCAGAATGTGCTCAAAGCCTTGGTCTATCGGAACGTCAGGTGTGGCGATTGCTTGCAGCCTACCGCCAGAGGAGAGCGGAGGCTGTCACTCACGGGAACCGTGGGCGCATTCCAGACAATACCGTGTCACCTGAGGTTCGCAAGACCATCATCGAGCTTACCAAGACAACGTACGACGATTTCAACCACACGCACTTCACAGAGAAACTAGCCGAGAAGCATGACATCCATGTCTCACGCTCATCAGTCCGCCGCATTCTGCTTGAAGCCGGTATCACAAGCCCGCGCCGGCATCGCCGACCGAAGCATCGGTCTCGTCGAGAACGCCGTCCCTGTGCAGGCATGTTGCCCCAGCTTGATGGTAGCCACCATGATTGGCTGCAAGGCCGCGGTCCGGATCTGTGCTTGCTTGGCGCCGTTGACGATGCGACCAGTGAAGTTGTGGCCGCTCTCTTTCGTGACGAAGAAGACGGACATGGCTACATGCTGCTCTTGCGGAGCATTGTGCAAAGCCACGGTATCCCACTTGCTGTCTACAGTGACCAACACAGCATCTTTATCGTCTCGAATGATCATCCTGAAACCATTGACGAGCAGTTGGCCGGACGGCGCGAACCC
>CAYOEZ010000372.1:0-2245 GCA_964402955.1 uncultured Ktedonobacterales bacterium | reverse complement strand
ATTCCTTAGTGTTCATCATTACACATAGCCAAAAACATGACGCTCACCCTTTTTCATCAGACTCTAATCCAATCTTCATCAGATCTTTACGTGCTTCTGTTACACTGGCGACAGCGCTGAAACCTTGTACCCTTGCCTGTCCTGGCTTTGCGGGACAGAGCAGGTGCAGGCTCGCCAGCCCCTGGTGATAGGAGAGTGTCCGTGAAGGTCTGCTTTGTGACACAGGCGTTCGTCCGCTATCCCGGTGATGCGGTCGGGTCGTTTGTGTATCGCCTCGGCGAGAAGATTGCCGAAGATGGCGTTGATGTCACGGTCGTCGCTCCGCACGCACAGGGTCTTGCCGACAGTGAGCAGATCGGGTCCCTCACGGTGGAGCGCTTTCACTATGCGCCCCAGCCCTACGAGCGATTGGCCTACCAGGGAACGATGCACCGCGCTGTGCAGGGCAATCTCCTGAACAAGGTACTTCTCGCCAGCTTTCTGGTCAGTTTTGTGGCCAAGACCGTGCGCACCGTTCGCCGCCAGAAGGCTGACATCATCCATGCGCACTGGTGGTTTCCATCGGGCTTCGTGAGCGCCATTGCGTCGGCCATAACCGGCGTGCCGTTGGTGGTGACGTGTCATGGCAGTGATGTTGGGTTGATGGGAAAGAACCCACTCGTCGACGCCGCTGCACGCTGGGTCTTTGGTCGCGCGACCGCGGTCACAACCGTGTCAGACTATCTTCTGGCCCGCGTGGTGGAAAGCATACCTGCGCTGACCGGGCGGGCTGTTGTCATCCCCATGCCGGTGGACCAGGAGTTCACCCGCAGCACCGCTGCAGTGCGACCGCCGCAAGCGGCGCCACGGACGATCATTGCCGTGGGCAGGCTGTCCAAACAGAAGGGATTCCACGACCTCATTGCTGCGGCTTCCATTCTGGCGCAGCGCGGCGTTGATTTTCGCCTGCTGCTTGTCGGCGACGGGGAGGAGCGGGAGGCGCTGAAGTCCCTGGCTTCCTGCCTGCGTGTGCAGGACAGGGTGGAGTTTCTGGGAACTCACACTGCCGCTGAATTGGCGACCCTTTGCCGGGCTGCTGATGTTGCTGTGCTCCCTTCGTATGAGGAAGGGTTGGGACTGACGCTCATCGAGGCAATGTTCTGCGGCGCACCGGTCGTCGGTACGCGATCGGGCGGCATCAGTGATGTGATTGCTGATGGCGAGACGGGCGCGCTTGTTCCTCCTGGTGACACAAAAGCGCTTGCGCAGGCGCTGGAGCGCGTCCTGACCGACCCTGCCTATGCTCGCCGCCTTGCCCGGGCAGGGCAGGCATACGTGCGCCGCCACTATGATCCCGATGCCAGCGTCAACAAGACGTTTTCCATCTACCAGCAAGTTTTGCACGGCCATGCCTGAGTGATGGCAGGGCGCAGAGGCGGCGCACGCCTCTTTTTGTTGCCCCCTTCTGAAGCTCGCTCTTGCGGCGCTCTGCTCCGTGGCTTTCTCCCCGACCACATCCAGTCTTCATGCGACTTATATTCGAACGCTTCTACCGCGTCGATCCATGTCGCACGCGCTCGACCGGCGGCGCAGGGCTAGGGCTGACTATCGTCAAGACTCTGGTTGAGGCCCACGGCTGCCGCGTCTGGGTGCAAAGCACGCCCGGCGCCGGTTCCACATTCGGGTTTAGCCTGCCACTCGTTCCGTTCCCCGAATCCGTAGCGCGCCAGGCGTCTACCACTTGATCTGCGACTGCACCGGCCCCGTGTGCTGGTCTGAACGCGCCGGGATGGCCCATGCGCGCAGCTCGTCGACGCCGCCGATCAGACCGGCAACGGCGGCGTCGAAGATGACCTTGCCTTTCTCTGCGGTTGCTTTGGTCGGGTCGCCATGCACGCCCACCTTCGTCCACCGTCCCCAGTAGTCGTTGAAACGCGCCACGCCGGTGCTGTCCGACGACATGTAGGCGCCGCTCACGTCATTGCCGGCCACCGCCTTGTCCATGCGCACGCGCTCCGGGGCAAGGTGCAGGTAGAGCGACGTCTCGAACTCGTCGGCGTGGGCCATGACCGGCGTCTCCCGCACTGTCTCAAACGCGGCCAGCGCCAGGTTGTAGTAGGCGACGGCGGCGCAGAGGGATTGCGTCGCGAGCACCGTTTTGCGGGCCACCAGATCGGCCAGCGGCATGTTGGAGCCGTGTCCGTTGACGACGAGAATCTTCTTGAAGCCGTGATAGGCGACGCTCTTGGTGATGTTCAGGCAAAAC
>CAYOEZ010000371.1:0-2269 GCA_964402955.1 uncultured Ktedonobacterales bacterium | reverse complement strand
AACCGCTCGGGCATGCCGCTCATGGAAATCGTCAGCGATCCGGACATGCACTCCATCGACGAGGTCAACGGCTATATCACCAAGCTGCGCGCCATCCTGCGCTACCTGGGCGTCAGTTCGGGCGACATGGAAAAGGGCGCCATGCGCTTCGAGGCCAACATCTCGCTGCGTCCCCTGGGCAGCACGACGCTCGGCAACCGTTGTGAGGTTAAAAACCTGAACAGCTTCCGCGCCGTCTTGCGCTCATGCGAGTACGAGATCAACCGCCAGACGGAGCTTCTCAACCGCGGCGAGCGTGTTGAGCAACAAACGATGGGCTGGGATGACCTGCGCAACGTAACCGTCACCCAGCGCAGCAAAGAAGAAGCGCACGACTATCGCTACTTCCCCGAGCCCGACCTGCCGCCGCTGGTCATTGCGCCAACCTGGGTCGAGAGCGTTCGCAGCATCCTGCCCGAGTTGCCCGATGCCAGGCAGCAGCGCTTCATGCGCGAGTTTGGCCTCTCTGCCTATGATGCAGGGCTGCTCGTTGCCGAGCAGGAAGTCGCCTCCTACTTTGAGGCGTGCGTCGCCGGCAAGCCACAGCGCGCCAAGCCCGTCGCCAACTGGATTCTGGGTGAACTGTTCCGCCTCATGAAGGAGAGCGGGCAAGACATCGACAGAGTAACGGTTCAGCCCGCGGCGATCAACGAACTCATCGACCTGGTCGAGGCCGGCACCATCACCATGACGATTGCCAAGGATGTCTTCGCCGAGATGTTCGCCAGCGGCAAGAAGCCCGGCGCTATCGTCGCCGCCAGAGGACTGACCCAAATCAGCGACGCCGGCGCCATCGACGCCGCAATCAGCAAAGCAATCCAGGGCAACCCCCAGGCCGTGGCCGACTACAGAGGCGGCAAAGAAACAGCCATCCGCTTTCTTGTGGGCCAGGTCATGAAGGAAACCAAGGGCCGCGCCAACCCGACTGTTATCACCCAGATGCTGGTCGAGAAGCTCAAGTAGACAAAGCAACGCGCTTGTCCGTACAGCGACGGTATGACGCCTCTGCGTGGTCAAACCCGATGCGTTCTACCAACACCGTTGGAGACGCACGATGATGACCATCCGTTTTCTGGCTGGCATCGGCATGGGAGGCTAGCTACCAGTTGCGAGCACGATGGTCACGGAGTTCACTCCGGCTGCGCGGCGAGGTGTGCTGCTGCGGCTATCAGGCAGGGGGCGATTCTCGCCGGATCGGATTCTGGTCGCCGCACGAAGCAGCCTTTGACAGCAGTACACCATACGTGGTAAACTGTTTTCAAGATGGTGGTTACACCGCAGATGCGGTCGAATAAGTAGTTGGGCAGCCTCTCTAATCAGCCATGATAAAATCAACACATACACTCCCGGGGGTCCACCCTATAATAGTGGGGCAACCCAACACCGGGTTGCAGCCGACGTTGCTCCGCTGCGCTCCGCAACGCGGCTGAACCGCAGGCCGTTAGCCCGCACTACGCCATCGTCTGTCACAAGCAGTCTCTACCCCCATCGTGCGCTGAAAAGAGCAAGCATACGTTGTGTCGAAAGGTGATGTGTGCTATGAGCAATTTGCTTGACCGAATCACAATTGATCCACAGATTTGCCACGGAAAGCCCGTCATCCGTGGCTTGCGTTACCCTGTCGAAACCATGCTGGAACTGATGAGTGCTGGGATGACCCTGGACGAAATTCTTGCGGATTATGAGGATCTGGAGCGCGAAGACTTGCTCGCCGTCCTGGCCTTTGCCACGCGATTGAGTCAGGTTAAGCGGATGGAGCCAGTCGGCGTATGAACTTTCTGGTTGATGCGCACCTACCGCGCCGACTGGCATACCGCTTGCGCGACGCTGGTCATGACGCACCGCATACGCTCGATTTGCCCAAGAGGAATCGTACGACGGATACTGAGATTCACGAGATTTCTGCGCGTGAACATCGCGTCATCATCACGAAGGATGCTGATTTTGTCAACTCGTTTTTCACTGTCCACAAGCCGTACAAGCTTCTGCTTATCTCAACGGGCAATATCACGAACGCCGACCTTGAAGCACTCTTTGTCCCGCAGATTTCCACCATCGCCGCTGCTTTCGAAACGTATGATTACATCGAATTGACTCGTACCGTACTTGTCTTCCATGTGTAGGTGACGGTATCTTGATTTTTGGCCATTGAACGCGCTGTAACAACCGTGCGGGCTGTATTGCTTGGATCGAAATGAGACAAAACGCCCCTCTAATTATGTGAGGGTTC
>CAYOEZ010000370.1:0-2318 GCA_964402955.1 uncultured Ktedonobacterales bacterium | reverse complement strand
TTACGCCATCCCGTCAACATGCTGCGCACGGTCGCAGCATAGTAGAGGTTGGCAAACCCTGGCATTTCCAGCCGGTAGAAATGCATCGCCGCGGCCAGGAGAAGGACGGAGGCAAGCGCCACGCGCTGCCAGAGCCGTAATCGCATCGCTATTGTCCTAGCGGCGCAGAATCAACTCCCTGATGATGTCCGGGGTGAGTTGCGCCAGGCTATCCACAATCAGGTCAGCTTTGGCCAATGCCTGTCTAGAATGGTTGGAGGTGACCGCCACACAAGCCATGTTGGCGCGTTTTGCCCCCTCCACACCGGCAACGGCATCCTCAAGCACGAGGCAGCGCGATGGCGGGGTGTACACGCGCTGCGCGGCAAGGAGATACACCTGCGGATCAGGTTTGCCGTGGGTGACGTCTTCGTACGATACCAGAGCATCGAAAAGAGGAGAGGCGCCGAGTTCATGCAGGATGAGGTCAACGTTGGCGCGCGGCGCGGCCGATGCCACAGCGCAGCGGAAGCCGCCCGCGCGCAGCGCCCTGAGCAGGTCGAGCGCTCCCGGCAGCGCCTGCACGTTGCTTTTGACCGCCTCGCGGTAGTAGATCTCCTTCCGTGTGCCAATGGTTTCGATACGCTCAGGCGCGACGTCGAGGCCGAGCATATCGTGGACGATCGTATCGTTGCGCTGGCCAAAGTTCTTGCGGAAGTCAGCCTCGGTCAGGCTGATTCCCAGCTCAGTCCAGATACGCTGCCACGCCGCAAAATGAAAGGGCGCTGATTCGACAAGCACCCCATCCATATCCCACAGGGCAGCAAGCGTGCCGTCACCGGTTCCGGACTTGTCCATGCTCAACATATCCTCCATAGCGGCCTGTGCCTGTCTTTGTTAGTACGACAGGCGCAAGTATAGTGGCTGCGTGCTTGCCTGTCAACTGACATAGGCACAAATGCTCACTTCTTTCGTCGGGCACAACATGGTATAATGCCTCACATCACTCACGATCAGGGAGGCACATCACCATCACAACGCATCTGCCGCCACAGGCGCACGCTCCGGCGAGTCGCAGCACCGTCCTGCTCTTCAGCGTGGGTATCGTGCTTTTCTGGGCAGCTATGTACGTCTATACGCCCGTGTTTCCTGTCTACGCAGGTGTTCTGGGCGCCAGCATGAGCACAATTGGCCTGGCTGTCGGCGCGTATGGGCTGACGCAGATGTTGCTGCGCATCCCGCTCGGCATCTGGTCGGACGCCATGGGCAAGCGGCGCATTTTCGTGGTGGCCGGCATGTTGGTGTGTGGCCTGGCGGCAGTTGGCTTCGCCTTTGCGCCCTCGCCGATCTGGCTGGTCGTGTGGCGCGGCATGATGGGCGTTGCCGCGGCCACCTGGGTCTGCTCAACCGTCCTCTTCACGTCTTACTTCCCGAAGTCCCACCCGTCAGTGCCGCTCAGCATCATGACCTTCGCTGCCGCGCTCGGCCAGGTCCTGGCCGTATCATCCGGAGGCGAGATCGCCCAGCGCCTGGGCTGGATTGCGCCGTTTTGGGCGTCGCTGATCCTCAGCATTCTGGGCGCGCTTGTGCTCTTCCGTGTCCCTGAAGACGTGACCGCCAAGGCCATGCCTCTGTCACGCGAGGGCATGATGCGCACCATCAATTCCTCCTCGCTCATTCTGGCCTGCGCCCTGGGGGTCATCATGCAGTACGTGGCATGGTCTACCATCAACAGCTTCACGCCCATCCTGGCGGCCGAACGCTTCGCTGCGACGCGCGCTCAACTGGGCTATCTGACGACAACCGGACTCCTTTCATACGTCCTCGTGACCCTCTTTACACCGCGCCTGGTGACGCGCATCGGCGAAGGGACTACGCTTTTCATCGCGCTGGCTCTGCTGGCCCTGGGCATCCTGCCCACGCTGATCGTGGGTAGCCTGGGCGCGTTGGCGGGGCTGCAGGTTGTCAATGGGGCAGGTCGCGGCTTGCTTTATCCCCTCTTGCTCAGCCTTTCGATCAAGACGGCAGCGCCGCAAGACCGCGCCTCGGCAATGGGCATCTTCCAGGCTGTCTACGCCTTCGGCATGTTCGTGGGCCCGTCGCTCAGCGGGTCAATAGCGGAGGCTTACGGTCTCCATTCCGTCTTTGTCATTTGTGGCGTGATGTGCGTGGCTTGCCTGCCGTTGATTGTCTGGGCAGAGCGCCATCTGAGCGCGCTGCATCCGGCGCGCTGAGCGCCAGGCGCAGCCGCCAGAAATTGCAGAGGCACGGTCGCCCGCCCAACGGTTTGTAGTCGCTCCGCAAGTCCCAGCACAATGTGCAAGTTGTCGTGGATGCAC
>CAYOEZ010000369.1:0-2318 GCA_964402955.1 uncultured Ktedonobacterales bacterium | reverse complement strand
TCTGGGTAACTCTTCCGGCGTCCGGCACAGGATCAGGCGGCTCTCGCCAAAGATCTTGTGCATCTCGGCAGCGCAGGCTGCATCCAAATCGATGCCGACGCCGATCACTTCTACCTTCCCCCGGTATTCCTTGCACGCCGCGCGTGCGACATCTCCATCATTGGGATAGCCATCATGGGCGCAGATCAGGACCTTGACGTCCTCCGGTCGCTGCATGAGTTCGTAGGCGTGTGTCTCGATGGCTTTGCCCAGGTTTTCCCACCAGGTCAGCGCAGGAACCAGTCCAGCGATGAGGGCAAGCCCTCGTTCTCCAGATGTCAGGTCAGCGATGCGCACATCGTTGGGCGTCACCACGATCTCATGGTCGATGTTCGCCTCGACGGCGAACAGGTGGAGCATCATTGCTCCTTCTGCCACACCTTCGATACGCGTCTCGTGCCGCGCTTCCTTCAGGTTCATCGACGTTGAATGGTCGATGATCACCCTGAAGGTCATGGTCAGCGGTTTCCTTCCTCCGTCACCATCGACGATGAACGGTTCTTCTGGGTTGCGCAGCGCCTCGCGTAGCGACAGGCGGCTGCCGCGGCGTTCCGGCTGAGGCTTCGTTGCTGCGTGGGCAAGCGTCAACTCCTCGATCATCTCCTCAACCTGCGGGCGGACGCGCTCGACCAGATCGATGTAGGGCTTGGGTTCGATAGCGAATTCACCTGTGCCCATTGCTTTGCTGCTGGGGAGAGCGTCAAAGCCGTGCTCCGGCGTTTCCCCTTCTGGGGCCGTATGGGCGCCGAGAACGGCACCTGCCTCTTCGGCAGGATCATCACCGTCTCGTTCTCCTTCCAGCCCTCCTAGCCGCTCCTGTACCTCCACAACCCACGCAGGGACGGCTTTCTCGGTCAGTCCCAGGATGGCGACAATCTCTCGGGCGAAACCTTCCACTGTCGCTGTGTCGGGAGCGATCCACGCTTGTCGTGCCAGCGGCATGACCTTCTCCGCCAGCTTCTGGTTCTTCGGAGACAGGCTTCCCTTCAACGGTTGCCCAATCCTGTCGGCCCAGCGGGCTTGCAGGATGGCAGCCAACACTTCTCCCGGCGATTTGGAATCGGCATCGAGCGGTTGAGCGTTTGTGTACATGGCCGCGGACAGTGCTGTGACCAGATGCCGTAAGCCGGCAAAACTCTCGCTCATCAAGCGCTCGATGCGCTCATCCTCCAGGATATTGATCACCAGATGCAACAGGCCCTTGACCATCCCCAATGTCGTGAAGCGGCGGTGGCCGGCTTCATGCACCAGCAGGGCTTTGGTCAGGCTGTACTGCTCTTTGGGCGTGCGATCAGGGAACAGCTTCGGATTGACGGCGATACGTCGAGTGGTGAAGTTGCAGAATCCTGTCTCGCACTTTCTGGTATCCGGCTCAATGACCACCGTGTAGGGAGACACCCCCTGGATGGCCCGGCCAAACGTCACGAGTGACTCACAGACATTGCGCCAATCATGCCATTCCATTGGCTACCTCCTTGGCGTGTGCGATTCGATCAGCACCAGCAGTTCGGCGACAACGTCATCTCTGACATAGCCATCGGCATCTGTACCGGCGACATGAGGAATCCACGTCACCTTAGCGGCTGCCTTGAGCGTTGCCAGGAGGTCTTTGCCGTTGTGGGCGGCTTTCTCCTGATACGTGCGTGCCCAGGCGACCAGACCACGTGGCGTCAACTCTCCGGCCAGTTCCTTGTTCTTGCGTTTCTGGCGGGTCTCGTTGGCCACCTTGACCATGATGCGAGCGATGTCTTTGTCCAACCCGGCCAACTCCACGAGCAGGTCGGTCTCCTGGTCGGGCGGCAGGTAACGGAACTCCAGGGTGACATCGAAGCGATTGACCAGGGCAGTGTCCAGAGTGTTGACCGCATAACCCTTGCCCAGGTTCATGGCCAGGATGACTTGAAAGCCATCGTGGGCTGCCACTTCTTCCGTGCCGTGCTCTGTCAGAACCACAGACTTGCGCGAAAGCACACCCAACAGGATGTTGAGTGTCCTGGTCGGCATGCGGTTGGCTTCGTCACAGAAGAGCAACCCGCCTGCCTTCATCGCCTGAACGACGACACCGTCGCGCCACTCATAGGTGTTCGCTGCAACGGGTACATACCCACCAAGCAGGTCGAACTCCTTGAGCGACTCATGGCCTTCGATGACAAAGAACGGTTTCTTTAGCTTCACTCTGTCCTTTGCCTCAAACACAGCCAGCGATTTGCCGGTTGCGGTCGGCCCGATCAGGATGGCATTCATGCCCAGGTTCAGCGTCTCAACCAGTTCGCCAAGCT
>CAYOEZ010000368.1:0-2350 GCA_964402955.1 uncultured Ktedonobacterales bacterium | reverse complement strand
CTGAAGATCGGCTTCTAAGCGTCTGTGACAGGCTACGGCGTTCCGGCTTAGCAGCAGAATTCATTCCCGCGCTCGCCCCAACCCACACATGCGCCCGTGATTTCGAATCACTGACACGCCGGGGCATGCGCTCGACTGAAGATCGGCTTCTAAGCGTCTGTGACAGGCTACGGCGTTCCGGCTTAGCAGCGGAATTTATTCCCGCGCTCGCCCCAACCCACACATGCGTCGGTGATTTCGCATCACTGACACGCCGGGGCATGCGCTCGACTAAAGATCGGCTCCTAAGCCTGTTTTCGACAGTCACAGGCTGTCTCCGACCGAGCCGGGGTAGCGCAAAGCATAGCCCTGGCCCGGCAAGCTTATCCAGTAGTTGCACCTTAACAATCGAGCCACCAGTCAGGGCCTAACGAAGCAGATTGCGGTGTGGCTGACACCGATCAGCCAGCAGCGAGAGTGCTGACGCCTGAAGCACAGCTCCAGGTGGCTCGTCAGCACGGCCGCTGTGGCTGGGGCGCCTGCTTGCGGGTGTCGAGGAACCGTGTCGGGTCTGCCCAGGCCCTTTGCCTGCCGACAACGCACGGCGCTGTCCCCAGGCCCAGGCTTTCTCGACACGGGCGGCACCCTGCTACAGGTGGGCGTCAGCGCTGTCGGACGCCCGATAGGCGTATGTCTCCGGGCGTGGCCAGTCTAGCACGTCCAAGACGTGTGCCTGAAAGTCGCTCATCTGCGCGGCACGCCGTTGGCTGCTGCCATCCGACCAGGTCACGTCCACCGCCTGCAGGTGTGCAAAACGGTGGAACAAGCGATCGGCTGTGAGCGACAGCTCGCGCTGGCGGCACAGACGCTCCAGAATGGCCCGCACCAGCAAGGCCAGCAGGGTGATGAAGACAAGCCCCTCGATGCGCTGCTCACTGCGCACGAAGAGGGGATGGACCAGAAGCGGGCCCTTGACTGCCCGGAAGCGCTTCTCCACTCTATCCTGGCCCTTGAAGAGAGTCAGCGTCTCATCGGCGCTCAAGGACGCGCCATTGGTCGCCAGGGCATAGCGGCCATCCATCGCCTGGGCTGCAGCTAACGTGCTGCGGTTGATAGCAAAGCGCAACGCCAGTGTCCCATCGGTCCCGCTCAGATACACATCCACCAGGGCAGATGCCGGGTTGCCCCGCTGCAGCGTCAGCAAGCGCTGCTCAACGTAGACCCGTTTCTTGTAGCGCCCGCTGTTGAGCTTCTTCTGCACCACGTCCAGGCCGTTGAGCAGGCGCTTGAGGTACGTTCTGCGCTTCTGCTGATCCAGGCGCTGCTTGCCGTCGCTCCACACCACCAGCACGCGGTCGGTGACGCGTTGCCCGTCATGCGCGAAGATGAACGGCCGCCAGACCCCCTGATAGGGCACCCCGATGTTATCGGGGCATCGGCGGCTTTCACCCGCTTGGGGCGATACGTCAAGGGATGATCCGCCAACTCTTGGGCAGACACGCTACGCAGCACCGCGTTCACGGCCACCCCGTCCTGCAGGGGCCCCAAGTAGGAGAGGTGGTGTCGATGACAGGCCAGGACGGCCTCGGCCGTAATCATCTTGCAGTCACTGACCAGCAGAGGCTGCAGGTGCTGGGCCGCTAACTCGGGCCGAGCCAGGAAGTGCACCAGCGCCTCCAGGTGCGGCAGCGGTCGGGTGATATCGGCTGTGTTGCCGGTCAGCACCTGGTACAGGATCGGCACCGCCCCGTCGTGGGTGACATCCACCTGCAGGGTGATCTGTTTGGCATCCGGACGCTGGTCCCGGCTGTAGCCGTAGGTCACCAGATGGCTGTCGGCGTACGCCCCTTCGAAGTAGATGGACGTGAGATCCCAGTGCAGGATGCTCAGGTCGAGGGCGTACACGTGAATGGCCCGGCTGACGAGTTGGCTCCACAACTCACCTAACTGCGGATACATACGGTCCAGGACACGCCCCATCCGGTTGTCGTACGCTTGCCGGACGGTCATGCCCAGCACGTCGGGCAACACCGTCTCGGCGAGCCAGTCCTGGATCTCGTAGAGCGGCTGCGGCGCCAGCAGACGGTTGAGGACGAGGAGCACGACCATCTGTCCCATGTCCACATCCGCCTGGCTGGGGAGCAGTGTGTTCACAGTGGCCCGCACTTGCAAGGCAGTCAGAATCGGTTGGATCAGGGGCAATGCCCCCATCTGCCGCGGCTGCAATGCCTTGATGGCTTGCCCCACACGATCAGACTGAACAGCACTCATCGCTCTGCCTCCTATGAGGCAGAGTATACCACCATGTGGCTCGATTGTTAACGTGCGATTCCTTTCAGCACGCCTGTTCTATGTCGAAAACAGGCTAAGC
>CAYOEZ010000367.1:0-2397 GCA_964402955.1 uncultured Ktedonobacterales bacterium | reverse complement strand
AGCTTGGCGTCTTCGTAGATGGCGAAGTCGTAGACGTTGATCAGCGGCGCGATGTTGACCGGGAAGTAGGAGTTGGAGTGCCACTCGTCGAAGCCGAAGCGCCCGCGCTGGCGCAGCCATTCGGTGATGTACATGCGCCCCTTCGTGGCGTGGTAGAGCCCGCGCATGCGGCTGTTGCTGAACTCTTCGGTGGGGAAAAGTTGCCCGGCCATCCACTCGGCCACGTGGAACAGGAAGCGGTGGTTCTCCGATCCCATGTACATGACCGTATCGCCCGGCTCGTCCACCCAATACTTGAAGCCGAGCACGGTGTCTTTCATCAGCGCGTTGATCTGGGGGCTGAGGCGGCGCTTCTCGCGCTCCCAGTACATGATGCGCAGCAGCCCCTGGATGCCGAAGTCGGCGCAGTCCTTGCGCGCGGCAATGAAGTCGCACAGCTCGGCAATGGCGCTCTCGCTGACCTCGTCGTAGCGTCCCAACGCATACTTGGCGACTTCGGGCCAGATGACGGTATGCCCGTGGAAGTCGCTGTTGGCGGCGGCGTGTTCCAGAGCGATCTGCTTGCGCTCGGCCATGCGCTCGTAGCCGGTGATGTTCGGCGCAGGCATGACCTTGTGGACAGTATATGCTGTGGACGTGACGGCCTCGCCGCTCTTGTCGCGCCAGGCGCAGGCAATCTGGTAGTGTCCATCCTCCAGATCCTTGCCCTGGCAGAGCGTGACCGGCCCGGCGGCAGCCGGCGAGACATCGCGCAGCAGCTCGCCCTTGTCGGTCAGTAGTTGCACGCTGATCGTCGTGTCAGCAGCGGGAGCAACGCCCAGGGTGAAGCCGACTGCCTGGCCCGCATAGAAAACGTCGCGGGCCAGCCGGATGCTGCCCAGCTCATCCTCGATGTGGCTGCGCTGCTCTCCGGTCAATCCAGCGTCCGGCGTCACGCGCCCGGACAGCGCGCTGTCGGTGCATTCCAACCGGCAGCCAACCTGCGCCATGCGCGCCAGGCGGAACATGACCACCGTCAACGTGTTGTCGCCCGGCAGAAGCTCAGCCGCGAATATGTACTCGGAGACGTGATCGATCTCTTCGACCGGGTGATCGTCACTATCGAACACAAACACGCCGTTGATGGCCACGGCGACGCGCTGGCCGATGCGCGTCTGCACGCGCCAGCGGCGCAGCCCCGGCTTGTCGGGTGTGACGACCGACGAGAGGAAAGCAGCGCCGAGGTGGTTGGAGATGTTGTAGGTTCCCCAGGACAGGTAATTCTCGGGCCGGCGCGCCAGCTCCCAGCGTGCAGCCTGGCCGCGCCAGACGCTTTCGTCACCCTCGCGCGGCGTCGTCCGCACGAGTGGCGCCGCCTGCGCCATCGCCTCGTCCAGCGTGGTCTGCCCGGCCATGCCCGCCGGCTTCTCGAAGATGGTCAGCCCGTGCACGGTCTGCGACACGTCCTCATTGAATGGCCCCAGCAGCAGCCAGGGTTTGATGATGTCGCCTGCCCGCACATGGCGGGAAAGATTCGCATTCGTTGTCATGTTGCCTCCTCATCCGTGTCAATTCCCGATACCTGATACCCGATTTACCCGACAGCGTCTCTGAGATCAATCGTGTGTGCTTGCTCGCCGCGGCGGATGGTCATGTGCGGGTCGGTGAAGTCGGCCTGACAGTACGGGTTGTCGAAGCGTTTGTAACCGCGCAGGGAGACCGGCTCACCCTTGCCGAGCAGCGAGGCCAGCTCAAGGCTGTCCAGCACGGTCTCGAGCGCACGCAGGCCGCTCGGTCCATCAAGGAAGGCATCGCTGCGAATCGTGCGCAGCGCGCCCTCGATCTGAGCTGCCAGACGCGGCCCGTCCTTCAACGATTGCAGCACACGCTCGCGCGGCGGCGCAGGGCGCGCGGGCCGCCGCGCCGTGGCGCCGTAGTCCTGGCGTAGGCGGGCCAGAGATTCATCGAGGTAGGCGCGTGTCAGGATGGTATTGTATGTCTCGATGTTCAGGTCGCGCTGGATGACCTGCAGGCCTTTGCTGCGCAGATAGGACGACAGCGCCGGCAGTGCCAGATGCGGCATTGCCGGCGTCCTGTGTGGTGTAAACAGGAGGACGATTTTCATGGGTGAGATGGCCGCCAGGGAAAAATATGAATGAAAACGTCAAGACACTTGCGCCAGATCACACAGGCAAGGCGCGCAAGGCAACTTCAAGTAGCGCAAAGGACAAGGCAAACACGCCGAGCGGAATGGCAGTGGTCATCGCAAAGCGTTGCAGAAGAACATCCAACCCGACGCTGTTCAGCCAGCGCAAGAGCCGGCCCTGGCGCGAGGCTGGCTCTGGTAGTGAAACACGGCTGCCGGCCTCAGGCGGCGCTCTGCGTGCGACGCCTTCACGATAGTAACCCTCCAAGAAC
>CAYOEZ010000366.1:0-2398 GCA_964402955.1 uncultured Ktedonobacterales bacterium | reverse complement strand
GATGGTCGCTAAACACTGGTCCAGCGATAGATTGGGATAGACTTCTATCCACTCGCCCGTGTGACGCATGTAGGACAGATTGAAGCGATTTCCTTCCACATACTCCAATCGGGCAAACTTCGTTTCAAAATCGGGTGACAGGGCATACGGACCGGGAGAGCAGTACTTCGCGCAGAAATAAAAGTAATGCCGATACCACTTGGTGTAGATGTCTACGATGTAATTGAAGTCGGAATCCTTCGGCGGCGGCTTGAGGTGTTGTGGTTTTAGAATCGTCTCAACGAGTTGATTGGCCTTTTCTTGAGCCTCAGCCTTGGCGCTGGCAGGCACTTTGGGAGAAGGTGGTTTCGGCGGGCTATAGACCCACGTTTTGCGTAACTTTGCCATGTTGTTATCTCTCAACTGCTGTTGGCCCTGCCGATCTATCACGAAGCCGCCCAACGCTCGGCATCAGCGGCGGCGCGGAGCGCCGTCCGCTGCATGCCGTTGTTAGACAGCCATTCCTCTCACAACCTCCCAAGAGACTACTTTGAAACAGGCTTCATTCTCGCATCAGTCAACGCTCGCATGACCGCTTCGAGCGGTCCCTGCTTGAACTTGGTTCGCCAAAGGCTCGCGAACAGCATGGCCAAAGCACAGAAAATGGCCGAACTGAGCAAGGCAAACGACAAGGTCTGATTCTCTAGCCGCCCGATCACGTCGAGCACACCCATGCCGACCACGACGTGGGCCACGTAGAGTGTCAGTGCAAGCTGCCCCGTCGCCCCGAAGGGCCGGAGCCACGCTGCACCCTGGTAGCGTTCACCAAGTGCGATGGCAGCAGCGACTACGGCACATGCGACGCCGCCTCCCGCCAAAACATAGAGCGGCATGGGCGGCATCGGCTCCGTCCCGAAGATGGCGGCGATGACTCCCTGAGCGCTGTGCGTCTCACCGGGCGAGAGCGTCCGGATAAGGAGCCAACTTGCGACTTCGGCAGCAAATGCTACCCCCGCACCCCATGCGAACACGCGCTTCCGAATTGTGGCGTTGCCCATGTCGAGCTGTCCCAGCACCATGCCCACAAGGAGAAACGCCAACCACGGGATAACCGGATGGAAGCCGTTAAAGAACAGATTGCGAATCATGCCTGTGGGAGTCCACAACCCGTCATAGGACAGCGTCGCCCAGTCCCAACCACGCTCGTAGTCGAGGGTGAAGAGCATTAGCGGGAACGCCAACACGAGCGCGGTAGCAATGGTCCATAGCCGACGAGCCGGGGCGGCCAGCAGAAGCGCGGCCACGGCGATGTAGACTCCGTAGAAGTGCAGAATGTCGCCAGGCCAGATGGGTGTGTAGAGCAGACCGACAAGGAGGAGAAAAACCGCGCGCTTGAGCAGTGTCGTGCGAGCCTGCACCAATTGATCTGCATCGCCCGACGCTCGGGCCTTCTGCGATAGCAGCGAGATGCCTGCACCTGCCAGCACGACGAATGTAGCGGCTGAGCGACCGTCGAGCAGGCCGACCGCCCTGTCGAGCCAAGTCAGGCCGTTCTTTTCCGCCACCATCACGATCTTGAAATTGACGACCACCATGCCGAAGACGGCCAACGCCCTGGCAATATCGAAGCCGACGATCCGTTTTGTCATAAGCACTCTCCGGTTGGTGGCTGCCTAACGGTCTGGCGCTCAGCCGCGAGCGGCGCTCGACATCGCCGGAACTGAGCCACAGGCGTCTACGCCGCTCGTCGGCTGCAGCGCCGGGTTAGGCAGCGCTCCTGATTGGAGCTGTCACTCATCATGACGCGGTCCTAGAACGTCAGCCCATGGCGCTCGATGATCGGCGCTGTCCGTTCAAAATCCACCTCGACGCCGTACCGCGCGCCGATTGCCGTCATTGCAGCCGGATCGAGTGCCTCTCCGAGCACGTCCATCTCGCGGAAGGCCTGCTCTAACCCGCCAGGAGAGATGATCTCGAGTATCCGAGCTGGGACGTCCCCGGCATTCCAGAATGTGTGCCACTCTCCTCGAGGTTTGAAGATTAGATCCCCCGCGTTGCCGAACACATCCTCGCCCTCGAAATGCGCGCCGACCCGCCCCTCAAGAACGAAGCTGTACTCATCTTCTCGGCTATGACGGTGCAGCGGCGCTGCTAGGGTCCGGGGAGGCATGAGGTGTTCAACAAGTGCAAAGCCTCCCCCCGATTTCTCGCCGCTGATCATGAAACGATCCCGAACGGCACTAAGTGCGCCCAAAATGTCGCCGTCACTTGGACCCAGCACGCGGATGTACGCCCCCATCTGGGCGTTTGAAGACATGTCAGATTCTGCTGTCATTTATCTTTCCTCCTATTATGATTCAAGCTGCCTAACTATTGATTCGCGGGAATGCAGTCCGCATATCCCACCGACCCGCATTCC
>CAYOEZ010000365.1:0-2451 GCA_964402955.1 uncultured Ktedonobacterales bacterium | reverse complement strand
TTCGATCGCCGGCCTGAAGATCTCGCCCCTGACCGGCCCATCAAGCAGGCGTTTCCACACGTTGCCCCACTCGTCATCGTAGTATTCCAGCTTGCCTTCGACCCAGCGCTTTTGCCGGTAGCCATGCGGCGTCACGCCGACGCTGAGCACGTCGTTGACCCGCTCACGGTCAAACGTCATGCCGGGCCTGGGCGGCCGTTGGTTATTGATGTTCGCCAGAATGATGTCTTTCGGTCGCATGCGGTCTCCTTCCTCTTTCATCGCTGCGGGTAACCGCTCACCTTTGGGGTGACGCTGTAGGGGCGCTGCTTGCTGCGCCGACATGACCCGTCCAGAACAGGCGCAGCAAGCAGCGCCCCTACAGCGTTGGCGTTTCTCGCGGGCAGCGGTAAATAGTTACCGCTGCGGCACGCTGGCGCGCAGGGCGCGCAGAAGTTCCCTGGCCTCGCCAATCGAATCGCTGCTCAGGGTCAGGATGATGTTGCGCTTGGCCGGCCAGTCGCCCGCGAGCAGACGTTGCACCGTTTCCGGCCCCGCCGACTGCAGCAACGTCACCTGTTTCGGAGCGCGGCAGGCCACCGACCACAGATCGTGGTAGGTGCAATCGTAGTCCAGGCCGGTTATTAGCGGAGCCTTGAAGAAATCGTCTATCACAGAATCGGGCGAGCCGCAGTAGTGCATGCGCCCGCCGCCCATGGCAGCAAAGAAGCGGATATCGCGCGCCAGAACGTGATCGCGGTAGAACTGGGGACGGATCATGTGCATCGAGCAGTTGCTGATACGCGCCGCTCCCTTCCACAGCGCGCCCCAGTCGAAAAACCACTCACTGTCTGTGCTGATCATGGACTTGGCGCGGCGGGTCACCTTGATCATGAAGTCAGTGACCAGATCGAGTAGCCGGTCAAGCGCGGCGGGGTCATCGTAGAAGTCGGTCAAGATGTCGTTGCCACGGATCAGGTGGGCCGAGTTGAAGGCGCTCTGGATGTCGGGGTGCTGTATGTGAATCCCTTGCGGCAGATGCTCGAGCCACAGGGCCTGCCATTGCCACAGCTTGCCATACCAACCGGCGTCAAGGTCAGGTATCGTCATGTGGTAGACGTCTTGCGCGTTGTGCAGAACGTGGCCGCCGATGGCCGGCAGGTTGTTGGCCGGGATGACGACAGGGCAACCAAAGGCAGCCGCCACCTGCGACGTTCCGAACTGCACGCGCACGGTGGGCACGCGATCATCGCCGATCTCCAGGTGCGGGCGCAGCGCATTGAGCTCGGAGCGCAACATGACCATCGGGTCGGCCAGACGCTCCTCCCAGGTCGGGACGTTCTCCAGAGGCGTGCTGATGATGAACATCGGCTGGCAATGGTCGGGGTCGGTGTAGAGCCGCCGGTAGCGTGCGTACAGGTCTGCCAACCGCTCGTGCTGCGCGTCGCTCAGTTCCAGGTCATGTGTCACGATGGGTATACCTCATCAATGATTTGTCGCGTCAGCGCAACCCAGCGCCGCACGCGCTCAGGATCGCCCTGCACGGTCTCAACATCCTTGAGCGTGATGTCGGTGTGACAGTCCCGGCACGCGTGCAGATCGCGGCGCAGGATGGACTGGATGCGCTCGACATCAAAACCGTAGCCGACCATGTCGGCCGGGCTGGGCCGGTAGCTGAGCACGTAGTCGCCGCCGATCTGCTCGGCGCAGCGAGCGACATCGGCGAAGGGCGAGACGGCAATGCGCCGCAGGTTGGGGATCTGGCGCAGCATGGTGATCTTGCGCGTCAGGTCCTCGCAGCAGCCATAGGCGACCAGGCCAAACGAGCGCAGGATGGGAAGCTGGTACTGCAAGAGGAACTCGTCGTGCAATGCCGGCGAGACGGAGGTGAACTCCTGGGCGGCCATGTATCCCCACAACTGCTTGCGGCTGACCCCGTTTGCGTTGGGCGCCGGGTCGGCCAACTCCCCGGCATAGGGCATGGCCTGGTTCTGGTGGGCGCTCAGTCCCCAATCGCCGGCCGCCTCTGCCTGCTCGTGTGTCCTCATGATGCCGTCGCGCATGAAGGCGACCAGCCGATGCAGCCACTCAGGCCGGTCGTACATATCGAGCATGAAATGCTCGATGCCGCGCAGATAGCCCAGATCGGTGGAAATGTCACCCGTCCACATGCGGTAGGCCGGGCCACGGTCAATGTCGATGGTGATAATGTCGCCGATCACGTCGGCAAGCCGGCCGGCCCGGCGCGCCGTTTCTTCCTCATCAATCTCGTGCCAGGGCGCGCGCAGCAGAGCAATGTCCTCGGGCTGCTTGAGGGGGTAATCAATCTTGAAGGCCCCGCGTGCCTCTTCAGAGCGATGGCGCTCCCCGCTCACTCCCCAGCCGGCGCAGCGGTACGCAGCAGGCACAGTCACCCAGGGCTCGAAGATCGAGTCGTCGCCCAGGCTATCCCAGAAGAGGCGGTTGCGGAAG
>CAYOEZ010000364.1:0-2506 GCA_964402955.1 uncultured Ktedonobacterales bacterium | reverse complement strand
CAGGTTGGCTCTCCGGCGTGGAGAATAACACAGCGCAGGCAAAGCGTCAAGCAGGAGGACGACAAGCAATCTGCCAAGAAGATCGGCCAGGAGCGTATCCGCCAGGTCGAGGCCGAATGGCCAACGTTGATCGCCGAGATGAAGGCAGAGATGCAAGCGGGGACAGACCCGGCCAGTGAGCGCGTGCAAGCCCTGACCAAGCGTTGGATGGGGCTGGTGCAGGAGTTCACCGGCGGCAACCCGGCCATCGGCCAGGCGCTGAACAAGATGTACCACAACGAGCCGTCGGTGCGCCAGCAGACAGGGATTGACATGGAGTTGATGGCCTATGTCAGCCAGGCGATGGGAGCAGGGAAGAAAGGGAAGTAATGTAGAGACGGCTTTCGTGACATGCTCTCACAAAACAGCAGGGGTCGCCCGATGGGGCGACCCCTGCGTCATTTCCGAAATCAGCGGCAAAACTGCCCGCCTACGCTGCTGCGATCGCCTGCAGCGCCTCGGTGGCGGTCTCCAGACCGGCCAGCACCAGGTTGCGGCTGCGCACCAGTCGGGTCAGCAGGAACCCATAGTCATTGCTCTTGGGGTCGAGCCTGGCCAGCCTGCGTGCGTCGTCGAGCAACGGCAGCGCCGGCACAAAGTGCGCCGGGTCATGGTCGAACGCGCCGCAGCGTGTGTAGTTGATCGGGATGAGCGTGCGCTCGACGGTCAGGATATGCTTGTTGACAGCCGCGGCCTTCTCGGCGGGGATGCTCGGGATAGCAGCATCAGCAGCCTGAGCGGCCTTCTTGAGCGCTTCCATCGCCGCGAAGACCGGCTTGAAGTCAAACCGTCCGGCCACCTCGCCATCGATGCTCTTGAGCGTCGCCAGAAGCTCGTCGGCGACAGGTGTGTGGCGGTAGGGCAAAACCGCGCTGTTGGCGACGCGCAGGATGGCCAGGGCATAGATCTTTGTGTCTTGCGCCAGCACGTCCTTGTCGGCCCATTCCAGCGTGTCATACTCCGAGTGCCACCACCAGCCGAGACCAGAACCGCCCACGGCGAAGCGGTCAGCCGTTGGCCGGTTGCCCATCAGCATGAACATGGAGGGCAGGCCGGGGCCGTAGAACGAGTAGTCGCCGGCGCGGGGCGGGCGCTCGCGCACAGCGGGGCCGCCGCTCACGTCAGTGATGGCGCTCTCGGCGATGTGCCAATTCTCCGTCATGCAGGTAATCTGGTCGTAAATGGTTGCACCCTTGACACCGGGTGAGTCGATGTCCATGTAGCCGACGCAGTTCTTGCGCAGGTCGTTCAGGTTGGCATCGCAGTACCAGGTCGAGCCGGCGTAGCGGCCGTAGGAGTGGCCGACCCACCAGCCGATCTTGACCGTGCGCCGCAACTTGCCGCGCTGGGCGTTGAGCACGCGCGCCAACTCGAGCATGGCTGCGTTGCCTGTGGCGTTGTCGGTCGTACCAACGTACCACGAATCGAGGTGACCGCCGATCAGGAAGTACTTCTCCGGCTCCTCAGTGCCTGGGATGGTGGCGACTGGCAAGCGCTCGCGTGTCCAGAGCGTGTCGGTCAGTGCAGTCAGGCGGATGCGCACCGGTCCTTTGCCGCACAGGCTGTGCAGATATTCGCCGCCCTCGTTGTTGACCGAGATCGAAGGAATCGAGGGGATACGCACGGCCGATTCGGGCGTGGGCGTGCCCCACACCGATGTCGAGATCATCTCGTGGATCACGTCCTCTTTCGACGGCCAGACGTGAACATGAGCAATGGCGCCGGCTTTCATGGCGTCGAGGACGCCATCGGGCCCGCCGCGCTCGGTGATGACGATCTTGCCTTTGACGTCGATGCCTTCGTACTGATTATCCAACTGCTGGAAGCCAATACCCTTGACCTTCGATTCGACCCACACCGCGTCGCCTTCCAGCCCTGCGGGAGGCGTAGGGTGGCCAAAGGCGCGCGTCTTAGCGCGGATTTCTTTGACCGTGGGGCTGAGCACGCGCAGGCTGGCGCGAATCGGGTAGCTCAGATAGGCATCGAACTCGTGGACTTCATTCTTGATGCCGTACTCGGTCAGTTTCTTGACCAGATAATCGACTGCCTTGTATTCGCCTTCTTTCGCCGAGACGCGCTCGATGCCGGATAGATAGGATGTCGTTTGCCACAACTCGTCGGCGCTGACATCTTTGGTGACAGCACCCTCCAAAGCAGTAAGCTCTGCCATATGTTTAGCTCCTTGATTGTCACGCGACGACAGGAGTCGTCGCACTCCATTTCACCCAATAACATCTTGTTTGTCATTCTGCCTGCCCCCTGGACTGCCCCCTGGACTGCCCAGGGCAGGCAGGGCAGGCTGGCGCTCGGCAGGCCAGGGAGCGAACGCTCTTTGTGAGCGAAGAATCTCAGCGCCACGCAATTGGAGATTCTTCGGTCGCAGAGGGCGCTCCCTCAGAATGACAGGTGCCCACTGCAAGAAGGTCGTGTGCATCCCGGTCGTCATTGCGAGGAGCGCCCTTTGCGA
>CAYOEZ010000363.1:0-2524 GCA_964402955.1 uncultured Ktedonobacterales bacterium | reverse complement strand
GCTGCTCGAAGACGTCGGCCAGGTTGGAGGCCGTGTCGGTGGGGACGATCAGGGTGCGCTGGCCTTCGTCGGCGAAGCGCACGGCGTGGGTGCAGGCCATGCTGGTCTTGCCCACGCCGCCCTTACCGGAGAAAAAGATGAATTGTGTGCTCACGCTGTGACTCCATTCAACGCCGCTTTGACTTCAGTGAGGGTCGGGTAACTCCCGACCTTGACGACCTGGCCTCGCACGACGCTGATGGGCAGCGCCGCCATCTGGCGCTCGCGCACCAGCCGCATCACCTCGGCGTTGTTGAGAAAGGCGTGGGGATGGCTGTTCATCTGATAGCGCTCGACCTTCACACCTTCGGCCTGGAGCGAGAAGATCATCTCGCTAACGTCGAGCAGGGTCTGATCGAGCGTCGGACCGCACAACCCGGTCGGGCAGCACATCGGCGGGTCGAAGAGTTCGATGGTCGTTGTGGTGTCGTGTGTTGGCGCTGCGTCCAAGAGGTTCAATGTGTCGGCCATGATAGTTCAATCTCCGTTGAAGTAGCTGGTCAAAAAAAGGGATCATCTGGGGGTGAAGGCGATGTCGCCGAGGTGTACGAATGTGCCCTGCGGGCCGCATGTCGGCCGCCGGGGCTTGATACGTGCCGGGTCGAAGAAGAGGCCAAATGAGGCATTGAGTTCGGCAAGCGCCGTGCGGTTGATGGAGTAATAGATCCAGCGGGCGTCAAGGGCGTCGCGCTCGAAATCTACCAGACCGGCCCGGCGCAGCACGCTGAGGTGGTGCGAGATCAGGTTAGGGGCTATAGCCAGCGCGTCGCCCAGCTCACAGTTGCAGTGTACGCCTTCCATCAACAGGTGGAGGATGAGCAGGCGTTTCGGCTCAGCCAGCACTTTGAGCCGGTCGGCCAAGTCTGCCAATTTGGCGGAGGGTGGAGCAACGTCTACCATCAGTGGACACCTACGAGAACATAGTTCAATGTATATTGAATTATAGCCGGTGCAGCAAACCCTGTCAAACCGAAACCCTTGGCGTTCGTCACCCAGCTCCTAGCTTTGTTTCGCTGGCGAGCTGCCCGATCGCTGCCTGGCGCGCGAGGGCTTGTGTCCTTGAGAACGAAGCTCATACCCGTCCCTTTCATCCATGACGCTTGCGCCTGAATGCGTCTTACCTCAGCTTTACGCGCCTTTAATACCGGCTTGCAAAGCAGTCAAAAGCCGCTTTGTTCCTGTCCGCCTACACTCGGCAGCCTCTTCAGAAGGTCGGCCATCAAGCCGGCGTTGTCCGCAAGCGAGCTGACGGTGCCTGCACCTTGTCGACACGAGTAGCACAGCGACCGGTGCTCCTGCGGCCGCTTGGCCGTTGGCGCAGAACAAGATACGCATGTGGTCATGGTTCCACCGGCTAAGGAGAGGTGGTCGCCACGGGTTACAGCTGCCACCGGCAGGTGCTCACCGAAGCTGACCGCCTGCTCAGGGCATGCCACTGCACAGACGCCGCAATCAATGCACAGATCCGGTCGGAAGTTCAGCGCAAAGCGATCTGCCGTGCTATCCATGTACAGCGCCCCAGTTGGGCAGAACCTTGCGCACAAACCACAGGCCGAACAGACATCCCCGTCTACCTGAACGGCGGCAAAAGGAGTCCTGTCGACGGGGAAGGTAGTGTTCGGGGCCGGGTTCCAGACCTGTATATGATGCAGCAAACGCTGACGCGCAAGCGGCACACGCTGTGGAAGACGCTGTCGCGCAGGCTGCAACCTTGCGGCAGGCTGATCGACTGAGCGCTCCGCCAAACGCTTGAACATGGCGAAGACATCGCGTCGCGCCAGCGACTGCGGGACAGCCTGGGTTACGGGCCGGCGCGCCGTTCCAGGCCGCAAAAGCCCGCCATCCTGGGTAACAGTACGGATGCGTGCAGGGCGGTCGCAGGCTTGCAGTAGCGTGTTGCCTGCCTGGACAGAAGCCAAAACCAGGCCGTGCGCTTGACCGATGGGGCAGACCTCACAGGGGCTGTCGTCCAACCACACGTCGCGCCGGCCGTCGCGGCTCAAGGCCAACAGGTAATCCACGGCCATGCTGGCCAGGCACCGGCTGTGGCGAAAGACTCTATCCGCCGGCGTCCGGCTTCCGGCCGGATCAGGATGTACGGGGCAGGCCACGGCCAGGCGCTCGTCATTGGCCGTCCGTGCGGCGGCCTGCAGCAGCATCTCCTCCGGCAAGATGTGCTGGCTGAATACGCCGGTGGGGCATGCGGGCAGGCAGGCGCCGCAGCCCACGCAGCGCTCTGCATCCAAGACTGGCGCTGTGTCTGGCACTTGGATGGCGTGACTGGGGCAAGCTTGGACACACAGCGCGCAGCCCGCCTGCCGATGCCGCTGATTGAGACATGCACTATCTTCGATCAGGATACGGATGCGATCGAACAACGCGCCACCTCACCTCAGGGGCAGAAACACCAAGGCGCCGGCCTCGGCTGCGGTGTCTTCAACCCAGGGTGCAAGCGGCGCTGGTATGCCGCGCGGCTCGACAGTGT
>CAYOEZ010000362.1:0-2570 GCA_964402955.1 uncultured Ktedonobacterales bacterium | reverse complement strand
TGGTCACGGATGGCGTGCTTGCCGCAGAGCCGGAAGCGCTGCCTGCCGAGACGCCTCTGGCCATTTCCCCGGTCGCATAGGTTTCGTGATAGAAATCGGCCCCCGACCATTGCGATCGGGGGCCTTCTAGTTTTCAGGCCGCTTGGTCACAGCCACGAACAAGTCTTGACAGGATATATTGCACATGATAATATTGCTTTAGCCCAATCCGGGCGACACATGTTCAACCGTAGGTGACATGCAAGGGGGCAGACTCATGAGCAGCCGCGTCAGTGCACTGGTTCTCGTCGTCACGCTGGCTTTGCTGGCTATACTTGCACATCCTATCATGGGGGTTGGCAGCGCTCCGCCGGTAACTGCCTCAGTTAGGGAGGCGGACGCCGTGAGTTCTGCCGTCTGCGAAGAGCGCGTGGGCAATGGCACTCTCGAGAGCGGCCGGCCGCCAACACCATGGGTTGAGTCCAGCCCTTACGAACTCGTCTACGAGGCGGCGGATCTCCCGCTGCCGCCGCACGCAGGACAGTGGGCTGCCTGGCTGGGTGGCTACGACGACGCGCTTGACGTGCTCAGCCAGACCATTAGCCTGCCGGCGGCCAACCTGTGCACCTTCTCGTTCTGGTGGAACATCGCCAGCGAGGAGCAGCCCAGCCAGGCGTTCGACGTGCTGGGCGTTTTCCTACGCCAGCCCACAACGGGCAACGTGGTGACGTTGACAGTCTTGAGCAACGTCTCTGCGGGCGTGACCTGGACTCAGTTCGTCACCGACGTCACCGCCCTGGCGGGCGAGACACGCGAACTCATCTTTGCTGCCTCCACTGATTCATCGCTGCTCACCGACTTCTTCATCGATGATGTCAGCCTCATTGCCTGCCCGCCAGGCGGGCCGACCGCGACGGCTACCCGCACGCCCACGCCAACCTCTACCAGCAGTGCAACCGCCACAGCCACTCGGACGCCGACGGCCACGCCAACCCGCACGCTGACGCGCACGCAGACGCGCACGCTGACGCCGACACTCTCCCGTACGCCCACGGGCTCTGCGACGCCCACAAGCTCTGTTACGGCCTCTGTGACGCCGACGCGCAGCGCAACGCACAGCCCAACTGCGACCGCGACCATAGGGGGGCCAGCCACGCCCACCTTCACGGTTACCCGCACCGTCACGCGCACGCCGACTGCGAGCCTTCCGCCAGGCAATCCCCCGACTGCGACGGCGACGCGCACCGTGATTGCGACGAACACGTCAACACCCACTGCCACGGACACGCCAACAGCCACTGCCACGGAGACCGACACCGCGACTGCAACTCGGACAGCGACACCCAGCCGCACGCGTACTTCGACGCCAACCGCGACGGCGACGCCGCGCAAGGGCACGATCGTGGGGCAGGTGGTGGACGCCAGCACGGGTCTGGGCATTGCTGGCGCCAGCGTTAGCGTGGCCGCGACGGGACAGAGTACAACAAGCGACGGCAGCGGCCGCTACACGCTCGCGAACGTGCAAGTTGGGTTGCAGCAGGTGACGGCGGCGCACACGGAGTATTCGCCGCTAACGCTGTCTACGACAGTTAGCGAAGGAGTGCAGTCGCAACTCGATTTCTCGTTGTCCCGGCGGCTTCAGCCAGGTGAGATACGATTTGTTCTCAACTGGGGGCAAGACCCGCGCGACCTGGACAGCCACCTCTGGCTCCCTGGCAGCCACGTGTACTTCAGTAACAAAGGAACTCAGACCGCCTTCCCCTACGCCGCTCTCGATCATGACGACACGACAAGCTATGGCCCTGAAACCATCACGATCAAACAGCGCATTGCGGGAACGTACGCATACGCCGTACACCTCTACGCTGGATCAGGCTCGTTGGCAACGTCCGGAGCCATCGTTCGTATGTATGGCGCGGCCGGGCAGTCGGGGACGTACAATGTGCCGTCCGGCAGCGGCGCCTGGTGGTGCCTGCTCAAATTCGATGGCGTCGCTGGCGTTGTGCAAGTCATCAACCGTATTGTTGCCAGCAGTTCAGATTGCCTCGGCATCGAACCGCCGACGCCGACGCCAACGGCGACGCTCACCAAGACACCGACGCCGACGGCGACGCCGCGCGGCTACCTTTCCTTGAGCACGATTCCCGACAAGCTTCCTGCTGACGGGACATCCACGGCGAGAGTGATTGCGTCATTCACCGATTCACAGGGCAAGGCGATACCGGGCGTCTCGATCGCTTTCGACGCGCCGGCGCTCGGCACGCTCACAGGCAACAGCGGCGTAACGGATGGCAATGGGCAGGCCGAGGTGACGTATCGTGCGCCGCGCTCGCAGGACCTCGCTGGCGCCAATATCGTGATGTTCACGGCGCGGCAGCCTGAGCGGGGGCTGAGCGCCCAGGCGACGCTCAAGCTCTTTGGCTTTGTCATGACGATGCAGATTGCGCCCGATCGCCTGACAGAAGGTACGCAACAGCAAGCCCTCATCAGGGTGGACGTGCGCGATGGCATGGGTAATCCCGCGCCCAACGTGCCTATTGAACTGGAGGCAGCAAGTGGTTTTCTCTCGCCATCCAGCGGCCAGACCGGCG
>CAYOEZ010000361.1:0-2606 GCA_964402955.1 uncultured Ktedonobacterales bacterium | reverse complement strand
TCGTCGGGGCCGGCGCGGTGAGAGATGGCATAGCTGCTGCTGTCCACCTGGGCGGCGCGGGGCATGAAGGTGACGTCGCTATAGCCAAGGGAACGCAGAAGAGGGAGAACCCACTGTTCGCGGGTGACCGAGGTGGCGGGATCGCCGGCGGGGAGCCGGGCCAGGCCGCGCTGGAAGCCGTCCCAGTAGACGCGGGCGTCAGCCCAGGCCGCGGCGATCTCGTCGCTGAGGCGCGCTGTCTTTGACAGGCCAAAGTCGGCCGGTTGCTGGCCGGGGGCCTCGCCCCGAGCGCCTTCCAGGATATCCGCAGGGATCAGGCCGCCTTCGCTGTGGATGGTGAGAAAAGCCATGCATGGCCTCGCAACAGAAAGAGAGTAAAGAGAAAGGCGGCTCCCGACAAGTCAGGGAGCCGCCCGTGTGATACAGTTGAACCTCGCCATCTTGTCGCCAGGATGACGTCCCATCATCTGCAGCGACAGGAATAGCAACTACACTGCATCCGCTGCTCCAAAGTAGAAAGTCTGAGTCGTCGGATCAACCGCAAAGCGAATCCATTCTAGACAGCCAGTTAGTCCCATGAACGAAGGCAGGGGTAAAACCTCTTTTGGCACGAATGCAGTCACTTCCAGTTCCAAGTTCTGCCCTTCCGTTGCGAGCAGCATCATCGCTACTCTATGCAGATCACCCAGAACCCTGTTGCCTCTGATGAGCAAAGGTACGCTGCCTAGCCCATCCGCCGGATTCAGGTTCAATTGGCTGGCGAGCTCCGGGTCACATACAAGATACACCCCCCCGGTATCGAGAGCAGCCTGTGTCATTCTGCCTTCGATCGCCACCGGTACCAGGATTCTGTCCGTGGTATCGCGCTCGTATGAGCGCCTGAGATCGTAACCACAGGAACCCTGGTCAAAAGGCGTTCCATCCGCATAACTCAACATCAGGACACCTTGGTGATCATCGCTGCGTGCGCCTGCTCCGGGCTGAGGCCGGCTGTCATATCCTGAGCAGAGTCGGCCCCCGCCAGGAACACACCGTCCAGCAAGGCTACCCACTTCCCCTTGTGCTCTGCTCCATGGATACGCAGCCATTGCTGATTGGCTACCAACGCGTTCGGGGAGGCTGCGGCAGTTCGCAACAGCCTTGGTGGGGCAAGAAGGCGCGACAGCTTTTGGAGCTCACTATTCACTGGATGAAGCTTCGCTCCCTGAGCAGCCAGGCTACGTGCAATGAGACACGCCCCAGCAGCCAGGGCGAGACGAGTGGCAAGTATGAAATCCGCACTAGACCGTTGCGTCCAGTCCATCTGCTGAGCGATCTGCACGAGCATTCTCTCGTCGCCAACTTCGGATGCTAGCTCCAGCCTCAGCATGTCATTGTCCTCGTACCCTGTTACGTTCAGATCAACAGGCACGGCGGCGCGCTCTGATGGGCCTGTTGCCGTGCTCGCGTTCCCGTTGCTACGCTGCAGAGTCAGGCTCCAGAAAAGAAAGGTGAGGCGCATAAGCAATTCGTCTGTGCCGACAGGGGCACACTGCGAACGGCGGGAAGGCCGTTCCACGTCAAAAGCGCCAAGCTGAGTGGGCAAGCCTGTGGCGAGAAGATCCCCGCTCCCGTATTCGGATGCAGCCCATGCAAATCCAGGAGTATCCTGCGTCATATTGAATAAGGGCGGCAACGACATGGCAACCTGAGGTTTGAGTTCTGTGTTCATCAGCATCTCAGTTTCCACCTGGTACAGGCTGGAAGACGATCAGCTTATCATCAGGTACACACCACCGGAAGGCATTGTAGATTGTATCGTGATATCGGTTGCAGAGAGGGAGGAGTTGGTCGAGAGGGGTAGTTCCCTCGACGTAATAGTCGAAATCCAAGACAAGGGCAGGCTTGTCTCCCCTCTGGAAATGCACCCGCAACGCTAGGCGCTCGTTCTCGCCAGCCTCCAGAAGCAAGTGGTGCAGCGTTTCGAGTGGCTGCTGCCACACAGCCTGTCTCAACAGAACCGTCAATTCTGGTCGCACGATATCGCAGAAGTCCGCCACGCTTTTGGCTCCGGTATTGTCCAGTGTCAACTGGTTGATGTAGCGAAGTCCGATGCGCTGAGCCGAGCTGATGCGATAGACCTGGCGAGCCGCCCGATCGATAGTCTCCAGAAGTGTGGCGAAATCTCTCCAGTGCGAGTAGGCAGTCGTTGACAGAGCATAGAAACTCGAAGCCAGCGACACGACCTGGCATCCGTCCAACGACTTGAAGCGGAAGACGCTAGGCTGTGTCTGCACCGTGGGCGGCGCCGATAGCAATGGGGCAGATTGAATCAGCACGCCCTGTTGGACTTCAAGATCAGGAAAATCGGCGCGCACCATGTCCTGAAAATCAATGGGCTGCTCCGCCACAATGCGCAAGATAGGTGGAAATCGCACCTGACAAACTACCTCAGTCAATGGTGCACGCATGAGCCGTATGTCTTCTCTCTGTGGAAAGCTCAACATCGAAGCCGCTCCTGTTGCCACTGCAGGTGCTCCTGCACGTCATCGCGGCAGCCGGTCGAGCCGCCAATTCACGATTCATGCGAAGCAAATCTGCGCATGTCATTCGCCAGGGACAGAGCA
>CAYOEZ010000360.1:0-2665 GCA_964402955.1 uncultured Ktedonobacterales bacterium | reverse complement strand
CTGGCTATGCGCCTGAGCCACCGGCGAGCCACGGCTATAGCTGCCACGGTGGGTCAAGGCCTGGCCTGGCTTCTTGGGCTATGGGGCTTCAGCAGCGGCAATTACAGCCTGATCCTGATCGCCATCTTTGTCTGGTTAGGTGCGAGCCAGGAAGGCACGTCGTCGGAGGTCAAGGATGTTTTCGCCGGCATGACCGTCGGCCAGGCGACAACGAAACAAGTGCAGACCCTGTCCCCGGGCGATGCCCTTAGCCAGGCCGTAAACCTGACGTTGACCACGTTCCAGGCGGACTTCCCTGTCTTGCAGCTCGGGCGGGTCGTTGGTCTGTTGACGCGAGGCGACGTGCTCAAGGCGCTGCACACGCAGGGGGCAGACGTGCGGGTAGGTCAGGTCATGCATACCGACCTGCCGGTGGCGTCTCCCAACGAGTCGCTCTTCGAAGTCCAGCAGCGCATGACGACGAGCAGGACGCCGGCGCTCCTGGTCATGGGCTCCAATCAAGAGCTGATCGGTTTGCTGACGGCGGCAGACATCAATGAAGCGTACGCGCTGCTGGCGGCCAGGCATCTGACGCCTACAGATGCGAGAGCGTAAGAGGGATTCGATAATTATGAAGACCCTACGTGCCGTCGTGGGCCTGTTTCAGGAAACACTCAACACGTGGGGACGCAATGAAGCCGGCGTGCATGCGGCAGCAATTGCCTTTGCCACACTATTCTCGCTTGCGCCTCTGGTCATGTTGGTGCTTGTTGTGGTTGGGCAGGCATACCAGCAACAGCTCTTCGACCGTCTTATTGGGGAGGCGGCGAGCAGAGTAGGCCAGGATGCGGCCAATCTGCTGGGAGGGATGATCACCAGCCGCAAAGCGACGCCATCAGGTCAGATCGCGGTAGTCATTAGCTTCATTGTGCTGGTGTTCAGCGCAGGGAGCCTGATCGGGCGGCTGCGCGCATCCCTCAACAGCATGTGGAATCTGACCGCCAGGCCCCAATCCGATGTCAAACGCAACGTCTATGTCATGATCAAGCAAATGGTCGTGCCAAGCGCGATCGTCCTGGGCCTCGGCTTCGTCTTGTTTGCTGCACTACTCGCCAACACATTGGGTAGCCTGCTGTACGAGCAGTACGTGCGACCATTCTTTGCCTGGCTGGCCGTGCCCGCGCCCGCTGTTGGTGGGTGGCCGGCCCCTCTCATCAATCTGGTGATCTTTGCAGCCATGTTCAAGATCCTGCCCCAGGCCCGTATCCGCTGGCGCGATGTGTTGCCAGGGGCTGCGCTCACGGCATTACTCTTCTGGCTGGGCAATTACGCCATCCAGATGTATCTGGCTTTTTTCTTCACGGCCTCAGTCTACGGCGCGGCGGGCTCGATCATTGTCGTCCTGATATGGGTTAACTACTCGGCTCTGATGGTTCTGTTTGGCGCAGCGTTTACCTATGTGTATGCCAAGAACTACGGCCTGCCCATCGTGCCTGACGCGGAGATGATGTTCAAACCCGGGACAACGGCTGTAGCACCAAAGCGCCTGTCTGAGGAGGAGATGCATGCAAGAGGACAAATTGATAACAACTAATTGGACGGGCCGCAGCGTGATGGCGGCTACGCTAACTGTCCTGGCGGTCGCATTTGCTCTCTTTCTATTCTTCTGGTTCCGCGACGTTGTCTTTGCCCTGTTCCTGGCCATCGTCCTGAGCATCGCTATCTCGCCCGCCGTCGATATCCTGTACCGGGTGGGGCTGCCGCGCTGGTTGGGAGTGTGCGTTGTCTATGTTGCGTTGCTGGTTCTCGTTGTTGGTGCGGGCGCTCTGATGCTGCCGCTGCTGGTTGAACAGGTCACAGCCGTTATTGCGAAGGCGCCCGCCGCCTACGAGACCGTGCGCGGCAGCTTGCAAGGATCGGGCAATGCCATCCTTGTCAGTCTGGCCACCGGCATGCCGGCGCAGTTGATCAGCCCGGGCGGAACCGGTTCGGTTGGTTCCGTGGGCCAGGTAGTCAGCTTTACGCCCGCTATTGCCAGCGGTCTGGTCAGCATGATCTTTGTTCTGGCCCTTGCTTTCTATTGGACCCTTGACCGGGAGATCCTTGTCCGCTCGCTCCTGCTGCGCCTGCCGTTGGCCTGGCGCAACGAAGTGCGGGATTTTGTTGATCTGGCCGAAAGCAAGGTTGGCGCGTTCCTGCGCGGCCAGGCCATTCTTTCGCTGGTTGTCGGGGTGGCCATGACCGTCTCCATGTGGCTGATCGGGATGCCCTCACCCCTGGTGCTCGGCATCGTCGCCGGCATCTTTGAGGCAGTTCCTCTGCTGGGACCATTCCTGGGCGCCATTCTGCCTCTTCTGCTCGCGGTTACCGGCTCCCCAGACAAGATCATCCTGGTCATCCTGGCCGTTGTCGTTATCCAGCAGTTGGAAGGCCAACTCCTGGTGCCTCGGGTCATGAACGCGGCTGTGGGGGTCAACCCGATTCTCATTATCTTGAGTTTCACCGCCTTCACGTCTCTACTGGGCATGACAGGAGCGATCTTGTCCGTCCCTATTGCGGCCATCATTCAGATTGTGCTCAATCGTTTTGTTTCTCCCTCCAGGATGACTGGGCAAGGGCAACCCGGCGGGAGAGACCGGTTGAGTGTCCTCCGCCTCGAAGCACATGACCTCATCGAGGATGTGCG
>CAYOEZ010000359.1:0-2675 GCA_964402955.1 uncultured Ktedonobacterales bacterium | reverse complement strand
CTGGAGCACGGCAGCCTGGAGCGCATCCAACCGGCTATTGATCCCTATCGCCTCGTGAAGATAGCGGACCTGGCTCCCGTGAACACGGAGCATGGCCATGGAGTCGGCAAGGGCTTTGTCGTTGGTCGTGATGAGCCCGCCATCTCCAAAACCGCCCAAGTTCTTGCTGGGGAAAAAACTGAAGCACCCGGTGTCTCCAAGTACACCGGCGCGCGTCCCCTGCTGTGCCGCCCCAATGGCTTGGCAAGCATCCTCAATGACGCGTACCTTCTTCCGCTTGGCAATCTCGTTGATTGCAGCCATATCCGCACATTGCCCGAAGAGGTGAACTGGAATGATGGCTTTCGTGCGAGACGTGATCGCTTGTTCAATCAGCTCGGGATCGATATTAAACGTATCCGGCTGAATGTCCACAAACACCGGCTTCGCACCCAAGCGTGAAATTGTGCTCGCCGTGGCAAAAAACGTAAACGGGATGGTGATGACCTCATCGCCGGCCTTCACTCCCATGGCCATGAGGGAGAGCAACAGCGCATCGCTCCCAGAGGCGCACCCGATCCCATAGCGAGACCCGATGTACCGGGCAACGGATTCCTCAAACGCCACGACGCGCGGCCCCAGGATAAATCCTTGCTCGTCACAGACAGTGTGTATCTCCGCCATGATCTCTGCACGGAGGGGCTGGAACTGAGCTTTTAAATCAAGCAACGGCACATTCATCGAAGCGGACCTCCAGTATGAATCTCAACACTCAAAGGGCCAACGGGGCAATCGTGACACTCCCTTCCATACCTGGCTCCTTGAGATAATGCAAGTGGAGAATCAGAACCGCGGGCTGGCCGTCTTAGCCTGCATTATTCATGAAGGCTTCTACCTGCCCGCAGCCTTTGCAGGCGGGCGAGCGTCCTCGCTCAGGCAGGCACGCAGACAGGCAAAAGAGCCCTGGTGAGATGGCCCCTCCCGAACTAGTCTCGGTCTGTTTCGCCCAACATCCTCGCCGCCTCAGCAACCGTAATCATGACGGTCAGGGGATCGATGGGCGAGGCGATAAACCCGCATCCCTCATAGAAACGTTTCGCTGCCTCTGAGATCGCATGGACAAGAATCGCCCGGATACCGGCAATTTCAGCCGCCTGCACCGTGCGCAGCACCGCGTCACGCAGCAACCCTCTGCCGACACCACGGCGCTGGAGACCCGTATCGACCGCAAGTCGGCCGAGCACCATGACCGGCAGCGGGTCAGGCATATTGCGCCTCACCCGCCCTGCGCTTCCAAGGCAAGCTCCACACCGGCATGGCCAGACAGTGCTGGAAAGATGGAGGGAAGTAGTGTCGCGTTACAACGTTCGAGCGCTGAGCACTTCGTCTTCGCGGAGGGCTTCAAGGGCGGAGGCGGGGACGGAGGTGACGGCAATGGTCTCGCCGACGGCGTTGAAGACCTCGATGGAGTACCCCTCTGTGCCGTCACGGGCAACATGGTGGTCCACCAGCTTGACGATGTCGCCGCGACGGAGGCGATGCTCCGGCAGGTCGCACGTCAGCGCCACATCAGTGTATAGCTCAAACTTCATGATGTCCTCCGTTTGTCTGGGATCAGTGTAACGAACTTTGTGGCGTCCGACAAGTACTCGGTCATCCAGATGGTGCGAACGGCCAGCATCAAGCCATTGGGGCCGGTGAGCGTGCCGCGAATCTCGTAGTACCGGCCAAACTTGTTGGATTCCAGCGCCACGGCTTCCAACGGCAGAATCTGCGTACACAAGTCCCGCAACAGTTGGTCAGCGTTTTCCAGCGTATAGCCCGCCCGCGCCAGGAAGGCCGATTTGTCTCCGCGCGCTTGCGGCAAAAGCAGGTAGCGCGCCAGCTTGTCTTCGGCGATGGCTGTGTCCGCAGGCAGTCTCATGGCACCTTCAGCCGCGCAGTGCGTTCACGGTCCGCTGCACAGCCTGCAGTGTTGCGGCCACGTCTGACTTCTGAATCCCCACGCCAAACGAAAACCGAATCATCTGCCTTGAGGCAGCGGATTTGGGGTTCATCGCTTTGAGAACGTGTGACGGCTCATCGGAATCGGCCAAACACGCCGAGCCTGACGAAGCGCAGACGCCCTTCTTGTCGAGCAGGATCAGCAGGGCTTCTGATTCGATGCCGTGGAAAGTGTTGTGAAGGGCGCGCCGGCGCAACCATTCATCCAGCACCGGCTCTCCGGAATCAAAGTCCGAGAGGTCATGCGTTGCGGACAATTTCTCGGGCGGCCCGATCGCATCGAGGCTCCCGCTCATTTGTCCCACACCGCCTTGGTCCAAAGGAAACGCTGCAGCTTCAGACTGCGCGCAGGCGGGGTATCGAGTATGGCTATAAAGCGTTTGAACGCATCCTGCGAAAGCGCAAAGTAGCGCCGATCCAGCAGCACCGTTTCAGCTTCCCGGCAGGCTGTGTCGAGCATGAAATCGGACCGGCTTCTGCCGAGCGCTTCCGCCGCCCGGTCAATCAACGCCTTCTGTTTGTGACTGGCGCGGAGATTGATTGTCTCACCACGCCCTGCAGCTTCTCTTGGTTCCGTACTCCTTATGCGGCGTCTCCTTCTGTGTATACAACCACCATAACGACTCAGGTAGATAGACTGAAGGCTTTTAGACTGAAGGTTTTGAATGGCTTGACCTGCCTGTCGGCAGACA
>CAYOEZ010000358.1:0-2676 GCA_964402955.1 uncultured Ktedonobacterales bacterium | reverse complement strand
TTCGTCAGCCTGTAGGCAAGCACGAGTGTTGCCGGCGCCGCGCCATGCGGCGAGGCGCCGGCAACGCGTCTACTTTGCCAGGTCCTGGAAGAACATTTTCGTCAGCAGCCCGACCTGCAGCGGCCGGCGCGGCTGAACCTCGATGACGGCAGTGCCGTTGAAGTCAACCTCGTGCAGCGTGCGAGCGAGCAACTCCCAGTCGGAGCGCGGGATGCTGCCCGTGCCCGGGATGTAATGGTCCTTCATCTGGCGTGGCAGCGCCGCCATCTCTACATCGGACATGAGATCCTGTATGTGCAGGTGGATGAGCCGGCTTTTCAGCTCACCGAGGAAAACCGCCATGCTCTCGTGGTTCAGGTAGATGTGCCCCACGTCAAGGCAAATCCCCAGCCCTTCCACGTTGCTGGCCGCCTCTGCCAGGAAGCCGAACTTGCCGTTCTCCAAAGCTAGACGGACGCCCTTTTCGCTCGCATAGGCCACCGCGGCGCGCGTCAGCGCCAGATCGGGCGCCGATGCACCTTTGGGCGCAAGATCGGTGGGGTGGAGGACGACGAGCGACGCGCCCACGGCAGCGGCGGCGTCTATCTGCTTCTTGTGTAGCTCGATCGTGTTGGCGGTCATCGTGGTGTGCAGCGTGACCGGCATCCCTTGCAGGGCAGCCACCAGGCGCCGCCGTCCAATCTCGTCGTAGAGGTCTTGTTCGTCGCGCCAGGTTGGCCAGAGCTCGATGCCGTAGCCGTGCTCGCGCAGCGAGGCGCAGATGCGCTCGATGCTTGGCGAGTCGGCGTAGTGCGTGTAGTCCCATAGGCTGATGGCGTACGTGATGTGCACGGTTAGTCCTCCTCGTGTGCTGTGTTGCGCAGCCATTATACACCATCTGTGTGCGCTTCACCACGGCACACGTTGTAGCCGCGATCGGTGATCGCGGGTATTCGACTGGCCGCGAGGATTCCGCGATCACCGATCGCGGCTACAGGCCCGCAGGCAGCACGGCTAGGGTAGCTTGTAGTCATGTGCCTGTTTGATCACCGCTGCCTTGTCCACGCGGTTGGCGTCGGCGATGAACTGGTTCGTGATCATCGCCTGCACATCGGTTGACCGGTCGAGCAGCTTGAGCTCGAGCATGTCTGCCTGCTGCTTCTGCCACGGTTCGACGCGCAGCCAGCCAAGCCCGTTGGCGGCAGTGTATGTGCTGCGCGTGCGTTGCATGGCCGCAGCGAGCACGGACAGCGCCGACGCCTCGTCCTTGACCGCCTCGGGATAGAGCTTCTTGACGATAGCGACCGTCGCCGCTGGGCTGGCCTCGACGAAGACCATGCCTTTGACCGTGGCGCGCAAGAAGCGGCGCACCAGGTCGGGATTGTCTTTGATGATCTTCTCACTTGTGGCGATGCCGTTGCCCATGTAGTCCAGATAGTCCCAGCCGGGGAAGAACTTGACTGAGACGCCGCTGGCGCGCCAGGTAGCCAGTTCGGTGTCCCAGGTCAGCACGGCATCCACACGCCTCTGGGTGAGGGCAGCAGGGCGGGCGTCGAAGCCGACGATCTCCATCTTGATATCGTTGGCCGCCACCCCGGCCGCCTGCAAGATGGGAATAACAATGGTCTCTGTGCCGGCAACGGGCAGACCGATCGTCTTGCCCTTGAGATCGGGCAGGCGGGTGAGGGCTGAATCGGCGGTAACGGCAAAGCCGAACTGGTAGCGCTGCACCGAGCCGAAGACGGAGACGATGGGCAGGTCTTTCGATCGCCCGATCATGACCACATTGGGCGCGGGAAAGACAAACTGCGCCGCGCCGGCAGCCACGGCCTTGATGCCGTCAGTCAAGCCCGGCTGCAACTGCAAGTCCACTTTCAAACCCTCGGCGGCGAAGTAGCCCATTTCCTGAGCGACGGCGAATTCAGCGTAGGGCAGCCCCATTTCGCTGACGGGGATGACGAGGGTGATCGGCTCGAGCGAGCGCGGCGATTGTGCTCCACACCCCGTTGCCAACACGAGAGCGATGAGCAACACGCGTAGTAGTTTCATTGTGTCTTCTCCTTCCATACTGCCTGAGTACAACAAGCGCAGACGTGCAAAGAGCGCCACCAACCCTCCGCCTGCCATAGTGACGGCCACAAGGTCATGACCAGGTGACAACACGTCGCTCAAGGGCGACGACGAGCCAGTAGAGCGCCAGACCGAGCACGAGCAGAACGACCAGCACGGCAAAGAGGCGATCCGTCTGCAGCAGGCTGCCGGTGTACAGCACCAGGTAGCCCAACCCCTCTTTGGCGCCGACGAACTCAGCCGCGACTGCGCCGACGACGCTCTGTACGACAGCAATGCGCGCCCCGGCAAACAGGCTGGGCAGCGCAGCCGGCAGGCGCGCCAGCAGGAACGACTGGCGGCGGGTAGCCGAGAGAGAACGCATCAACTCGGCCAGCCCGGCGTCGAGCGCGCTGAAGCCGGCGACGGCATTGACCATCACGGGGAAGAAGGTGATTAGGGCGACGATGATGATCTTCGACGTAGCGCCGAAGCCGAACCAGACGACGAAGAGTGGGGCCAGGGCGATCTTGGGCGTCGTCTGGATGGCCAGAATGAACGGTGAGAGGACGCGTCCAGCGCGCGCCACATATGCCAGCAGGATGCCGAGGGCCACCGCTGACAGAAAGGTCAGGGAATGGACGGCCC
>CAYOEZ010000357.1:0-2749 GCA_964402955.1 uncultured Ktedonobacterales bacterium | reverse complement strand
GGGTTGTTTTTACCTTGGGCACCGTTCATGTTCACCTTGGTGGGCTGGCTTTCGTCGTGGACCCAGTAGGGATGCCACAGGGTGCCGCGCGGCGCTTCAATGACGCCGACGCCTTAACGGTTGGCGACTGAACCGGTTTGCAGGATGTCTGTTGAGAGAATGTCGGGGTCGTCGAGCAACTCGCGCGTCCGCTCGACGGCGTACAGATCCTCGATAAGCCGCGCATAGTGGTAGTAGAGCGTGCCCTCGATCACCTTGCCGCCGCGCATGCTCTGGAAGATCCCGAATTCCCGCTGAGCAAGCGGCGTCGCCATCTTGTCGGCGGCGTTGACGCGGCCGAGCGGCCCAACGCGGTACGTTCCCTCCGGCCAGCCCAGCCCCTTATAATAGGGGAACTTCAGGTAGGTCCACGGCTCGACGCGCTCACCGATGTGGCTGAGGTAGTGGCGGCCATCGAAGCGCTGCACCTCCTGGCGCTGCGGGCCAACCAGACGCACATCGCCCTGATACAGCTCAAGAGCGTTGTCGGCGCTCACCATGCCCAGATAGCCGCTGGAGAAGACGCCAAACTTCTCCATGTCTTCCATGTGCGCATCCATCCAGCCTTTGATCACCGTAATGCCTTCTTGAACACTGGCGATCATGGTGTCAACGTCGGCCAGGATGCTCTCGCGATCTTTGGCAGCCAGGGCAGAGTTCACGCCGCCGGGCACCGCAAAGCTGGGGTGGATGCGCCGCCCGCCCAGCCTGGCGATGAGCTCCTGGCCAAACTTGCGCAACATGATCGCCTTGACGGTCAGATCAGGATTGGCCTGATAGAGACCAACGACGTTACGAATGGCGGGATCAGCATCGAATCCCAGCAGCAAGTCGGGGCCGCTCAACTCGAAGACCTGCATCGAGTGTGACTGGATGACCTGGCCCATGTGCATGAGCTCACGCAGCAGGGTGGCCGGGCGCGGCGGCTGCACGCCAATGATCTCATCGCAGGCCTTGGCCGACGCCAAATGATGACTCACCGGGCAAATGCCGCAGATGCGCTCGGTGATTTGCGGCATCTCAAAGAACATCCGCCCTTCGCAGAACTTCTCAAAGCCGCGGAACTCGTTGACCTGGAAGAGGGCGCGCTCAACCTGGCCGCTGTCGCTGATGTAGACAGCCACCTTGGCATGTCCCTCAATACGCGTCACTGGTTCGATGATGATCTTTTGTGCCATGCCGGCGCTCCTTTGGGTCTGAAATGCACGATTATGACGGATTCTGACAGCTCAGTGCCAGTCCAGGTATTTGCCGCTCAAGACGGGCTTGCGCCCCTCCAGCAGCTCGCTGAGCGCGTAGTAGATTGCGTCGGCCGATGGCGGACAACCGGGAATGTAGATGTCTACTGCGACGACCTGATCGAGGGCGCGGGCATTCTGCATCACCGCCAGGTCTTCGTGGCGCGGGATGCGCCCATCAACGGTGCTCTCTGTCTCCACGTAGGCGCGGCGCAGGGCATCCTCGGTGCGCACGAAGTTGCGCATGGTGACGATGCCGCCAAAGCAGGCGCAGTCACCCAGGGCGATGAGAATCTTGCTGCGCTCGCGCATCTGCTTCGCCACACGCTCCGTCGTCGAGTTGTTGACCGCGCCCTCAAGTATCCCCACATCCACACCCTCTGGCGAGGGATGCTTGAGGTCAGTGATAGGCGTCGAGGTGAGGTCAGCCTTCTCAATTATGTTGACAATGCGCTCGTCAATGTCGAGAAATGACATGTGGCAGCCGGCGCATCCCGCCAGCCAGTCACTTGCCACCTGTATCTTCTTGGTCACTGTCTGCTCTCCTTGTCCCAATTCTCTTGCGGTCGCCGGCGACAAACCCAGGATGTCGCCAGGCTATGTCGTCACAGAGGTGCGCGCTTCTTGGGTCTGCGGCTTCCCCATTTGAATCGTCAGAATGCCAAAGGCGACATCGTCCGCAGGGATACCCTTGGGCGCCGTGACAAATGGGACAACCGGCAGTTCGCGCCCCTCGACATTGACTATGTGCCCGCTCTTTTCCGTCCACACCTGGGCAGGTAAGACGACATCGGCGCGCTCGGTCCACGCGCTCTCATAGGCAGCCTGGATGACAGTGAAATCAGCCGTAGGCAGATCCTTGCTGCCGGGCAGATCGTCGCCCGCCAGGACGTAGAGGGCGTCGCCGTGCACAGCCTTGGTCGTAATCGCCAGCCGGGCTGCTCCTACCGCATTGGCGCCCTTCACCAGCGGCAGGAAGCGCGTCTTGGCCGGCCAGGCTTTGAGGGTAGCGTAGACGTGCGGGCTGAGGCCGGCGCCGTAGACGACGATGGGTTGCTGGTTGGCCTGCACGACGCCCTCCGCCGAAGCAAGCTGAGCCATTGGGAAAGTCAGGCGCGCCTGAGCATCGAGTCCGCTGGCAGCATCGTTCACGACGACGAGAACAGCGCCTTTGTCGACCGCCCGCTTGGTCAGATAGCCGAGCACCTTCTGCTCACGCAGAGGATCTCCGCCTACGACCACGACGCAGTCAGAGGCCAGCAGGTCAGAGAGTGTACCCTGAGTTCCCAGATCGAGCGGGGGCACAGCGCCATCAATCAATGCAATCTGCTTACTCTTGACGACGTTGGTGAAGAAACGCTTGAACGACGCCAGTGATTCGTTCGTCGTGCGCGCCGACACGAGTGCAGCCGCCGACTTCGCACCCTGCAGTCGTCCAGCGACTGTGCGCAGAGCGTCATCCCACGATGCTT
>CAYOEZ010000356.1:0-2749 GCA_964402955.1 uncultured Ktedonobacterales bacterium | reverse complement strand
TTTAGTGGCCGCGCCCCGCCGTATCCGATGGCCTACTCGCGCCGAAATATGCATCCAAGTCAGTGAGTACTGGCGCTACTCACTCTTCGAGTGATCTCCGACATCAGATCAGCGCGAGCGGCGCTTGGACGTAACAGTTACCCCTACCCCTGCTACCCTCGGCAGTAGTGGCAGCCTGGCCGCGCGAGAAGCCAAGGTGGTGTGGGTACATCTGACCGGCGAGGATGATATGTTGACTCGTGTCGCCGCTCTGTTACACTCACGGTAATGTCGATGGGCATGCGGAAATGTATATCCTGCTCTTATTCGTTCTGAGTTCAGTAGATCCCGGATACCCAAGGCGTATTGACGAGACGGCACCTCCGTGCGTTAGGGATGCTGTGCCGTCTGTCGTTAGTCTTCTTCCTCAGCGCGTAGTTGGCGAGCCGGTTTCTGGGGGATTTGTCAAGGTCCAAGGACTGAAGCCGGCGACAGGGTTTCATATTGGGAATGGGCTTATTGTGACCGCAGGCCACACCGCTTCACAGAGCGCGATAGCCCTTGCCAGGCCAGTTGACTTGAAGGGAAGCTTCCTGGGAAAGCTGCAGTGCCAGGGGATCCATATGACCTATGGCAACACAGCGCGCGTGGTGATAAAGGAGTACCGTATCACAGGTGAGTATCTAAAGGACACCGAACTGACGTATGACGTCGGCTGTTACCGCATCGAGTCTGGCACGGAGACTTGCAGCGCGCTGAAGGTGTCATCGAATGTTCCCGCGGAGGGGCGCAGCATCTTCCTGATCGGCGTCGTGTTCGCCGATAATCGCTACCATTTGAAGTACTCGGCAGGAACTATCGCCAAGGTACTGCAGAGTACATCAGATCCACGCCTGATCCTCTTGAACGCAGAATCTGGACCTGGTTTCAGCGGAGGCCCGGTAATAGACTCGCAGACAGGGCAGGTACTCGGTGTGGTCACGGGCGGCTACGAATTCAGCCCTCACAGGTATACCGTAGCGTGGTCATTGCCTCCTGAACGATAGCAGGGATAATGCTTCTCCGTTCGCGCTACTCGGTGGTCGAGATGACGGTTTCCACGGCCAGTCCGGTGGATCTCTCGGCCGTGCGGTAGTGGAGAACCTCAAAGCCGATGAGGTTGCCGTCGACGTCTTTCATGAGGACCACTTCCTCGGTCGTCTCCTCGCAGGTGTGCTCTTTGGATGGGTCGTCGAACCACACGGTTAGCGTGTGTCCCGCCACATCGTGGATTACTTTGAGCTTTTCCATATGCTCTCTCCAGCCTTGACCGCGTCAGTAGGATAGGCGGTGATAAGGAAGCCCGTTCCTACCTTGAACCGCACGACGGCACACAGCCATCTCGATTCGACCTTACGGTACATAAGATACACGTTTCCGTCATATCGGCTCCGCCGCACCTCGTCGGGTCGCCGCAACGTCTGCCGGATTTGCTCCTCTTGGCCTTTAAGGACAGGGTGCTTGTGAGTGACGATGAAAGTCCAGTAAGCTTCCGTGCAACGAACGTTGAATCCCAACGGCGTCACCACGTCAAACAATAGCTCGCTCATCTGTCCATGCCACCCCGATCTAGCCTTGGGCAGAGCATCTTCTTCTGCTGCAACGTTACCACCTGATCAGGCAACATAGCAAGCCCCCCGCACCGGCAATTATGGGAGGGCGCTAATCTGGGAGGATCCGTTAGTAGACGAAGTAGACTGCCCGTTGAATGTAGTAGCGGAACGCCGGCTACGTGGCGTACAGAAAAAGTGGTTGCCATCACCACGTATGTCACTCGCTTCCAAAGACCTCATAAATCAAGACCTGACCACATTCGCCACATTCGCCACATGACCACATTCGCCATGCCATTCGCCTGCCTCTAGCGGGCTCTCCTTTGCACCCGGTTTCAACCGGGGTGTGATGGACCACACCAGTACATCGAGCGCGCTTCAGCGTGGCTTTTCGAGCCGCTTCAGCACTCCGAATCTCCTCCCGATTCCTCCAAAGTGCCATTCGTCGTCCCCCGCGCATGGTGCTCCCTCTGTTGGGCGACATACCGCAACACACTATCCAAGTGCTTCTTCGAGAAGCTGACCACCCCGTATCCCCTCTGCCATGAGATCGTCCCAGCCCCGAACTGCTTGTTCACTTCATGCGAACTCGCCCCCTTCACCTGTCCGATGAACTCGCTCAACCCCGCAGATGGCTCGATCTGGAACACCAAGTGAACATGAGTCTCTGTACCACCCAGTCCCTTGAAGTGGATGCCCTTGATCTTCGCGCAGTACTCCTCGATGAATCCATGCAGCGCCGACTCGACACTTTCTGTGATCAGCGGTCGATCTTTCAAACAATGCCAGTTCAGGTGAAGGTATATTTCACTGAAAGCGTGCCCTGAGCCAGAACTATTCATGCTGAAGCCCCTCGATAAGCCGCGCTGAAGCGCGCTCAAACAAGTATACGGCCTCTCCCCACCCCGGTTGAAACCGGGTGCAAAGAGGAGCCTGCTAAAGCCAGGCTAATAAGATCATACGGGCAACATCCAATGCCTCGCACAAGCCAGGCTACAAGACTTCCCGGCAGCGCGAAGTACGCCGCACAAGCTAGAGGTCCGGCCAGAAACCCTGAACATTTATATTGACATATAAATCAAAGCTAATCCACCGGCTTTGCCGGTGGATTAGCTTTGATTCAGACACCGGCGCGCGGACCTGTCCCGTCGGCCACACGGTGGCGCCACGCTTTCGCA
>CAYOEZ010000355.1:0-2780 GCA_964402955.1 uncultured Ktedonobacterales bacterium | reverse complement strand
CCAGCCGGCCGCCAGGGCGTGAACGATGTTGGGGTTGCGGCCCGTGCCGTACGACGGCAGGCGGTAGATGCGCTCCCGACCCCAATCCCGTGTCCACAGCTTGCCCCGGCGCACCAGTTGTGGCAGATACTCCTCGGTGTAGTAGTTGCGTTGGCCCAGGTCAGCGCCATCCAGGAACGCCAACTGTGAGCCGGACGCCCAGCCCAGGGCCTCAACCACTGCCACAATCCGCTGCTGTCTCTGCGACAGGCGCAGTCTCTTGCGCACCCTATATCTCCTCAACGAATGTGCCAAAACCCCCGGGAAACAGTACGGAGGTCGTTGACCACCTCCGCACAACCTCCGTACTGGTAACCCGTACTGATCACTCTACGCCAAACAAACGATTGAGGAGGCTTTCATCCTCTTCTTCGTCCGCCGGCGACACAGCATCCTGGTAGCGGAACGACACGCCGCTGTCGCCCAGAGCAACTCCTGGTCGCCGGTTGAGATAAGCTTCCAGCAGCAGGCGAGCTACTTCCTGATCGGCCAACTCGTCTTGTCGCCGCCGCTCAAGGATGGTGTTGACAACTGCAGCGCCGAGCAGGATGACTCCACCCACCGCGCCTACGACGATGCCGGCAACTGCTTCCGCTGCGCCGTCCTGCGCCCCGCTAGACATACGCTTCTCCTATCGTGAAAATCCGTCCAGGAGCGATCCCGAACGGCTGGAGGCTAGCGGCCGTTCCACGATGGCCGCTATTGCCCGGCAGCAAGTGCGTGCAATCCTGCGCAGTTCAACGTCCAATTCAGCATAGTCCACATTGGCGCTTCTGGACACTTCCTGTTTGGCCATTGGCGACAGCTCCTCACGATTAACAATTGGCCCCACCTCGATGATGTAGGTAACCCGTTGCTCCAACAGATCGCTGTATATGCAGCGGACAGACTGTTGCGCCCCCCTGGTGAGTATCTGGCGACCTACAATCTCTCCAGCTTCAAGATCCATCTGTTGCAGCAGACGCCTTCCTTGACGAGTTGAGGAAAGGCGCTCAGGCACACTGCTGAAAGGACCAGCCAGGACGCCCGTCTGCCTGGGAGACGCCGGCGAGTTGGTCCTGTTCGTGTCATCCGTGTAGATCGGCATTTTGCTTGACCTCCTTCTCCTTCTCCTGTTCCTGCGGCGTGCGTGCGACAGTTTCCTCTGGCGGGAGCAATCGGTAGCTCCCGGTCACGTAGCTCTCCGGCATGATTTCTCCCGTGTCGAAGATTCGGGGCTGCTGGCTGTGCAGCAGCCAATCCTCAGGGCGGAGGCGCAGCCGATCATTCGGTGAGGTATCGTTGATGACCTCTCTCCGGATGCGGTCGACGATCTCCCCCCCGTCCCGACGGTGCAGGAACTCATGTAAGCGGCTTGCAATGCATTGAGCAGCCATCTTGTTCTCCTCCTTACTTCTACAGGTGCGGCTAATCGTGCTGAACAACTAACGGAGATCGATCCTAACGAGCATGTGATCGCAACTCATCCAGCGCCTGCGCGGTTCTTGCACGCATGGCAGCTCTGGTCTCATCCTCGACGGCTTTAATCTGTGCGGCAGCCCTGGCCATAGATTGCTTGAGTTCCCGCTCTTGCCACCAGGTGGTGCTGCGAACCCAGGCCACACAAACCTGCGTCGTCGTCTTCAGTATCCACCAGATGGCCAGAGCGGCGAGCACAAGACTCCAGAACACCACCTTTAGGACAAACACTACCAGTTCCCCGATAACATCATCATCCATTGCGGCATCCTCCTCATGTTTGCCCAAGATTGCCGACGTCCGTGGCGCATCCGACGTGCATCGCCTGACGCTGATCTTGGTCCTCCCATCATACCTATATCATATTTCCCCAACTCCTGTACATTCCCCGTAGGGTGCAGAAAGAGGGTGACTTGGGGTCACCCTCTGAGTATCCTACAATATGCTGCCTGGGTTAACCAGGTGGAGAGGCACGAATCCGCTACTCACTTCTGCCCAGGCTCACTTGCTGCGGACGCGGAGGGAGTAGGCACTGGTCCTGGTAAGAGTGCCAGAGCAATGGCGAACCTGACAGCATCCTGGCGGCTGTGAACTCCCAACGTGGCGTTGATGCTTTTGACATGGGTCTTGACCGTGTTGATTGATATGTGGAGTTTCTGTGCAATCTCCTTGTCGCCGTTGTTCTCAGCAACCAAATTGAGCACGTCCATCTCTCTGGCCGATAGCATTGGGATGTCGGTGGCCTCACCCGTACCAGAGGCAAGATGCTGAAGGTTAACATACTGCCTCATCTTCTTGACCAGCTCAAGGTCATAGTGCTCGCGGCCAGCCGTCACCAATCTGATCAATTCAATCAAGCTAGGCTGGTTTTTCTTCGCCTTCTGCACAATGGCTTGCGCTCCTGCATCAATGCAAGCGACGAATCTCCGGACATCGCGTGCATCAGTTGGGCTCAAATATCCTGAGTGGACAACGAACTTAATATGCGGCGCAGACTTCCTGAGTTCCTGCATAGCGGACAATCCAGCATCATAGTCATTGTCGATGCGTAGGTCGATGACCACCACGTCGGGATGATCACTTGCCGCGCGTTCGATGAGAGTCGCTGGATCATCACAACTCGCAACAACAACCATGCCATCGGTGTCGTTGATGCAATCTCTCATAGCCTGCTCTGCGAACGTATCGTCTTCGAGGATCATCACCCGGATTACTGGCGTGTTGCCGCGATCAGTGTTGCTGTCAGTCTGCAGCATTTGTTCCTCTCCGTTTTTTTGCTATAG
>CAYOEZ010000354.1:0-2797 GCA_964402955.1 uncultured Ktedonobacterales bacterium | reverse complement strand
CCCGTACTCCACAATTAGCCCGCCCATAAACTCCACGAACAGATCAGCGGCCATCAACATGTGTTGCAGCTCTCGGTTGGTGATGCGCCGGCGGTCATAGAACGTCAGGTTGCGCCGCTTGCGCGCTTCATCCAGTTCGTTGACGAGGCCCATGTCCAGCGCTCCTATACGCTCTTCGAGGTAGTCAACGAGGGTACGATGATGCCCTTCGGCGGCTGTCCTCAGGCCATCCTGCTGCATGAGCGCAGTTGCGGCCAGAAACATGGCGTTGTAGGCAAGCTCAAACGCAGACTCGTTGTGTTTCTCGGCAACCATCTGCGCTGCATCCAACTCATCTCGGGCGCGCTGCAGGGTCTGCTCTACCTCTTTCGGATTGAAGCGCTGGCGTCGGATCTTACCCTGAGAAAACAAGTCATCGATGCGCGTCATCGTTGCCTCCTATGAGGTGGATACGCGGCGCCGCCATGATCCGCTGCAACAACGGGTCGCCGTCGCGCAGTCGTTGACCAAACTCATCATCGCTGTAGACAGTTTCATTGATCTCCCTGCCAAGTTCGCGCTCAGCCTCGCGCAGGCGCAGGCGCAATCTGGTCAGGTCAACTTGACCGACAATGAGAAGATCAATGTCTGACAAAGCGTGTTCCGTGCCCGTGGCGAATGAGCCGTAGATGAAGGCCTGGTCAATCTGCCCGATCTCATCGAGGCGCTTCTGGAGAACGGAGGCAATGCCGCTGGTCTTGAGGACAAGTCCTTTGATCTCGGGGTAGATGGGGCACGAACGGTTGAGACGATAGTACTTGACATTGCCTGCACGGCGCGCCGACAGAAAGCCGACGGCTTCCAGCCGGTTGAGCTCACGGCGTATCGAGTTGTTGTTTTCGTTGAGGCGACGCACCAGGCCCTTGAGGTAGTAGTCCGTGTCTGGATTCAGGACAAACAGGGTCAAGAGCTTGCTGCGCGCCTCTGATGCAGTCAGGATGTTCAGCATCAAACCATTATACCACAATCGGGTACAAAATGTACCCAACCGGGTACAAAATGTACCCGATCTATGGAATCAACACTACTTTGCCGCATTGGCCGGTGTGCATCAGCTCAAAGCCTTTGGCGAAGTCCTCGAAGGGCAGGCGGTGGGTGACGATAGGCGAGAAATCCACCAGTCCCGACACTTGCAGGGCTGCCATCTTGTCCCATGTGCGGTAAAGCTCGCGCCCATTGATGCCGAGCACGGTCGCGCCCTTGAAGATGATCCAGTTATTGAGGTCCATCTGTAGCGGGCCGTCGGGCAATCCCAGCATGGAGACGCGCCCGCCCTTGCGCAGCATCTGGAAGCCCTGGGCAATGGCTGCCGGGACTCCCGACATCTCCAACACCACGTCCACGCCCACACCGTCAGTGGCGTCGACGACAGTCTTCACGACATCGGTTGTCCTGGGATCAAGCACCATATCGGCGCCCAGGCGTTTGGCCAGGTCCAGGCGATAGGCGCTCACGTCTTGAGCGAAGACAGCCTTCGCTCCGCTGGCTTTGCAGACGGGGATGGCGCCCAGGCCAATAGCCCCGCAGCCGATGACCGCCACCGTGTTGCCCACGATCTCGCCGGAGAGCGCCGTATAGACGGCGTTGCCCATGGCGTCCTGCATGCAGGTGATCTCGGGGGACAGCTTGGGGTCGTTCTTGTAACAGTTCGCCTGGGGCAAAACGGCGTAGTCGGCGAAGATGCCGTCCGTGTCGACGCCCAGGATGAGAAGGTTGGCGCAAATGTGCTTCTGGTTATTGCGGCACTGGAAGCAGTGACCACAAACGATGTGGCTCTCCGAGGAAACGAAATCTCCAGGCTTGACCGATGCGACTTCGGCGCCCGTCTCGACAACAACGCCCGACATCTCGTGGCCGATCAATCGGGGTAGGTGAATACGGCCCGCTGCCCATTCATTCCAATCGTAAATGTGCTTGTCGGTGCCGCATAAGGACACTGCCTGAATCTTGACGAGCACGTCGTTCGGCCCGACCGCGGGGATGCTGACCATCTGGATATCAGCGCCGGGGCCGGAACGCGCCTTGACAATTGCTTTCATGCGTCCTTGCATGAGAACCTCCTTATGTCGGGGATGAGGATGTGGTGATGTGTGTTGTGTCCCCAAAGTCATTATAGCAGCGTGTAGTTGGGGCGTCAATCGGAGGGAGAGCAGAACACATACACCCTCAGGGTCTCCGCGACCCCAAGGGTGTATGTGTCGTGGGCGCGTTCGCGATCGGCTAGTGGTGCTTTTCGGCGGCGAGCGCCTCAGCCTTGGTCTTGTGTATCGTGCCTTTCGGGTGTTGCGGGGGCGTGTAGACCGTGTAAAGCTGCAACGGCCTGGTCGGCGAGCTGTTGACGATGTTGTGCTCCACCCCGGCCGGGATAACCACGGCTGAACCGTCGGCCAGGACGTGTTCCTCGCCATTCAGGATCGCTTTGCCGCTGCCCTCCTCGATGCGGATGAACTGGTCGACATGGCTGTGTGTTTCCATGCCGATGTCGTCGCCGGGAGCGATCGACATCACGACGAGCTGGCTGAAGGGGCCCGTGAAGAGCACCTCACGGAAGTAGGTGTTGGCCAGCGTCTTCTTCTCGAGCTGTGTGACGTATCCTACCATAATGATCCTCCTTGATCCGGGTAAATGTGGCTGCTGTTGTGGTGCGAGTCCCGCTTCTGTTTTAGCACATTATCGCGCCGGCGTCAAGAGTACGTGTGCGACCACTCGGTTCTATCTTGTGTTGCCGACTTTGGAGGAGTGTTGCTCATGTCCGCGG
>CAYOEZ010000353.1:0-2807 GCA_964402955.1 uncultured Ktedonobacterales bacterium | reverse complement strand
GAAACGCTGGCCGTGCGCCAAACCTTCAGCGACCCCGGCTTTACGCGCGCACCGCTGGCGGAGACCTTCTCCTACATACCCGACTGGGGCGATGGGCCTCTCGGCACGGCGACGCCGGTCACGTCAGTCACAAACGGCAGCCCCGGCGTGCCGACGACCGGCACCATTCCGGCATCGCATGTCTACGTCACGCCCGGCACATACAGCGTGGGCTTCCGCGTCAGCGATGATGACCAGAGTGCGACGGGGCGTATTGCCACGGTGCAAGTCATCGTAGCCGAGCAGATTGTGGCCGCGAATTACGCGTTCACTATCAACGAGGATCAGTTCGTGGCGCAGAATGTGCTTGCGAACTCGGCGGGCGACACAATCCAGCTGGTGAGCGTGAGCACGCAGCCAATTACGGGCACGGCTGTACCCAACCTTGCCACCGGCGTGGTTACATTCACCGCTGCAACGCGCTTCGACGCGCTGCAAGCGGGCCAACAACGGGTGGACGGCTACAACTACACGATACGCGACCGTTTCGCGTTTACGGCCATCGGCCGCGTCAACGTCACCGTTACGGGCGTGAATGACCCGCCCGCGCTGGACCTCAACGGCGGCGCGCCCGGCGTGACCACCACGGTCGCCTTCAAGGAAGACTTCGGCAACCCGATCGTCGCGCCGGCGCTCATCGTCGCCGACCCGGACGACACGAACATGCTCTCGGCCACGGTGCAGATTCAGAACCTGCAAGTTCCCGACACCGAGCAGTTGTTTGTGGGCGCGCCCGGGGCACTGAGTGTGGCCTACGATGCCACCAGCGGCCGCCTGGTGCTCGCCGGTTCGGCCACCAAGGCCGCCTACCAGAGCGCGCTGGCGAGCGTTGCTTATACCAATACAAGTCAGAACCCGAATACGACGCCGCGCACGCTCCTCTTCCAGGTGCGCGATGCGCAGGGGGCCGATTCACAGGCCGTGGCCGCCACCGTCACCGTGGAGCGGACCGACGACCCGCCTGTGGTGACCACCTCGGAAGGCCCGACGCTAGCCGTCGAAGACAGCACGCCGTATCCTATTGACCCGGCGATCACAGTGACTGACCTCGACAGCCCCATGTTCACAGGCGGTGCGTTTACGGCCACTGTGCAGTCGGCCGAAAAGAACGACGTGCTGTCGATTGAGGACGGCGGTTTCATTACGGTGGTTGGTGGAGACGTGCGTTACAACGGTGTCTCACTGGGAACGCTGTTCAAGCCCCAGGACTACACGATTGTCGTGACGCTCAACGACGGCGCGACCGAAGCCGCTGTGCAGGCCGTGGCGCGGCGGGTGGCCTACACGCGTCAGAAGGGCAAGAAGCCCGCAAGCACTACGAAGGTTGTTGAATTCACAGTGCGCAGCAGTGCCACCGGCGCGCCCAGCAATACGGCTACAAAGACTATCTCGCTGACGCCGGTGAATGATGCGCCGGAAATCGCCTTCCTCAGCTTCCCCACTGTCCTCGAGGAGACGCCAACCGATATCCGCGCCGGCTTCGCCGTGACGGATGTGGACACGACCGGCACGATGAGCATGACCGTGACTGTCGCCAACGGCAGCCTGGTGTACGCCGGATCGGCGTCAATCATCGTTAACAATGGTCCATCCATCACCGTGAATGGCACCGCTGTGCAACTGCAGGGGGGGACCCTGACCTACACGGGGAACGCTGACTTCTCCACTACTGAGACGATAACGGTTGCGGTGAACGATAACGATCCTGTTGCACCCGGCCTGTCCGATACCAAGACGACCACCTTCCCGGTGACGAACAGCAATGACGCGCCCCGGCTCAAGCTGACCGCAACAACAACGGACACGAGTGCGGCCTACACTGAGGACGGCGCTCCCGTGCAACTTGCCCCTGCTGCTGCTGTCAGTGATATTGATATTCCACCAAACCTGACCTCAGCCACAGTGCGCATTACGAATCTGCTCAACACCGGGCAGGAGACGTTGAATGCTACAGGCGGTATTCTATCCGTGATTTACAATGGCGGCACTGGGCAATTGACGCTTACAGGAAACGCGTCCCCTTCGACCTATCTGGCCGCATTGCAGAGCGTCACATATGCCAACACCAGCAACACGCCCAATCTGACTCCTCGGCTCATTGACTTCCAACTGTTTGACAGCGGACCAGTCAATAGTGCTGGCAACACTGCCAGGGCGACGGTGAGCGTGGCAGCGCACAACGATGCGCCCACGTTGGCGCTTGCCGTCGTGCCGAACGTGGACCAGACGACGCCGCTGTCCGTTGGCGGCCTCGTGACCATTGGCGATGTGGATGCCATCGGCTCCGAGACGGCCACATTCACGGCGACCGTGGGGAGCTTTGCCACGTTGACAGTCTCTCCCGCAAATCCTTCCGGGCTGAGTGTGTCGGGCAGCGGAACCAGGCAGGTGCTTGTCACGGGCAGCCTGGTGAACATTACAGGCTGGCTTGCAGCGCCAAACGCCCTGGTCTACCAGGCGGTCACCGGCTTCATCGGTGGCGACTCGCTGACGGTGAACTACAGGGATGGGGCAAGCGTCACACCCGGCAGCCTTGCAGCTCCTCCCGCGTCAAGAAACTTCCTTGTGCAGGCGGTCAACGATGCGCCGACTGTGACAATTGGCGCAATCTCGGTTATCCAGAATGTGGCCACCGATATTCACCCGGCCATTGTGGTTGACGACGTGGACTCACCATCGTCAACCATGCGCATGACGGCAACGGTGCAGTCGGGTACGCTCAGCTATTCTGGCAGCACGCCTGCGGGCAGCGGCAGCGGCACGGCCAG
>CAYOEZ010000352.1:0-2875 GCA_964402955.1 uncultured Ktedonobacterales bacterium | reverse complement strand
CGCACGTACTTGCCGCCCACCTTCTCCGGGAAGAGCACCATGTTGCGATTGTCGGGCACGCTCAAGCTCAGAATCTCGAAGTGTTCGAAATCCTCTGTGACGGCAATACCGCCGCGCAAGCCGTGGCGCGTGTCAACGGCGAAGCACATGTAACATCGTCCGTCCATGACCGTCAGTCGTGGATCGTAGCAGCGCTCGATCTCCTCGTCCTGCATATCGAAGCGAAACTTTGGCTGGACGTTCCATGTCTCGCCGTCATCGCTGTAGGCCAGGCCCATGTTGGTCCCGTCCAGACGCTTCTCCGCCTCTGACCCGTAGTCATTGCGGAAGACCATGACGTAGCGCCCCTGGTATTTGGCGACGCCGGCATTGAAGACAAGCGTGGCATGGTATGGGACATCCTTTGCAGAAAGGACGGGATTGCCAGGGTAGCGGGTGACGACGGGGCTTGAGTGGAGGACATCGCTGGCTGGATCAGTCATCGTGCAGCCTCCTCATGCGTATGTGAAGAAAGCCTTCCGAAGATTGACGGCTTCGGAAGGCTGGGGCACTAAAGGATGTACTTGCTCAGGTCTTCGTTGGCAATGAGGCCCTCAAGGCGCTGGCGGACGAAGGCGGCGTCGACGGTGACCGTCTGCCCCTTGTATTTTGGAGCGTCAAAGGAGACGTCTTCGAGGAGCCGCTCCATAATCGTCGAAAGGCGGCGGGCGCCGATGTTCTCGCTACGCTCATTCATCAGGCAAGCGAAACGGGCGATCTCGTCCAGCGCGTCATCGGCAAACTCCAGCTTGATCTCTTCCGTGCTCATTAGCGCCTGGTACTGGCGGGTTAGAGCGTTCTGCGGCTCCTTGAGGATGCGCACCAAGTCCGCCTGTGTAAGAGCTTTGAGCTCGACACGCAGCGGGAAACGGCCCTGCAATTCCGGCAGGAGGTCTGCGGGCTTGTTCTTGTAGAATGCGCCGGCCGCAATGAACAGAATGTGATCGGTATGCACCGGGCCATAGCGACTGGTGACCGTGCAGCCTTCGACAATGGGCAACAAGTCGCGCTGCACTCCTTCGCCAGAGACGTCGGGTCCGACTTGGACCGACGGCCCGGCGATCTTGTCCATCTCGTCGATAAAGACGACACCCATCTCCTCGACACGATTCAGGGCATCATCGACGACAGCATCGTGGTCAATGAGCTTCTCCGTTTCCTGCTCGGTGAGAATGCGGCGCGCCTCTTTCACGTTGACGCGGCGGTAGCGGCCCTGGGCGTGACTCTGATAGCGCGTGGCAAAGTCCTGGAAGTCCTCGTACAGCTCCTCCTGGCTCATGCCGGGACCGAATTCAAGGATGGAATCGAAGCCTTCAAGCTCGTCGGGCATCTCGACTTCGACCTGGGCGTCTTCGACGCGCTTGCCCTCGACAAGTTGCGCCATACGCCGGCGGCGGCGTTCTATCTTCTTCTTCTCGGCTGGCGTCGGCGCATGAACAGGCGCGGGCGCAGCAACGGCCGGGGTCGCCTCGCCTTCGGCGGCTGCCGTGGCAGGCGCCGGCTTAACCTGGGCCAGCGCAGCCTGAAGACTTGGCGCAGGACGTTCCGGCGCGGCGGCACGCTGCGGGCGGAAACCTGATTTGCTCACACGGCCCGACGGGTACTGCTGGCAGAGGTAATCTGCCAGGCGCTCATTGGCCAGGTCTTCGGCTTTCGTGGTCAACGACGCGGCGCGTTCCTTGTGGACGACATCCACAGCGGCATCGGCCAGCTCGCGGATGATGGATTCCACATCACGGCCCACGTAACCGACCTCGGTGAAACGCGTCGCTTCCACTTTGGTGAAGGGCGCGCCAACCAACGCCGCCACGCGGCGTGCGATTTCGGTCTTGCCCACACCTGTCGGGCCGATCATCAGGATATTCTTGGGCATGATCTCCTTGCGCACGTCCTCCGCCAGCGTGCGCCGGCGGTCACGGTTGCGCAAGGCGACGGCCACCGCTCGCTTGGCGGCCTGTTGACCTACAACGAACTTATCCAGCTCAGCGACAATCTGTTCGGGCGTCAGGCGAGGCTTGTTATCTTTCTCTGCCTCTTGCTCCGATATCTCTCTGTCGGGCATCAGGTCGGGTCCCCCATGGTTTCCACCATGATCTGTCTGTTTGTATATATGCATAGATCGGCAGCTATCTCCATCGCGGTTCGTGCGATGTCGGGTGCAGACATCGCTGTGTGAGCCAGCAACGCCGTTGCTGCTGCCTGGGCATAGGCGCCGCCCGATCCGATGGCGATCGTGTCGCCATCGGGCTCGATGACTTCGCCCTCGCCTGTAATGACGAGAATCGTCTCTGTGTCTGCGACAAGCAAGGTCGCCTCGAGACGGCGCAGAAAGCGGTCGGTGCGCCATTCTTTGGCAAGGTCAACCGCCGACTTGCGCAGGTTGCCGTTGTTACGCTCCAATTCCGCCTCGAACTTGTCAAAGAGCTGTAGAGCGTCGGCAACAGCCCCGGCAAAGCCGGAGATGACCTTATCATGGTACAGGCGGCGTATCTTGCGCGCAGTGTGCTTGAGTACAACGTCGCCCAAGGTCATCTGACCGTCTCCGGCCAGTGTGACCTGGTTGTTGCGTCTGACTGCCAGGATCGTTGTTGCGTGAATGCTGCTCAGTTTAGCGTCTCCTGCTAGAGATGTCAAGGTGCCTGCACGTGTTTGCCAGGGATTGTGCGTAGGGGCAGGTCTGAGACCTGCCCGCCTGCGCTGCATGGTCGTGGAAGGGCAGGTCTCAGACCTGCCCCTGCGCACCGTTGCGCCCGTCAAGGGACTTTGCACGGCACTGACGTGTTTACGGCTCGTCCACCCGGGTGTTGAGCAGCGAGCTTGCGGCCAGTATCGCGGC
>CAYOEZ010000351.1:0-2907 GCA_964402955.1 uncultured Ktedonobacterales bacterium | reverse complement strand
CCGAGAAGATCGGCGAGGGGACGCACGAGCGTTTCATCATTGACCTGGCGCGCTTTCAGGAGCAGCTGAAGCGGAAGACAGAGGGGAAGCTGAAAGGGTGATCGTGGGGGCAGCGGGCAGCAGCTAGAAACTGCACCTGAGACGACGCCAAGTCGCTCTTCAGCGACTAGCCCAGCCTGCAGGGGCAGGCGTTGCGCCGTGGTAGCGGAGAGCCCCAGACTCCCGGCGAGTCTGGCTCTCTCCGCCGGCGCGTCATGGCCAGCTATGCTGTCTTTCGCTTGCGCAGCCATGCCGCCAGGAAGAGAACGCCGATCAGCAGGGGCGGCCCCATCATGACCGCGTAGGCAGACCAGTGGAAGTGCGTGCCAAACAGCACGGGATAGGCCAGGGCGGCAAACAGAATCGCCCCCCGCCCATTCGCGGCACCAGACGATGATGAGGGCGGCGATACAGATGCCGGCGATGCCCATCTCTACGCATGTGCAGCTGCATGGCCTTCCGATTGATCAGGATCCCTTCATGGCACATCTGGGCGGCGTGCGAGTGTTAGCTGCCTGTCAGCGTGTCGGAGGAGGCGGGTATAATTTCGGGTGTGCCTCAAGGATAAGCCAACGTCCTTCCACCTTCTTCATCACCTGCGCCACATAGCCCTTAAGCGCAGATCCGCCGCCAGCGGGGATAATCTCAATCGCGCCCTGCCAAATGGCGAGTTCGGGAGTCAGCAGTCGGACACTACCGCGTTCCTGCTTCACGAATGCGCCGGGCATCGTCTGGTGGAGTAATCTATCATAGGCGGCTTCGATTGCGGACCGCCCCTTCTGTATGTCTCCAAACGCTCCGACGCGGGCGCCATCTTCGGTATAGTACGATGCGGCCGCGTGTGCATCCCCTCTGCTCCATGCTTCTGCGAACGACGCGGTTTCATTCGTGATTGCCTGTTCATCGTCAGTTTTCATCTTGCTCCTCATGAAATGAATGCTTCTTCAGGCCCGACCCAATAGCAGATGTTGCCAACGGTCGAAAATTGAGCCATTTCCAACGGTTGAAAATTGACCCACCCTTACGTTGGTTGTGCGGACTTCGCTCCGCTTGACTGCTCTGTGAGCCGGGTGATCTGCTCCAGCGAGCTGTTAGGCGGCTCGAATCCTCGGCCAGTTGAAGCTCATGAACCTAGCTGCTGGCTCCAGGAGGTCTGTAAGGCAAACCCCGTGTCTTCTCTAGCATTTCGATTGTCTCTTCCACCGTGAGCAAGACCGTAGTCTCGGCTGAGCGAAGCGAGCCACCTGCAGCGATCCCAACAGAGAAAGCTGCAGCCGAGACGTTATTCGGAGCCTCGATCAGCACAAATCCGTCGTGCTCCCCGAAACCGTACCAGAAACCATGGAGCTTCCCACCAAGTTTCTCCACGACAGCTCGAGCGACCCCGCGGCGATCCTCAGGCTTCTTGATGAGTCGAGCCCACGCTTCTGGTGTGTAACTGAAACGCATAAGATAGAACGACATGGGAACCTCCCTATCTGAGAATACGATCCTAAACTGACCACAAGGTGAAACCTACATTGTATCCTGGCGCACTCTTGCGCTCGTGCGCAGGCAAAGATGGGAGACAACAGTTCTGTACTTAGGCTGCGTATCGGTACGCTAGATATAACAGCTACACTAATATATCATACCTCATTGCTAATGTCAATAGGTGGGGGGAGGAAATATTCGGGGCATTGGAAATTGGTGATCTCGGCTGTTGTGAGCTTCACACGTGCAATCCTCCGTCTGGGTGGCACAACACTTCTTCGAGCTTCAACTGCTGAAAACGGAGATCCTGCATGCTGCCTACCAGGTCGTTCATGGCAGCCGCGACCCCCTGCACGAAGATATATAGCAACCTCCATCTGATAGGAAGCTAGAACAGGGCGAGTCTTCCGCCGTGACGAATGATTATGCGGCATCAAGGAGTGCGAGCCAAGCCGACGAATGGGTGATACAGATGGTACATGGTCCAAGCACCAGGACAATGATAGCACAATGCGGCTGTGCCAGCCTGTAAGCTCCGGCCCCATGTAAGATCAGTAAATCAGTTTCCAGCCACTCATGAAACCTAGATTGTAGCGCCTCTGCAGAGCAATTCCTAACAAGGCTACCGCCTCCAGCTGCCGCGCACGGTGTAACGGCCCGACATCAATAGCCCGCATACCACCGGCATGCACTAATTGTGCCACTACCTTCTTGGCGTCCTCATCATCGCCTGCGATAAACGCAAAGAAGCTATCAGGCTAGAATGGCTTGGAGGCGCGGCGACATTGCTACCAGATACCATGTGGAGCTACCATGCCACGCCTGGCCCCGGCAACTTAGCTCAGCCAGCAAACACATCATACAGCGCCGCGCGTATCATGTCAAGACCTACATGCAAAACGCCCCAATGTTTCCGTGGTGGGATGCTTTGGCATGAGGATGCTCACGCGGCCAGCGCAGGCTCCGCGGTGGCCCGCTCCATGAGTGCTCGCATATAGCCGATGGCATAGGCTGTGTCACTGCTCTTGCCAAATCCCCCCTGCAAACGCTGCTGCCCCGGCAGTACATCGTTTTCTGCATCGGCGAGTGCCAAGAATGGGCCTGTGGTCCAAAGTACGGTGTCGGCCAGTATCGGCGCGAAGCTGCGGAAGTCCCATGGCCGCCAGCACGCTTTCAACTTCGTTCAGGAATTCGGGCAGTGTGATCGGCTGCTGCCCAGACAGACTGGTATCGTGGACGTCAGGCGACGTATGATTGTGCCGATGCCAAAACCCACCCAATTGGTCGCGGCCATAGAGCCTCTGCCCGTTCTGAATCAGGGCGAGGCTCGTCGTATCAAACCGAGGGTGTTGAACAAGGCGCGAAACGTGTAGCATCGGCTGTTTGCCTGCCCCC
>CAYOEZ010000350.1:0-2918 GCA_964402955.1 uncultured Ktedonobacterales bacterium | reverse complement strand
CGAGGCCCTGAGCAACTGTCGGCTCGTCTTGTGTCTGGCCGGCGCAACGGGCGCGCCTTCTCATCCCCATTCACAGGACTCGGACATTATACAATGAATCATCGCGCAGGTCAATAGCCGGACGCGTCATATGGGGGCAATTGCCGGAATTGTCAATGGTTTTTTCGGCGTCGCAGCGAACGTCCCTCGTCTTTGACGCCTGTGAGCGGCCTGTGCTATAATGTCGCCATGAAGAAGACATCTGCGCAAGCCGCCGGTCACGCCGGCGATGGTTTGACGCTCCTGGGCCACACGGTGACGCAGCCAACGCGCCGGCTGGAGACGTTTCCCAACCAGCATGCCGATCGCCGCTATACGGTGACGCTGCTGTGCCCGGAGTTTACCTGCGTCTGCCCGATCACCGGCCAGCCGGACTTTGCCACGATCACGATTCGCTATATCCCCGACCAGCGTATCGTGGAATCGAAGTCGCTCAAGCTCTATCTGTGGTCGTTCCGCAACGAAGGCACGTTCCACGAGCACGTGACGAACCAGATTCTCGATGATCTGGTCGCCGCCCTCGACCCACACTGGTGCCAGGTGGTCGCCGCCTTCAACGTGCGCGGAGGGATCAACATCACGGTGGAAGCCACGCACGAGAAGAAGGGGTAGAGGCAGCCGGGGTTTTTCTGCCGCGGATAAACACGGATGGACGCGGATGAGAATTCGCGTCCATCCGTGTTTATGGTGGTAGCCCCGAGACGCGAAGTCGCGGGCTGAACAGACGAAAGTCCCTGCGGGACTCACTCCAGCCCGCAGGGCTTCTGTTTGGTCAGCCGGGAACTTCGAGTTCCCGGCCTGTCCCGGCCTTGCCCCGCGCCTACCACCATTGGTCAGCGTCGGTCACGATGACTGGCAGCCACACGCGCCAGCGCGTGGCGGTTGCTGTTGCCGTTGGCGTGCTTGTCGCCGTTGCTGTTGGCGTTACGGTTGGTGTGAGCGAAGGCGTGGCAGTGACTGTGTCGGTCGCGGTCGCCGTCTCTGTTGCCGTGCTCGTGGCTGTAGCTGTACTTGTGACTGTAGCTGTCTCCGTTGCAGTGGCTGTTGGCGTAGCCGTCGCGGTTGCCGTCACCGTCTCTGTTGGTGTCCAAGTCCGTGTTGGCGTGGCAGATGGCGTGGACGTCGGCGTCGCCGTTGCCGTGGTGGTGGGAGTGCTGGTTGGCGTTGGCGTGTCCTCGATGCGCGTGACGCGCAGGGCGTTGATGGCCGGGCCGTGCAGCGCGCTGCGAGCGACAAAGGCAATGTCGATCTGCCCGTCGCTCACGATCGGCTCAAAAACGAACTCAGTGGCTTTGTGAGGACCAAACTGCGCGTAGAGGTCAAGCCCGCCGATGACCGTTTGCCCTTCGATTTGCACATCGAACACGCGCAGCCCGGGCTGCCAGGCATAGATCTCGGCGAAGCGCAACGCAATCTGGTAGCGGCCGTTTGGCACATCGAACCTGTAGCCTGCTGCGTTCGCAGACGGTGGCCAATAGCGCTCGCTGCGGAAAAGTGTGTCGTCCGCTGTGGCCTGGATGTCCTTACCTGATGCATCAACATATGACGCAGCGTCTACACCGTAGTATCCCCAGCCGCCCGGGCTGTAGGAGCGGTCAGCCTGCCAGACGCTGCCAACGGTGTCGGTATAGGCTGGGCCGCCGGCATTGATGAGTGTGCCCTGCCACGGGCGAGCCGGGGGCGTCCAGGTGGCGACGGGTGTGGCGGTGCGCGTGCGCGAAGGGGTGGCTGTGCTTGTGCTCGATGCAGTAGGGGTTGGAGTGGCGTCACGCACCCAATGCGTGTACCAAAGGCCACCCTCCTTGATGTACGCAATGTGTGCGTTCTCTGACGAATCCAACACCAGTGAGCCGCAGTGCCAGCAATTGCTCATATCTACAACGCTGTTCTGCCACGCAGCACCAGTCCACCAAGCATAATACAGATTCCCATCACTCAGATAGGTTATGTGAGGTCGATCGCTGGTATCAAGAGCAAACGATCGCATCTGTCCCTCACCGACGATCTGGATACTCCAATCTGTGCCTGTCCAACTGGCGTAGACCATGTCGCTCTGATCATTATACGCAAAGTGAGGGTTGTCTCGAGAATCCAGAGCGAACACAAGATTCTGCGCCCCTTGTGCGGTCGGCACAGTCTGTGATACCCAGGAAGAACCTGCCCATTGTGCAAGGACTACTGCGGAGCCGTCGGAATAGACAATGCGCGGCAAGTTGTCATGTCCCGCAGCTATGGATACCTCATAAGCGTAATACGTAGGCCCGACGTAAGAGGCAAGCCCTGCCATGGTACTACTCAGTGCTGTACCTACGTAGTAGATCCCAGGTGCGTAGTAGTTTTCGAAATAAGCAGCGTGCCACCCTCCCGCATCATCGACAGCCGAGGGAGAAAGGCCAGTTAGGGCATGTCCACCTTGATAGGGCCCTGGTGCTGCAGACGAAAGCTGCCAGCCCTCATTGTCGCGATACCCGAAGTAGAAATCGTAGAAATTGTCCAGGTGCCGGCCGTCCCACACGCTCCAAGTATACCCCACAAAGGCAACACGCTGTTGGCCATGCGCATCAATTGAGAGCGAGGCGCCCCGGGCACCGATTCTTTCGTAGGACCACGCACCACTATCAAGATACGCGTGCATGCCGTCACCATAGGCAATGTGTGGGCGGCCAGTTAGGTCGAGCGCAAGCGACGAGACTTCCGACACCTGGCCGAAGTAACCGATAACACAAATCGTCCCCCATGTTGGCTGATCGGAAGTCGCGTTGTCCGACCTGGCGATTCTGAGCCGACTAGTATTGGCATCATCATCCGCAGCCGAGGACGAGCGAAAGAGTGTTCCAGAAGAAACCGCCGCAAGTGAACAGAAGTAACAACTTGAACCC
>CAYOEZ010000349.1:0-2990 GCA_964402955.1 uncultured Ktedonobacterales bacterium | reverse complement strand
TGCGCCACCGGTCATTTTCTGCCCTTCTTTGCGCGCTACGCCGCGCACTATGGATACGACGGCATCTGGTTCGATCTTGAACACCGCGCCATGGACCCGCGCGAGGCGCAGTCCTTCCTTGCCCTGTGCCGTATGTACGATATTGACTGCATGGTGCGCAGCGCAACCCGCGAACGCACGCTGCTCTACCGCTACGTCGAAGACGGCGCCACCGGCTTCATGTTCCCCTTCGTCTCCGACGCCAAAGAGGCGCGTCGCCTGGTTGACGCGGTCAAGTTCCCCCCGCTGGGCGATCGAGGTCTGGATGGAGCAGGCGTCGACGCCGACTTTGGCATCGAGGCCTGGAAGCCCAATAGCACGTATACGCAGGACATCAACAACGAGACCTTCATCGTTGCCCAGATCGAGACGCCCGAAGCAGTACGCAATGTGGACGAGATTGCCGCTGTGCCCGGCATCGACGTGCTCTTCATCGGCCCGGCCGACCTGACGCTGCGCATCGGTACGCTGCCGGAGAACGAGCGCTACACGCTCGATAACGCGGTTGCCCGTGTCGCCGCGGCAGCAAAGAAGCACAGCAAGGCCTGGGGATTGCCGGCCGGCACGATTGCCGACGCCGCCCGCTACCGGGCGATGGGTGCAGAGTTCATCATTCGTGGCGGCGACTTTGCGCTGGCCGAGCTGCTGAAGCAATGGAGCGCGGAGTTGGACGAACTGGAGAGCGCGGCCGCAAAGTGATGCGGCGGTGATCACGCGTATCGTCGAGGCAGCTTACCAGTCGGCTGAGCAAGGGCGGGAGATCGCCATCGCGTGAGGATTACTTACAGGGCTTGTGCAATGTCGCCCGCCTGTCCGTAGGGGCAGGTCTCAGACCTGCCCGCCTGCCCTGCTCGGTCGTGGGGAGGCAGGTCTCAGACCTGCCCATACGCGCCGTTGCACCAGCCATGCGACAACTCGTGCTTCTACTTGACGTCTGCCCATCACCATGCTATAGTCTGCGGGGTGACAAATGAAGACCACATCTCCTGCTCTGCTCGTCCTCGTGGATGGGACTACATATCCTGGCTATTCCTTCGGCGCGGCGGGCGAGCGCAGCGGTGAGGTTGTTTTCAACACCAGCCTCAGCGGTTACCAGGAAATCCTGACCGACCCCTCGTACAAGGGCCAGATCGTGGTCATGACCGCGACCATGATCGGCAACTACGGCGTGAATCCCGATGATGTCGAGTCGCGCCGCCCCTTTGTTGAGGGGTTTGCTGTGCGCGAGCATTGCCCGCTGCCCAGCAACTGGCGCTCGCGCCAGAGCCTGGGCGACTATCTGGCGGACAACGGCATTCCCGCTATCAGCGACATCGACACGCGTGCGCTCACGCGTCGCCTGCGCGACAAAGGCGCCATGAATGGCATTCTCTCCAGCGTTGACCTGCGCGTCGAGAGCTTGCTGGAGAAGGTGAAGGCAGCGCCCAAGATGACCGGCCTTGACCTGGCGCAAGTGGTCACCTGCCAGCAGCCCTACGAGTGGACGGCGCCGGACGCGGCGGAGCAGAGATTCGACGTTGTCGTCTACGATTTTGGCGTCAAGCAGAACATCTTGCGTTCGCTGCGCAGCATGGGCTGCCGGGTAACCGTCGTGCCCGCCAAGACAGCCGCTGACGATGTGCTGGCGCTGCACCCGCATGGTGTGGTGCTCTCCAATGGGCCGGGCGATCCTGAACCTGTGGCATATGGTATTGCTGCGACGCAGAAACTGCTTGGCCGCGTGCCGGTGTTTGGCATCTGCCTGGGCCACCAGATTCTGGGCCTGGCCCTGGGCGGCAAGACCTACAAGCTGCAATTTGGCCACCATGGCGGCAACCATCCGGTCAAGAATCTTCTCAACGGCCAGGTGGAAATCACGGCGCAAAACCACGGTTTTGGGGTAGACGCCAATACCATCCCCGGCGGAGCGATTGATGTGACACACGTCAGCCTGAACGATGACTGCCTGGAAGGAATGCGCCACCGCAGCCTGCCGGCGTTCAGCGTGCAGTACCATCCCGAAGCGTCGCCCAGCCCGCACGACAGCCGCTATTTGTTTGAGCAGTTTGTGAAGATGATGACTGATTTCGAAGTATGATGCGGGTATCGGGAATGGGGTATCGGGCATCGCCTGTCTACGGCGTGCCTGGCGAACCCCGGTACCCGATACCCGACACCCTGTACCCGACCAGTAGGACACCATGCCTAAACGTACCGATCTGAAGCGCATCATGATTATCGGCTCCGGGCCAATCGTCATCGGCCAGGCGTGTGAGTTTGACTACTCAGGGGCTCAGGCCTGCAAGTCGCTGCGCGCCGAAGGCTACGAGGTGGTGCTGGTCAATTCCAATCCGGCCACCATTATGACAGACCCGGAGCTGGCCGACCGCACCTACATCGAGCCGCTGACCCTGCGGGTTCTGACAGCCATCATCGAGCGCGAGCGCCCCGATGCCCTGCTGCCGACGGTGGGCGGCCAAACCGGACTCAACTGCGCCGTCGAACTGGCGGAGCATGGCGTGCTCGAGAAGTATGGCGTCGAGCTGATCGGCGCCAAGATCGAGGCCATCCGCACTGCGGAAAACCGGCTCATGTTCAAGGAAGCTGTGCAGAGCATCGGCCTCGACCTGCCCAGGAGCGGCGTGGCGCACACCATGAACGAAGCGTGGCAGGTTGTGCAGGAGATCGGCTTTCCCGCCGTTATTCGCCCGGCGTTCACCCTGGGGGGCAGCGGCAGTGGCATCTCCTACAGCCGCGCCGACTACGAGCACCTGGCGTCGTGGGGACTGCAGCAGAGTCCCATCAGCGAGATTCTGGTCGAGGAATCGGTCATCGGCTGGAAAGAGTTTGAGCTCGAGGTGATGCGCGACCTCAAAGACAACTTTGTCGTCATCTGCTCGATCGAGAATCTCGACCCGATGGGCATCCACACCGGCGACAGCATCACGGTTGCCCCGGCGCAGACCCTCACC
>CAYOEZ010000348.1:0-2995 GCA_964402955.1 uncultured Ktedonobacterales bacterium | reverse complement strand
GTGGATGTGTCCGGCCAGGCCGCCGGCAACACGCAACTTGCCTACACGCTGCAACGGGTAGAATGGATCCGCACGCTGGACCCACAGAATCCAAAGGGGTACGCGCAGTGGCAGGAGAAGGACACGGAGGTAGCGAAAGGTTCCCTGAAGACTGGCGCTGACGGCGCGGCCAGCCAGCCCTTTACGCCGGCGCAGGGCGGCTCGTACCGGCTTGACATGCAAGGGCGCGATGGCAGGGGCAACCGCGTGGTGGGGCAAGCCTGGCTCTACGTCAGTGACACGGCCTTTGTCAACTGGCGTTTCGATAACAACGATCGTCTGGACATACGGGCAGATAAGAAGCAGTATCAGCCGGGCGAGATCGCACGCGTGCTCGTGCCATCCCCTTACAAAGATGCGACGGCGTTGGTGACAATCGAGAGGGGGCGCATCATCAGCCGCAAGGTGATGCAGATGGGCAACAGCAGCGTCCTTGAGGTACCCATCGAGAAGAGCTACTATCCGAATGTCTACGTGTCGGTGGTACTGGTGCCGCGTGACGCTTCGCCGAGCTTCAAGGTCGGCTATGCTGAGCTGCGCGTTCAGGCCAACGAAAGCAACCTGAATGTGACGATCGCCGCCGATAAGCAGACCTTTCGTCCGGGCGACACGGCCGTCTACACGATCAAGACGTCGGGCAGCAACGGCCAGCCGCTCAGCGCTGAGGTTAGCCTGGGCGTCGTCGATGCGGCGCTGCTGTCGCTGGCGCCCAACACGAGCCGCGATATCGTGGATGCCTTCTATGGCCGGCGTAATCTCAGTGTACAGGTCGGCGGCAATCTGACGATCCTGCTGGAGCGCATCAACGAGCGCAAGGATTGGGGCGGCGGCGGAGGAGTGGAGGCCGAGCAGGTGCGCAAGGTCTTCCCCGACACGGCGGCGTGGAAGCCAGTGCTCACAACCGATGCGAGCGGGACAGCGCAGGTGAAGGTGACGTTGCCCGATAACCTGACGACCTGGCGCGCCTTCGTCAAGGGCGTTACCTCCGACACGAAGGTCGGCGCAGCAACGAACGACGTCATTGTCAATAAGGACCTCATCGTGCGCCCGGTGTTGCCTCGTTTCCTCATGACAGGCGACAAAGTCATCGTAGGGGCGATTGTTCACAACTACACAGGCAAAGGCGCCGATGTGACTGTGTCTCTGACCGCCGATGGAGCGCCCATCGATGCCAGGAGTGCGCCAGAGCGGCGGGTTAGTATTGCCAACGGGGCATCGGTGAACGTGTTGTGGCCGGTGACCACGGGCAACGTCGCGTCGGCGCGCTTCCTCATGCGCGCATCCGCTGCCGGCGCCAGCGACGCTGTCGAGGTCGCCTTGCCTGTGCTGCCCTTCGGCGAGCGCATCGTTGACACGCTGGCCGGGCAGACGACTGATGTGGCGACGCGTACACTCACCGTGCCGAAAGACGCCCTGTTTGCCAGCCTGCGCGTCGATACGTCGGCCTCGCTGGCGGCCGGCCTTGTCGATAGCCTGCAGTATCTCACGGGGTATCCCTATGGCTGCATCGAGCAAACGATGAGCCGATTCTTGCCCGATGTGCTTGTGCAGCAGGCGCTGGACAGGCTTGGTTTGCCCAACCAGAAGCTGCGTGCTGACCTGCCCAAGCAGGTCGAAGATGGCCTGACACGGCTGTATGGCATGCAGCATTATGATGGAGGCTGGGGATGGTGGGAAGGCGACCAGAGCGACCCGCGCATCACCGCCTATGTGGTATACGGTCTCAACGAGGCCAGGCGCGCCGGATTTGCCGTGGATCAGGGTATTCTGCGCCGGGGGGCGCTCTTCCTGCGCGACCCGCTGGCGAAGACGACCGACCTGAACCTGAAGGCGTATGTCGTTTACGTGCTCAGCGAGTATGGCGAGGGCGATATCTCACTGGCCCGTTCTCTGCTCGACCGTAAGGCCGACCTGACGCTGGAGTCCAGGGCCTATCTCGCGCAATCGCTCAAGCTGGTCAACGCAGCGGCCGAGGCGAAGGCGCTGGCGGATGAGTTGGCGGCGAGCGCGCTGCAGACGAATACGTATGCTCACTGGGTAGAGGCTGCGCAGACAGATCGCTACATGACGAGCGATGGTCGCACCTCTGCTGTTGTCTTGCAGGCGCTGCTGCGCATCGATTCAGGCAATCCCATCATCGGCAAAGCCGTGCGCTGGCTGATGGATGCGCGCAAGGGCAGCTACTGGCGCACCACGCAAGAGACGGCTGCCACAATCATTGCGCTGACCGAGTATCTGGCGCGCACGGGCGAGCTAGACTTCAGTTACAACTACACGCTCTCGGTCAACGGCCGCCAGGTCCAAAACAAGCAGGTGACGCGTGACAATCTCGCTCAACACGAGGTGACGACAGTCAACGATCCACTGCCGGGCAACAATGAGATCAAGCTGAGCAAGCAGGGTCAGGGCACGCTCTACTTTGCGGCGGACTTGCAGTATTACATGGTGCGTGATACCATTGCGGCGACAACATCGCCGGGTGGGCCAACTGTTACCCGTACCTACGTGAACCCGGACACGGATGTGCCCTTGAGCAAGATCAGAGTTGGGGATCTGGTGAAGGTCGTTCTGACGGTGACCGTGCCCAGCGAGATGTGGTACGTGATCATCGAGGACCCGCTGCCGGCCGGCATGGAAGCGGTCAACCAGACGCTGCGCATCGCAGCGATCAAAGATGGTAAGGCAGCGTCGTACTGGATGCATCCGGAGTACCGCGATGAGAAGACGGCGTTCTTTGCCTATACACTGTGGAAGGGGGTGCACACGTATAGCTACATGGCGCGGGCGACCACGCCGGGTGCTTTCCGCACGCTGCCCACCGAGGTCTATCCGATGTACGTGCCGGAGACGTGGGGGCGTAGCGCCAGCGCCATCATTGACATAAGCGAATAGGTAGTGTGGAGTGCGACGATTCCTATCGTCGCGCCGGCGGTATTAGCGACGAAAGGAATGCCCG
>CAYOEZ010000347.1:0-3010 GCA_964402955.1 uncultured Ktedonobacterales bacterium | reverse complement strand
TTGAGTCGCATGATGAGATCGAGAATCCGTCGCCGGCTGTCGGGATCGAGGCCCACGGTTGGCTCATCCATGAGCAGAAGCGGGGGCCGGTGCAGCAGGGCCACAGCGATGTTCAGCCGCCGCTTCATGCCGTTGGAGAGGCGGCTCACCTTCTGGTCAGCTAGATCACTCATCTCGATGACCGCCAGGACGCCAGCCACGGCGCGCTCGAGCGCCTGGCCCCCCAGCCCGTAAAGCTGGCCGAAGTAGAGCAGGTTCTGGCGCCCGGAGAGCTGCAAGTAGAGGGCAATCTCTTGCGGTACAACTCCGACCACCCGCTTGATCGCCATCGCTTCGCCGGCAATGCTGTGGCCAGCGACCAACGCCTGACCGCTAGTGGGAGGGAAAAGCCCGCAAAGCAGGCCAATGAGGGTTGTTTTGCCCGCGCCATTGCGCCCCAGCAGGCTCAGCACCTCGCCTTCCTCGACGGCAAGCGTGATCTCGCGCACTGCCGTCGGCCCATGAGGGGGCTGGTACTGCTTGGTCAGCCGGTCGGTGCTGGCGAGCGTCATATTCTGATCCAGTCTATGCAAGCAAACAGGGCGCCTTCTTGCAGCGCGGTGGAATCAGCTTGCCCGCGCCGCCAGGTGAGGCGGCAATAGCGCCGCCATAGCTGTCCAGATGCGCTCGTTGGCCGCGTCCAGCGCCTCAGAGGTGAAGCGTTGGATGGGGGCGTCGCCAACCTGGAGCGGCAGGCCGGCGCGGACTGTGATGCGCCCGGTCGGATGCATAGTGTGGCGGAGCCAGGCGTCAGGTTGCCATGTAGGCCGTGAACAGAGTCGACGTGGTGCGCGAGAGCGCGGCGACATTGGCGGGCCGGGCGTCGCTCACGGGGCTCTTGGGCTCCTGCTCGTGCAGGAGGAAGCAGAACTCCGGGAAGCGGGCAAGGAAGTAGCGCTTGAATGATGTGATCGTGAAGCCAACGATCTGGAGTGTCGTGGGGTCGTAGCGGACAATCATGCCGCTGTCGATGCTAACGCTGACAGCGGGGCGCGGGGCATCAAAGGCGATGTACATCACATCAGCCTGTTCATCATAGTCGAGGTCCAAGGTCATCTGGCGCTGTCCGGTGAAGAAGTCGTTATTCTCAACGCGCAGACGCCCCAGCAGAGCTAGGATATTCTTCTCATCCATACGAGTGATCCTCTCCCTGGCCACGCATCGAAATGCGCCGTGACAACGAGCAGGGTGTTCCCGCGCTGCTCGACAACGACGCGCAGATAGCTGTGGCGGTATGGTTCGGAAACGAGGCCGAGGATGCTGTAACTATAGGCGTGGGCGTCATCTTCCAGAATCACTTCTGGCGATGTGATCACCCGGCGCAGCTCCTGTTGAAAGGGAATGACTTCAGGGTGCCGCCGGCTGATGTGCTCCCAACCGTTGTCGTCAAGGACAATACGCCGCCCCAGCGGGTCTTTGACTGCGAAGACCTCTGCCATATATTATACCACACATTGTCTATCATTATCGCGAGCCTTTCGGCGTTAATGTTGTGACACCAGCGTGCCTATTCTGTGTGCAGGGTATCTGACCGATGTCAAAGACGTGTACCACAAAGAAGCCATCAACTCTGCCTCTTCCTCGTGGCTCGTGTCCGATGTGCTTGCGGAAGACAATACGTCCGTTTCACGGTCAGCCCCTATAGTATAGCACAGGCGTCAAGGGGCGCCGCGTCTCCGGCGTTACCAGGCCCACCGGTGGGTTGTTGGCGCGCTGCTTGTCGGTGTGCTCGTAGGTTTCGATCGGTCGTTTGCGCGGGGTTGAGGTTGTTCGTGGCATAGTGTGAGTTCCTTTTGTTTCTGGCCTGCATTGGGCGGCGGAGACGGTGGGATAAGCTCCTGGCTGACCCTTCATGGCGGCGACGATCAGGCTTTGCAGACCATTCTTGCTGGTATCTGTGGTCATCTCATCCACCATGTGCAAGAAGCGGCTTGGGACGACGATATGCTTCGTACTCGCCGATGGCCTCGACCGGAACGATGGTCACGTCGAGGTCAGCGCCCAGGGCTTCGACATACCTGCGTACCATGCTCAAGCTGTGGCCCGTGTAGGAAGGGTCTTCGAGACGGGCGATGGCCTGCTGCTTGGTGCCGAGCATATCGGCAACCTGTTTCTGCGTCAGCCCGCGCGCTGTGCGCAGAGCAGCCAGTTGCAGGGCGATGTCCCACGCCCGTTGCGCAGCCTGGTAGCGGGCGCGGAAATCCGGATCCTCCAGTTTGCGCTCGAGATAGCGGTCGAAGTTCGTCTTTTCGTTGTTCATTGGTTCCTCCTGCCGGCTACCGGCCCGGGTTCCGCCCCAGGTAGTCGGTCATGCGTTTGCGGGCCAGCGCGAGCTCGCTGTCAGGCGTTTTCTGCGTCTTCTTCACGAAACAGCGCACAACGATGATCCGTTGTTGCTCGCGAAACAACCAGGCAGCCCTGGCGATATCCTTGCGACCTACCCGCACCTCGTATAGCCCGCCGCCCAGCGGTTGGCACAGCGGCGGGCGATGATAGTCGCGCCGCCGCAGTTTGCTCAGGCCAGCCACCAACAGATCGTGCAGCACAGGAGCGCGGCGCTCGATGGCCTTCAGCTCTTCTTCAACCACCGGGTGGCCTTCTGGAGTCTCGTAGAACTCGATGGAGAACTCCACGCGTTCCTCCCTCGGTATCGCTGAGTATACAACAATATTATTGTTGTGTCAACTGTCACTTGGAGTGTGCTGTCGTCAGCTATAGCATCTTTGAGGGAACAGGGAGAGAAGACAACGGCACGTTCGTGTATTCGCGCCGATTCATGCAGCGCTCTGGCATCAGCTTGCCCGCGCCGCCAGGTGAGGCGGCAATAGCGCCGCCATAGCTGTCCAGATGCGCTCGTTGGCCGCGTCCAGCGCCTCAGGGGTATAGCGTTCGATGGGAGCGTCGGCAACCTTGAGCGGCAGGCCAGCGCGCATCGTGATGCGCCCGCTCGGTCGCATGTTGTCGAGATCCC
>CAYOEZ010000346.1:0-3039 GCA_964402955.1 uncultured Ktedonobacterales bacterium | reverse complement strand
AGCGTTGACTTGGCCCGTGCGCGCATCCGCGTCGATGAAGGCGTAGACGCCGGGTGCAGTAGCGTCGTTCAACTTGTTGACCAGATCCTGGATCGCACTCGACGCGCCGTAGCCGTCGTTCTCCATTTCCATAAAGCCGATGACGTCGGCGCCGCCGGTCACCAGGTTGGCCACAGTTTTGGGCCACTGGCGGGCGAACTCCACCGAATCGCCGGCGCCCCGGCAGTCAGTTGCCGTCCCCCCGACCCCGTTGGTGCAATTGCCCACACCGAAGGTGTTGAAGTAGTTAAGCACGTTGCCCGCCGCCACGTGCAGCCGCCCGCCGACCTGATTGGGGGTGGTCGGGCGAGCGTTGGTTGGCTGGAAGTTGACAGCGCCGTTGAGCGCGGCGATGGGACGCACGCGGTATGCGTTGCCGCTGGCGGAGTTGCCGGCCCAGCCGTAGACCAACGTGCCGACGATGCCGGTCGCGCTGTCGCCGCCGCGCAGCGTGTTCGCGGCGCTGAGCGGGTTGCCGCCGCGGCCGAACTTGATCGGGTCCGGGTTCTCGACGTTCGTGTCATCGTCTACGATGATACGATCGAGATTATTGGCCGCTTGCAGCGCCAGCGCAGGGGCGCCGGGCAGCGCCACGTTGGTCGGCTGCTGCAGGCGATCGGCGTTTGACGTCATCACGACCTGACCGAAGCGGCCGAGCTGAAAGTGCTCCGTGACGTAAAGGGTCTGCGGCAGACGCACCAACATCCCCTCGTAGCGCTCCAGATAATCCGCGGCCGCGAATGGCAGGGCCACATCTACCGGCGTCACGCTGCCCGTCGTGCCGCATTGGACGATGGCCATACTGGAGACCTGCGTCTGGTCCTGATAGTCGCTGGCCGTGCCCGTAACGCGCACAACCTGGCCGACCGATACGCTGTCAACGCCGCCATCATAGACGAAGATGCCATCGGAGGTCGCTGCATCGCTGTCGCCGGTCAGGTCCTGAAGATAGAAACCCCGAATCTGGCCCGTGCCGGTCGGCAATTCGTAGTCGCCCACCACGACGCCCTGGGTCGTCACCGGACCGGTGATCGCGGCCGCAGCGCCTGCGCCCTGGATTTGGTACGTATGTGTATACGGTTGGCTGCATGGGTCTGCCGCAGCGGTTGCGAAGCTCCAGACGTGGTCAGCAGCCATGTTGTCCGGTGCGCCGTCCTGGTCGGTGACCTGGGCCGCATAGACCGTGCCCGAACATGATTCATCGAGCACGAAGTCCACGTCGGGGTTCAGGGTATAGGTCGTCGGCCCGCCGGTGACTGCTGCGGTGTGCGCCAGGCTGGTGGTGCAGGTAATGGCGAACCAGGTTCCGGTCACAGTGACCGGTTCGCTGAAGGTGATCGTCAGATCGGCATCCAGGGCGACGTCGGTTGCGCCGTTGGCGGGGATGGTGGCGGCGACCGTGGGGGGGCTATCGGTACCACAAGCAGGTGCATCGGTAACGACGAAGGGGCCTGCTGGCATCGTCTGGCGTATCGTGTCGTTAACGGTCCAATTGGCCTTGTCCGAAATGAGCGCCAACAGCGCCGCCCGCGTACCCGAAGTGGCCCCAGTATAGACGCCGTTATCTATCTCGTCGATAGCTACCGCAGTGGTACCGTTCGTCAAACCTGTCGGCAGCGCCGAAGTATTGGAGCTCGTGGCATCTGCCTGCCAGCCAGTTCCTTCGCTATTCAAGGCATATACGAATACAGGGCTAACGTCAGTCCCCTGATACGCCAGGATCTGGTCGCCGGTGGTTGAGAAAGCCATGGGCGAAGGACTCGGCTTGACAATTGTACCCGCGCACAGATCAGATGGCGCGGTCCAGGTTAGAAGGCCCTCTCCTGTTCTAAATACACCAGTGGCCCGCCAGCCATTGTCGGTGAATTTGATCTGGGTGCCGCTGGCGATGTTGGCCAGCAGGACAAAGGCGAACTCATCGGGATCATCGTAGTTGAAACCGACAATGGCAATATCGCCAGCGGATAGGGTTGTTGCGTGTGGCCCATTCGGCGTCGAAACGGGCGCTGCGCTGGCCGACGGCATGGCCAGCAGCGTGATAACAAGAATGATTGCAAACAACGAACGTTTCATCGGGGGGAGGTCTCCTTTCATCGGCTCTTTCTGGTCAAACTACAAGATGTATTAAATCACAAAACGGCAAAACGGACAAACAGCGCGCCGATCAAAAGGCCGCTCACACCAGCTCTGCGCATATTGTCTTTGCCACGGATTTGTGCTAGAATAGGGTTGTTGGCTTCGTAACGTCAGACCAGTGCGAATCCGGCGACTGCATCCGGTGGGTTGGCCTGGCGGATGCTGTCAATGATACGATTGGGGATAGGCCGTCTTGATTGCTCTTAACTTGGCCGGCTGGCGCGTGCGGCTGGAATGCCAGCCGGCCGAGTTGGCCGCTGCGGTCGCCGTGCAGTACGCGCCGTTCCTGGTCGCTGCCGATACGCCTCCCGATCTGACGGCGCAGGTCACATTGGCCGGCACGACCGAGTTGCCGGCGCTGGAAGAGATCGTGCCCAGGTGGAATGGGCACATATGGCTACTTGACGTGCTGCATTTTTCTGGTACAATTGATATTGTACGCGGCGCGGCAACGCTGGCGTTCAACAGCGTGACGCCGCTGGCGCATCTGGACTATTTCCTCCGCACCCTTTATGCGCTCCTGGCATATCAGGGCGGCGGCTTGTTGATCCACGCTGCAGGCTTGCAGAATCCAGCCGATGGCCGGGTCTATCTCTTCACCGGGCAGAGCGGCAGCGGCAAGTCAACGGTGGCGGCGCTTTCGCCGTGGGCGACGGCGCTCAACGACGATCTGATCCTGTTGCGGCCACAAGGCGCGCACTGGACGGCCTACGGCACGCCGTTTTGGAACATCGAAGCGGTCCGGCGGACGGGGCAGACGTGCAGCGGGCCTGTGGCTGGCGTCTATCTGCTGGCGCAAGATGTCGAAGTCTCATAAACGATTTTTGGGCCGGGGTCGTGCGTCATTTGAATCGCGCAGCGGCC
>CAYOEZ010000345.1:0-3108 GCA_964402955.1 uncultured Ktedonobacterales bacterium | reverse complement strand
GCCGACGCAGACCAGCACACCAACAGACACTGCTACACAGACGCCAACGGCGACCACTACGCCAGCGGCGACCGCCACGGCCACGATGACAGCGACATGGACAGCGACAGCAACACCAACAAGCACACCTACCTGGAACTACATCTACCTGCCGGTTGTCGTAAGGTGACCACAGAGCGGATTCCCGGTCGCTAGACCATGACCGTCGAGCTCGTGTGAGAACGAAGGGTGTCACGGTATCTCGTTGTTTGCGAGCACCGTGACACCCTGACGCGTCTGCGTTCTTTGTCCGCGCAAGCGCGTCCCACCCCTCTGTGTTGCGAAAGTCGCATGGTGTGGCCCTGTGTGGTTGGCGGAGTGCCGTCTGGTATGCCGAACGACGGCCACATACGGCCGCTCTACACGCGCTGCGGGTACTTTGCACAGACGCTGCTGCCCGACATCAAGCCGTTGACCGGTTCTGGGTGACGTGCTATAATGACGGCGCACACGATGTGGCACATCATGCGGCCCTTAGAGTCGAGAGCTCTGTGGGTCGTTCGTTTACTTCGCAAGAGCTGACCGGCGTGTCCTGGCCGGGGCTTGGGAGGTGTTGAACGTGGTACGCGTTGCTATTGTCAACGTGACAGGATATACTGGTGCAGAACTGATGCGCATTCTGTCCCGCCACCCGCAAGTGACGATCACCCAGGTCACCGGGCGCAGCGAGGCAGGCAAACGGTTGCGCCAGGTCTTTCCCCACCTGCGTGATACTGACCGCGACATCGTGCCCGGGGTGACCGAGGACTGCGATGCCGTGTTCCTTGCCTTGCCCCACCACGCGTCCGCCGAGGCTGCCCCACCGTTTGTGGCCAGGGGCGCCAAAATCATTGACCTGAGCGCCGATTTCCGCATCGCTGACCTGGCTGTCTACGAGCAATGGTATGGAGTCCATCCCGAGCCCGGTCTCATGCCGAAAGCGGTATACGGGCTGCCTGAGCTCCATCGCGCTGAGATTCGCGGAGCGCAGATCATCGGAAACCCCGGCTGCTATCCCACTGCGTCCATCCTCGCGCTTGCCCCCGCCTTGCAGGCGGGTCTTGTTTCTGCGCGCGTGATCGTTGACGCCAAGTCCGGCGTATCGGGCGCGGGCCGCGCGCTGAAGCTGGAAAGCCACTTCAGCGAGGTTGATGAGAATGTGACTGCCTATGGCCTCGATGGACACCGTCACCAGCCTGAGATCGCCCAGGAAATGACGCTGGCCTGGCAGCGCGGCGGTGGCCAGGGTGCGGTCAGCCTCACGTTTGTCCCGCACTTGATTCCCATGACGCGCGGCATCCTGGCCACAGCCTACGCCGATCTGGCCGGCGAGTGGACAGTGGAGCAGGTGCGTGATGCCTACAAGTCCTTCTACGCTAACGAGCCATTTGTGCGCGTGGTGGACGCGCCGCCGTCGTCGAAGCAGGTCGCGGGCAGCAACTACTGCTTTGTCTATCCGGTCATCGATAAGCGTACCCATCGCTTGCTGGTCATTTCCGTGATCGACAACCTGGTCAAGGGTGCAGCGGGACAGGCAGTGCAGAACTTGAACCTCGTTTGCGGCTTGCCCGAGACGATGGGGCTTGATGCGCTGCCGGTGTACCCGTAGCCTGTGACGCAACGTCTGCTCCTGGTTGCTGGGCTGGTCGTGCTTGTGATCGCCGCGCTGCTCTTCGGGCCGGATGCACTGCGCGTGGTTGCCGATCCTGGCGCGCTGCGCGAGGCGGTGCTTGGCCTGGGACTGTGGGGTCCGCTGGCTCTCATTGCATTGAATGCGGTGCAAATCGTGCTGGCGCCGGTGCCCGCCTATGCCATACAGCTTGCCGGCGGCTACCTGTATGGCGCCTGGTTGGGGACGCTCTGTGGCATCGTGGGGATGTTGGGCGGCGCGGCAATGGCGTTTCTGCTGGCGCGGCGTTTCGGCGTCCGTCTGTTGGAGCGACTCGTACCAAGACGCCTGCTCAACGGTTGGCTGCATCTGCGCAACCTGAACTCGATGACAGCCTGGCTGATCGTTTTGTTGCTGCCCGTCGGTGACTTCTGCTATTTTCTGGCCGGACTTACTGCAATGTCCCTGCCGCGGGTGTTGTTTTTGACACTGCTCGTGCGCGGGCCAACCGTCTTCTTAATCACGTTTGCCGGCGCACAGGCGACGAGTGTTCCACGGGATGTTGTATGGGGCGTGGCTGTGACGCTGATTGCGGTCAGCGGAATTGTTCTCTGGCAAAAAGACAACATCGAGCTGCTGGTCTTTGACCGGCTGGCCGTACGAATCTTCGGTAAGCGGGACGATCAAGATGGAAAGTAAGATTGAAGTCATCGCGGGCGGCAGCGTCACCTCTGCGCCCGGCTTTCAGGCGGGCGCGGTCTATTGTGGCTTGAAGAGCGCAGGCGCGGGCAAGCTCGACCTGGGGTTGCTCTACGCACAGTCGCCCTGCGTGGCGGCAGGCGTTTTTACGACCAACCGCATGAAGGCCGCGCCGGTCCAGCTCTGCGAGACGAAACTGGCGCACAACGCGCAGGCGCAGGCTGTGATCGTCAACGCCGGCATCGCCAATGCCGGCACCGGGCAACAAGGCCTGGATATTGCAGAAAAGATGACGGAGCTGGCTGCCCGCAAGCTGAACATCTCCGCCGACCTGGTGATGGTCGCGTCGACGGGTAAGATCGGCTGGCAGATTCCGATGGACAAGGTCAAGGCCGGGGTGGCGCAGGTGAAAGTGAGTGCAGATGGCGGGCATGACATCGCCCGTGCCATTATCACGACCGACACTCATCCCAAGGAGATCGCCGTCAGGTGTCTGCTGCAAGGTGGGCGGGGCAAGTCGCCCGGCGCATGGATCACTGTTGGCGGCATGGCCAAGGGCGCCGGCATGATTCACCCCCAGATGGCGACCATGCTGGCGTTTGTCACGACTGACGCCGCTGTGAAGCCAGGCTTCCCGCGCGCAGCGCTGCGCAAGTCCGCCCATCGCTCGTTCAACATGATCTCGATTCACGGCGACTTGAGCACCAACGATACTCGTCTTGCGCTCGCCAGCGGCCTGGCTGGCAACGAGCCGATTCGCCAGGGAACTGCGGCGGCGACGC
>CAYOEZ010000344.1:0-3123 GCA_964402955.1 uncultured Ktedonobacterales bacterium | reverse complement strand
TCAAGGTTCGAAAGTGGCTCATCCATCAGCAGCACTTTCGGCTCCATCACCAGAGCGCGCGCCAGTGCCACGCGCTGCTGCTGGCCGCCGGAAAGCTGATTGGGCGCCCGGTTCTCATAGCCTGTCAGACCCACCAAATCCAGCACGCGCGCGTGCCGCTCCTTGATCTCGCGCGCCGGCCGATGCTGCACGTTGAGGCCATAGGCCACGTTCTCAGACACGTTCAAGTGCGGGAAGATTGCGTAGCTCTGGAACACCATCGACATGTCGCGCTTGTGCGGCGGCAGGTCGTTGATCGGCTTGCCATCGAGGATGATGCGTCCCAGCGTGGGAAACTCGAAGCCGGCGATGAGCCGCAGTGTGGTCGTCTTGCCGCAGCCCGACGGCCCCAGCAGCGTCACAAGCTCTCCCTGGCCAATCTCCAGCGACACGCCTTCCACAGCAGTCACTTCGCCGACGCCGCCCCGGCTGGCGAATTTCTTGTAGACGTTATCAAGGATGAGATACATGATCACACTCCTAGAGTCAAGTCGACATCGCCCCGTCCGCGCAGGAGACGATTGGTCAGATAGTACAACACGCCGATGGCGAGCAGCACGACAATAATGATCACGGTCATATAGGCGGCAGCAACACTGATGCCTCCTTGCTCCCACTCGCTCAGAATCGAGGCCGTCACAATGCGCCAGCGGGCGCTGACCAGAAAGATAATCGCTGACAGGCTGGTCATGTGGCGGGTGAAGCTGAAGATCAATCCGGCCAGCAGGGCGGGCAAGATCAGCGGCAGCGTCACCTTGCGGAAGGTATATTGCGCGTCGCCGCCCAGGATACTTGACGCCTCCTCGATCGAGGGGTCAATCTGCTGCAGTGCGGCCACGCCGGCGCGCACCGAGGCGGGGATGCTGCGCACGACAAAGGCGGCAATAATGACATAGGCTGAACCGGCAAGCGCCAGCGGCTTGCCGACAAAACACATGGCGCCGATCAACCCCACCATGAGCATCGTCAGCAGAGGGCGCGCCCGCCCGCGTTCCCTTTCCAGGATAAGCACAGAGATGATGGCGTACACGATCGCCAGCAACGGCGCCGGTATCTGGAAGATGACCCTGAGGTAATCGGGAATCTGCGAGATCGCGTTAGCCCACGCGCCGCGCTCCAGGGTGCGACTCCACAGGGCCAGTGGCTGCACCAGATACTCGATCCAGTCAGAGGAGAAGAGATACAGCCCCATAGTAATCAGCGCCCAACCAGCGGCCTTGAGCTTACGTAAAACCACGTAGAGCAGCCCTATCAGCACATAAGCGCCGGCGGCGATGTAGAGCAGCAACAGCTCGCCCAGCGGCTCGTTGAGCGCAGCGAAGGCAAGCGCCAGTGCCGTGCCGCCAATCAGCGTCAGCCAGCGCTCGCGCCGCCCCTTCACCACCGTCCACGTCAGGAAAAGGGCCAGCACAGCGTAGAGCAGACCCACAACGCCCAGCGGCGGCAGGTTGAAAGCCAGCACGAAGCCAATGCCCAGAATCGTACCGGGGACAGCCCCGCCCAGGTTTGATGTGAAGTCGAGCACTTCCTTGCCGCTGAATGACTTGCGCACAACCAGGAAGGCGATAACCATGCCGGTCAGGGCGGCCAGCGGTGTGGCAAAGGCGCTCAGGAAAGTGGTGTCAAGAATAGACTCAACACCACGCGTCAGCGTGTGCTGCCACCAGCGCAAGGTGGGCGTGTAATCTACGCCCCAGGCCGCGCTGAACGAGCCGAAGATGATGGCCAGGTACATCAGGACAATCAGGCCACAGACGGCGTAGGTGATGATGATGAACGGCCAGCGAATCCATGGTTCCTTCACGATGATGTGCCCGCCCGTCGGTTTGCCGGTGACAGAGACATAGGAGCGGCGTGTAACATAGTAGCGCTGTACCAGAAAGACAACCAGCGTGGGCAGCAGCAGAACGAACGCCAGAGCCGAAGCCTTCTGGTAGTCATACTCGCCGACCACCGCCAGGAAAATCTGCGCCGAAAGCACCACCTGATTGCCGGCAATAAAGAGGGGGTTGCCAAGATCGGCCAGCGACTCGACAAACAGGAGGAGGAACGATCCGGCGATGCCCGGAATCAGCAGCGGCAGCGTGACCGTGCGGAAGATGTGCAACTTACCCGCGCCCAGGCTGTGCGCCGCCTCTTCCATGCTGGGGTCCAGCCGCTCCAGCATAGCGCGCACGATCAGATAGGCCACGGAGAAGAACGAGATCATCTGGACAAACACCAGGCCGTCCATGCCATAGATGTCATTGACGCCTTGCGGGAAATCGACGCCAAGTATTTTGTGACTCACCAATCCGTTGCGGCCAAAAAGCAGAATGGAACTGAGGGCAAGGGCAAAGGGCGGGGAAACAGTGGGCACCAGAGCCAGAATATGGACGACGTTTTTGAACGGCGCCGAGCAGCGCACCATTGTGTAGGCGAAGATAAAGCCAAGCACGGTGCCGCCAGTGGCAGTAGCGACGCCCATAACCAGCGTATTCTTGAACACCCAGCGGTTGTACGGCCCGTAGTACGAGTCAAAATAGCGTTTCAGATACTCCAGGCTAAACTCCCCCGTGTTCTTGTCGAAAAAGCCGTTGATGGTGCCCTTAAAGAGGGGGAAGGCAACGAAAATAAAGAGAAAGAGACCACAGTAGAGCAGACTGATCATGAGCACCGGATCACGTGCAATCAATGCAAATTCGCGTCCGCGCCGCTGCAATGATACGCGGATCTGCGCGGGTAGAGTGTTTGTCATAGCCAAGGAGTTCCCCTTTTTTCGGGCTGCGTGGGCTGGTCCTGGACTTTCCCCCACGTGTGCTCTATATGGAGTGGGACGAATCCAACCGTCTCCACATCCCTACCCGTCGTAGCTACGCAGGAAAGGCGGAAGGATGTCCAAAGCGCTGCTTTGTCGTCCTTCCGCCATCTTGGATGGTACTTACTTCAGCTTGTCGGCTGCAGCAATTTCGTTGGTGAACTTGTCAACGATTGCCTTTTTGTTGTTGCCGGCCCATTGGAAGTCGTAGTTGATCAGCTTGACTTCAAACAGCTCGGGGTGCGAGACTGTGACGCCCTTGACCGTTGGCGCCTGGTAGGCCTTGT
>CAYOEZ010000343.1:0-3126 GCA_964402955.1 uncultured Ktedonobacterales bacterium | reverse complement strand
GCCGTCTCCCCACCAGGCGAAGTCTGATGACCTTTTTGCAGTGGGCACTTGTCATACCGTGGTTGGCGATTGAAATGGCCTTCTGGTACCGACTGCCGTACTTTTCACCCGTGCGGGCGTAAATTCGCCGCCGAGACACCCGGTAGAGCGAGGTGAGCTTCGCAGAGAGTACTGAGTTCTTCGCTTTTCTTCTCTGTGTTCTCAGCGTCTCGGCGGTGAATAAGGCCGTCTCTACTGCCTACTCTCTCGCCTGCGACCGGCTTAGGTGATCCATGAACTCGGCGCGTGTGCGAGGGTCACGCTTGAAAATGCCCAGCAGGGTGCTTGTCACCATGCGGATGCGTGGCTTACGCACGCCACGCATGATCGTACACAGATGCGTGCCTTCCAGGACAACCGCGACGCCTTTGGCCGACGTGACGTCCTGCAAGAAGTTGGCAATCTGGTACGTCAGCCGTTCCTGTATCTGCAAACGGCGCGAAAACATCTCCACGATGCGCGGTATCTTGGACAGCCCGATGACCTTGCCGTTGGCCAGGTAGGCGACGTGAGCCACCCCATAGAATGGCAGAAGGTGATGCTCACACAGGCTGTAGAACTCGATATCGCGCACGATGATCATCCCTTCGCTCTCGGTCTCGAAGAGAGCGCCGTTGACGATCGCTTGCGGGTCCGCGTCATAGCCTGCCGTCAACTCTTGATACATGCGGCTCACCCGCTCCGGTGTCTTGAGCAGACCTTCTCGCCCGGGGTCTTCACCGATCTCCAGTAGAATGTCATGCACCGCGGCTTCGATGCGCCCGCGTGCGACAGTCGCTCCTTGTTCGGAGGCGTCGTCAGCGTCCTGGCTCGTTTCATCCAGAATGTCATCTGCAACTTCATCAACCAACGGGGCCTGATGTCTGGGCATAGTCTTCTCCGCCGCACAGCATCCAGTGCTGTCCTGGAGAGGCCATTGTACCCGTATAACAAACGAAAGTCAATCCAATATGTCGCTTATCTACGTTAGCGTCGCCTGGCTCACAGGAATCTATGCTGGATCGCAGGTACGGCTCGACCCGCGGCTCGTGCTGCTGGCCAGCCTGGTTCCGCTTGCTGCCGCTCTACTCTGGCGCAAGCATGAGATTGTGCGCTTGCCCGCGTTCTGCCTCATCGCCATCGCTCTTGGTATCGTCCGTTACGATTCGGCGCTCCCTGCGCCCACATACGGATCAATTGCCGTGCACGTCGGACCGCGTACCGTCGAAGTGGGAGGCGTGGTTGTCGCCGAGCCCGACATGCGCGACCAGGACATTCGCCTGGTCGTGAGCACATACCACATCGGCAGCGGCCAGGATAGCTTTGCGGTCAGCGGCAATATCCAGGTCAGAGTGCCCCGCTATAGCGCCTACCGCTACGGCGACGACTTGCTCTTGCGCGGAACGCTGCAGGAGCCAACCGACGACGACGATTTCTCGTACAAAGCGTACCTGTTGCGCCAGGGTATCTTCGCCATCATGTACAACCCCACCATCCAGATCGTCAACCGCGACCAGGGCAACCACCTGTTGGCGGCACTGTATACGTTCAAGCAGCGACTGCTCACCGCCATCACCCTCTACCTGCCAGAGCCGCAAGCAGGTCTTGTTGCGGGTATTTTGCTCGGGGCGAAAGCTGTCATTCCCGCAGACCTCAAGACCGATCTGACGCAGACGGGCCTGACGCACATCATCGTCGTATCCGGCTACAACTTGACCGTGGTCGCGACGCTGCTGCAGCGCTTGACCGAAAAACGTATGCGGCGCAGCCTGGCGCTGCTCCTGGCATTGGCAGGGGTCGTCACTTTCACGCTCATGACCGGCGGCGGCGCGCCAGTCGTGCGCGCCGCGGTCATGGTGAGCATGACACTGCTGGCGCGGGCCGTCGGGCGCGAGAGTGACGCGCTGACATCATTGCTCTTTACGGCAGGATTGCTGGTTGCGATCAGCCCGCTTGCCCTCTGGGACGTCAGTTTCCAGCTCTCTTTCCTGGCTACACTTGGCCTCGTGCTGCTCGCCCCGGCGCTGGAACGCGCCATGCAGCGCCTCCCGCTGGGCGCCGGCAGCCTCCTGGGCACGACTCTCGCCGCGCAGATCATGACCATACCGGTCATCGCCCTCAACTTCCATCGCATCTCGCTGATCAGCCTGCCTGCCAATCTACTTGTTCAGCCTGCCATTCCCCCGCTCATGGTGACAGGAGCGTTGGTTGCGTTTGCCGGACTGACCGGACAGATCGTGGTACGTGTTGTGGGCTGGATCACGTGGTTGATTGGCACCTACATGGTGAGCGTCATACATGCGCTGGGCGCCCTGCGCCTGGCCTCCGTTGACATCGCGCCGTTGCCCGTGAGTGTGCAGCCGATCGCCCTGTTGACCTACTTCGCGCTTGTCGGTCTCGTCTTCTTCACCGCCACGCACATCAGTCGCCAGGATCTGGCGAACTTTCCGCAGCGTGCAAGTGCGGCCATCAGACGACCGCAGACGGTCATCGGTATCCTGGCTTTCCTGGCAGCAGTGGTGTGGGCGCTCATTGTCTATGCTCTGCGCTCCGTCCAACCATAGAACGTCAGGGCGTGTGCAAAGTCCATTGACAGGCGCAACGGTGCGTAGGGGCAGGTCTCAGACCTGCCCGCCTGCCCCGTGTGGCCGTGGGAAGGCAGGTCTGAGACCTGCCCCTACGCACAGACGGCGACTTTGCACAAGCCATGATAGAACGCTAGTTCTGTTGACAGCATGGTGTGAGTGTGCTATATTGCACAGGTCAGGGCAATCATGGATCCATGCACTGGGGGCTTTGACATGGACCGCCGTCCCCTAATTTGACGAAAAGGAGATGACGCGCTGTGCCTCGTAAAGGCAGAATACGTCCCGATTCCTTCACTCTGATTGTTGTTCCCCACACCGAGAAATCTTCCTTCTCTGTTCGCGTCCCCTTCTGGACACTCTACGTCGCCGTCGGGCTTTGCGTTGCAGCCCTGGTTTTCATCGCGTTCTTCGTGATTGATTACCAGGATACGACCGCACAACTTGCCGAATTGCGCCGCGGCGGCCAGGTAGACATCGTTCGCCAGCAGGCTCTGCGCCAGACGACCGCCGGTGAGAAGCA
>CAYOEZ010000342.1:0-3170 GCA_964402955.1 uncultured Ktedonobacterales bacterium | reverse complement strand
CTGGGCCGCGCTCCGAGTGGGCCGGCCCAGGCGGCTGAACTTCTGTGTGTGAAGAGGCCGGGAAGGCCGATTCCTTCCCGGCCTCTTCGCGTCCGCCATTTCTATGAAGAACGGTAAGGAAACTGCAAGCTACGGCTATTGAATCGCGTCGGCTGTTATGTTACTATTAACCTCGTTGAGGTAGCATGTAGTGCGTGGTAACAATACATGGGTTATAACTGGATAGGAGGAATATCTGATGAACGATCGCCTTTTCCGACGAAACAGCACCTTCAGCCTCTGGCTAGTGGCTTGCTTTGTGTTGAGCCTGGTCTCGTTGCCGGGCGGCCTGACGCCGGCAGCACACGCGGCCGAGGCCAGTGCCTCGGTGGCGCCATCTGTGGCGCTGGCGGCTCCGTCCGCTGTCATGGGGGGCGTCAACCTCGGCAACCTCACCGACTACCTGTTTTTCTTTGCCAACGGCAGCGAGGATGCCAACTGGCAAGGCGCTACCAAGGGATTCGTGGGTGATGTGGCGGTTGACGGCATCCAGGCTGACGAGCGCACTTCCGGCGGGGTGCCCTATGCCGGGACGATCTACACCAACGATAGCACCTTGGGGGCCTGGCAAGCAATTGTCAATCAAAACGCCGGCCAGGCTTCTGCCAGTACGGGGCAAACCGCGCGCATTGCTAACCTGGAAACCGACTTGACCAATGCGTTCGCACAAATCAACGCCCTGTCAGTGACTCCCGGTTATGCAAGTGTCTCATCCACCTCCCTGAATGGGTTGAACACGCTCAATGGCGTCTGCGGGACCTACGTCATTAACATCACGTCGGGGCTTCAGGTCTCCTCCAAGATCAACATCACCGGGGATGCGTGCGATGTCTTCATCCTCCGCTGGGACACGGACGGCGATCCTACCAACGGCTATCAGGGCCAGACCAAATTCCAAAGCGGCGGCGCGGTCGTTCCGCTCGGCGGGTTGAAGCCTTCCAACTTCATCAATGTCGCGGGTGACATCAACTCCTCGGGCGGCGGCAGCAATCCGCCCGCCCCTTATCCCCAGGGGCCGCGTTTGAACGATGGGCAAGGGGCGCTGTGCAGCGGGTGTGCGAATTTCAGCGGCGGCGGCTTTTTCACCGGCTACTGGTTGACCACCGGCGATCCGATCAGCGGGAACAACTCCTCGCTCAGCAATGGCATCTTCGTCGGTGGTTGGTATACCCTTGCCAACAAGTTCAGCATGACCTCGGGTACGAGCGGGGTCTACGTTGCTCCTGAAGTGCCGCAGATGCCGGTCTGTCTGGGTGAGGCAGCCACATTCGGCATTCTGGGCACGAACGGCGGCGCGGTCACCATCAACAGTTCCACCTCGCTCATCGGCGACGTGGGGTATAGCCTGGGCGTGAACAGCACGACGAACCAGAAGATAGATACCTTCATCGGAACGGCCTATATCCACAGCCAAGTGGCGGCCTTCAACTATACGCCAGCTACCTTCCAGCCCTCCGGCGGCATCCAGGGCTATCCGACCGGCAGCGCGACGGTTGACGCGAAGCTTGACCAGGCCAACCTGGATGCGCTGGCCGCCTCCGCCGACTACGCCACGCAGCCGGTCAATGTCAACCTGGGCGATCTGGGTGACAACGACAATCGGACGGTCAACCGAGTCGGTGCCGTCACCGTGGTGCAGATCGGCAACTGGACCTACAACAGCGACGTCCTCACCCTGGTGGGGCAGGCCGGGCAGGACGACGCGTTCATCGTCAACGTCCTGGGCAATTTGGATTTCTCACAGAGCGAAATCCGGTTGACGAATGTGCGTCCTGAGCGGGTCGTCTTCAACTTCCCGAACAGCAGCAGCACCATCCTCATCAATAAGTCGGCCACGATCTGGAACGGGACGATCCTGGCGCCGACACTGGCATCGGTGACGTACCACAACCCGGCGACCTTCAACGGCGCCATCATCGCCAATGGTATCTACGTCCATTCCGACTTCAATCTTAACCACAAGCGGCTCGATATCGATTGTCAGGCCCAGCCTGACGTTGATCTCGTCAAGTACGTTTCCGTGGATAACCAGGCGACCTGGGACAGTGCGAACGCGGCGCCAGGGCCAACAACGACGGCTGGTAGCCCGGTCTATTTCCGCTTTGTGGTGACGAACGTCGGCAATGCAGCCTTGAGCGGCGTGACGCTCAGCGACAATGTCTTCGACCTCAGCAGTTGTCCGGCCATCCCCAATCCCTTGCCAGCGGGCGATCAGTATGTGTGTACCTACGGCTCGGTTGCAGCCATCGCCGGGCAGCACAGCAACACGGCGACAGCGAGCGGCGTCTACAACGGGCAGACGGTGCAGGCGACAGACCCCGCCTACTATTGGGGCATCCAGCCTGCCACTATCGGCGACTACGTGTGGAATGATATCAACGGCGACGGCATTCAAAACGATGGCACTGGCCTCGGCATCAACGGTGTGGTCATCCGGCTCTACCGCGATAACGGCAACGGGACCTTCGAGCCGGGCCTCGACGATACCCTGGTCATCACTGCGACCACCAGCGGGGATGGTGGCTATCAGTTCACCGGGCTGCAACCCGGCGCCTACTGGGTGGATGTGGATGACTCCAGCCAGGCTCTCGCCGGCTACACGCTGATCAACGGTCTGCAGAGCGGGCCGGACCCGAAGTTGGTCACGGTCAACGCGGGCGACAACTACACCCAGGCGGACTTCGGTTACGCCGGCAAGGGAATTGTCAGCGGTGTGGTGTTCTACGATTGGAACAGCGATGGCATTCAGGGCATCGGCGAGGATCCGATTCCCGATACCGAAGTGTGCCTGCACAAGGACGACAACCGGAATGGGTTGTTGGACGGCGGCGACACGCAACTGATCTGCATGAGAACCGACAGTGGAGGCGCCTATGCGTTTGACGGCCAGGTCGCCGGCGCCTACCTGGTCGTCCAGACCCAACCGCCCGGCTTGCAGGACACGACGCCGAACATCTTGCCGGTGGCGCTGGTGATCGTCGGCCCGGGTGGCTCGGCGCCGGACAACAACTTCGGCGAGATCGTCTACGTGCGGCTGGGCGACATGGTCTACGTGGACCTCAACGGCAACGGCCAGCAGGATCCCAGCGAGACATTTGGGGTGTCGAACGTGCCGCTGGAGCTGACGGGGA
>CAYOEZ010000341.1:0-3171 GCA_964402955.1 uncultured Ktedonobacterales bacterium | reverse complement strand
GCTCGGTACGGACCTTCCCAAGGCGTCAGCCACCCAAAAAGATGACGCTCACCCAAAGCCGTAAAGGACAATTGGCTTGCTGGCGCGAGGATGAATGACAACGTCGACCACCAACTGCCTGTGGTATAATGTGTCAGACGGCGTGCGCCGTACGCGCGCTGACGATACTGTAATGAGGAGGATGACTCATGCCTGATGCTCGCGTCCTGAAGATGGCTGACGTTCTGGTGCACTATTCGCTCGATCTGCGCCCGGGCCAGCAGGTTGTGATCAACACTACGCCGCTGGCTGAGGAACTGACGCTTGCCGTTTATGCCGAGGCAGTCAAGGTGGGCGCCCACGTGTTGCTGCGCAACAGCGTGCCAGGCAGCGAAGAACTGTTCTATACCTATGCATCCGGCGAGCAACTCGACTACGTTTCTCCCGTTGACCGGCTCATTACTGAGACGTTCGATGCGCGGCTGACGATCGCTGCCAGCGCCAACACGCGCGCTCTGAGCGGCGTTGATCCGCAGCGTATCGCGCGTGCCCGCCGCGCTGCCGCGCCGTTGCAGAAGACGTTCATGCAACGGTCTGCGAGCGGCGAGTTGCGCTGGTGCAGCACCGTCTACCCGACCAACGCCGGCGCACAGGAGGCCGATATGAGCCTTGCTGACTATCAGGATTTCGTCTATACGGCCTGTATGCTCGACGAGCCTGATCCTGTCGCTGCCTGGCGCAGGGAGGGTGAGAGCCAGCGCCGCCTGCAGGCATGGCTGGCCGGCAAGGATCAGGTGGTGATGAAGGGTACCCATCTGGACCTGAGCGTGTCGATCAAGGGCCGGCGCTTCAAGGAATCGGACGGCAAGCGCAACTTCCCCAGTGGCGAGATATTCACGGGGCCAGTGGAGGACTCGGTCAATGGCTGGGTGCGCTTTCGCTATCCCGGCATCTATGGCGGGCGTGAAGTGACGGATATCGAGCTGTGGCTTGAGAACGGCAAGGTGGTGAAGGAGAAGGCCAGCAAAGGGCAAGAGTTGCTGACATCTCTGCTCGACAGCGACGCCGGCGCACGCTACGTGGGCGAGTGGGGGATAGGAACGAACTATCGCATCCAGCGCTTCAGCAGGAACATGCTTTTTGACGAGAAAATCGGCGGCACAATTCACCTGGCGCTCGGCGCCGGCTATCCAGACACGGGCAGTCTCAACGAATCAGCCATTCACTGGGACATGCTGTGCGACATGGCCGAGAGTGAGATCACAGTTGACGGTGAGCTGTTCTACAAGGACGGCAAGGTGATCGTCTGAGCGCTGAGTTGGCGGATGTCGACAGGAATGCCTGCGACCATCCAGTACACGCGCTGCGCCTGGGCGGCCAGCACTTGATTAGCCATGCCCAAGAGATCACGATAGAGCCGGCCCAACGGATAGGGGGGGACAAGCCCCTGCCCGACCTCATTGCTGACGACAATGAACGTTGCTGTTGACTGGCGCCAGGCAGAAAGAAGCTCGCTCAGCTCGGCCTTGACGGCCGCTTCTGCCGTCTGCGCCGCGGGATCGTCGCCGAGCGCCAGAATGGTGTTGCTCACCAGCAGCGTAATACAGTCGACGAGGATGACCTGGGCGTTGCCGCTGTGTGCGGGTATGGCCTGGCCAACGTGCAGCGGCGTCTCCAGCGTGCGCCATGCCGCAGGCCGCGACTGCTGGTGCGCAACGACGCGCGCCTGCATCTCATCGTCCCTGCCCTCGGCCGTGGCCACAAACAGCACCGCATCGCCCCCCATCGCTTGCGCCAGACGCTGCGCATAGGTGGTTTTCCCGCTGCGCGCTCCCCCCAGGACCAGGATTAGCTCTCCCATACCTTCTCCAATGTGGCCATGTCTACGCTCTGCTCGACGATCGTGGCCAGGCGATTGAGGTTGGCCAGCAAGCGGTCCGGCGTCTCGCCGCTGTCCATGTTCTGCCAGCCCAGTGCGGCCAGCCAGGAACGGCGGAAGCCCTCGTTTTCGAAGATGCCGTGCAGATAACAGCCCCAGACTGCGCCATTGGGGCTTGCGCTGCCATCGGCGACAGCGACGGCGGCATGGCTGCGCTCGGTCAGCGTGAGCCACGGGGCAGTGCCCTCGGTGCGCCCCATGTGAATCTCGTAACCCTGAACGATCTGGCCTCTGCACCCGGCGAGCCATCCCGGGCCGCCGCTTACCTGGCCGCGCGCCTGGTGCGTTGCCTTGTCAGAGGCGAAGACTGTGTCGACCTGCAGCAGACCAAGACCGGGCGTCTCGTCGAGCGGCGACTCGACATGCTGCGGGTCGCGAATTGTGCGGCCGAGCATCTGATAGCCGCCGCAAATGCCAGCGACCGGTGTACCACGCTCAGCGTGCTGCTGGATGGCGCTGGCCAGCCCGCTTGCCCTGAGCCATGCCAGATCGGACACGGTGCTCTTGGTTCCGGGTAGGATGATGGCATTGGGCCGGCCAAGCTCAGACAGAGATGACACGTAGCGCACGCGCACGCCGCTTTCCGTCCCCAGAGGATCGAAGTCGTCGAAGTTGGCGATGTGGGGCAGGTGTACAACGGCGATGTCCAGTTGGTAGTCCTCAGCGCCGGCTTGCGGCGCGTCGAGCGCCACTGCGTCTTCTTCGGAGACGCCGACATCGCGAATCCAGGGGATGACGCCTAGAACAGGCACACCACCCTTCTCCTCGATGATGCGCACGCCGTCAGTGAACAGGGTGGGGTCGCCGCGAAACTTGTTGACGAGCAGCCCGCGCACGAGCGCCCGCTCATTGTCGGGCAGCAGCCAGAGCGTGCCGAGCAGTTGCGCAAAGATGCCGCCGCGATCGATGTCGCCGACGAGCAGCACGGGCGATTGAGCGTAGAGGGCAAGTGACATATTGACGATGTCGCCGGCCTTGAGGTTCATCTCCACCGGACTGCCGGCGCCTTCCATGATGACAAGGTCATTGGCGGCGCGCAAGCGGTCGAGCGCGGCGGTCACGACCTGCCACAGCTCCTGCTTGTGCGTGTAGTAGGCGCGGGCAGGCAGCGATTGCCACGGCTTGCCCATGACGACGACCTGGGAATGGGCGTCGGCTTCTGGCTTGAGCAGGAGCGGATTCATGTCGGCGGTCGGCTCGATGCCGCAGGCGATAGCCTGCACGTATTGGGCGCGCCCGATCTCCGAGCCATC
>CAYOEZ010000340.1:0-3173 GCA_964402955.1 uncultured Ktedonobacterales bacterium | reverse complement strand
TCGCGTTCGACGTTGAGCGCGGGCACGCGCACATATTCGGCGAAGCCGCCCGGGTCGAGGTGTGTGTCGCGGAAGGTCTGGCAATTGCTATAGAAGCCGCGCCGGCAGTAGTGGCAAACGAAACAGGGAACGTGGTGGTGCATGAAGACGCGCTCGCCTTCCTTGAAAGCTGTTACGCCCGCGCCAACAGCGGCGACAACGCCGGCAGGCTCATGGCCAAGCACAGCCGGGGCTTTTCTTTCTGTGTACCAGTCCATCACATCGCTGCCGCAAACGCCACAGGCCGCAACGCGCACCAGAAGCTCACCAGCGCCAATCGTGGGGATAGGGACCTCTTCGATGCGCACATCATTGACGCTATAGTAGCGGGCGATTTTCATACGCTCTCCCAATGGCTGCGGCGGCCGGGTCGAATTGTCCACCCGGCGTTTTTCGGCCTCATCACGCTCGCGGCAGGAGTATAGCACGATGCGGCAGCAAGCGTCAAGGCGTGGACACGCCGATCTCTTGCTCTGCATCGGCATGCTGATGTATAATGTGAACAGGCACATCTTCGGGGGAGGACAGTATGCGCATGCGGTGGAGTTGGTTTCCGGCTATCTTCGTGTTGGCGACTGTACTTGGCAGTGTTGCGCCGCGCGTTCTGGCTGTTCCGAGCCAGGGCAGTGCCTCGCCGACTATGGCGCCGGGCTCGAGTCGACTGAGCGGCGACAACGTCTGGACGCAACTGGTTGCCGACTGGGATGTGCGAGCCTTGGTACTCTCTCCTGCTGTTGTGACTGACCATACCGTCTTTGCCGGGGTCTTTGGCGCCGGTATCTACCGTTCGACTGATGGAGGACGTCTGTGGAGTCTGTCCAGCAGCGGCCTCGACAGTCTCAATATCTTGGCCCTCGACGTGTCACCGCAGTACACGCAGAATGCGACGCTGATTGCGACTACGAGCGACGCGGGCGTGTTTATGTCGTTTGACGGCGGTGAGACGTGGGTTCCGTCGAGCGTTGGTCTGACGGACACTTTGATCGCTGATGTGGCCTTTTCGCCAGCGTATGGCGCAGACTCAACCATCTTTGCCGCCGCGTACGCAGGCGTTTTCACCACAACAAACACAGGCATATCCTGGAGTTACGTTGCCTCCGGTCCCACCAATCTCAGCGTGCTGGCTGTGTCGCCGGGCTACGCCAGCGACGGCCTCATTTTCGCCGGTACAAACGACGCCGGCATCTACAAGTCTGCTGATCGAGGCGCAACATGGCAGCCCGCCAACACAGGCATCACGGGAACGACCGTGCTTGCCCTGGCTCTCTCGCCGGCATTCACCAGCGACCATACCATGGTGGCTGCCATCTCCGATGTTACGCAGCAGGGCATCTACAAATCCAGCAACGGTGGAGAGTCGTGGACGGCACTGACAAACACCCTCAAAGCGTCATCGCTGGCTTTTTCGCCTCAGTATGCGCTCGACCAGACGATATTTGCAGCAACAATCCAGAACGCCGCAGGGCGTAACATCGTTTACCGATCGACAAGCGGCGGACTGACCTGGGCGGAGATGAATGTGGGGCTGGACACTGGTAACGTTTGGGTCTTCCGTCTGGCTGCGGCTGGTACGACGCCGCTGACCCTCTATGCTGGCTCGCCGTCAGGTGGCGGTGTCTGGCAGTACTCGTACACGCCGCCAACGACGCCGACGCCCAGCCCTTCTGCGACGCCAACGGTGAGCGCCACCCCATCGGCGACAGCGACCACGACTGCGACCCCCACGATTACGCGCACGCCAAGCCGCAGCGCGACAGGTACAATCACTGCAACGTCTACTCGCACTGGTACTGTCACACGTACGGGAACGGCGACAGGGACAGCAACGCGCACGGCAACGCGCACACCGACCGCGAGCGCCACGCGCACGGGTACCGTGACGCGTACGGGAACGGCGACGGGCACAGCAACGCGCACGGCGACGCCCACTCAAACAGCGACGATGACGGCCAGTCCGACGATCACCCCTACGCCGCCGGCCGGCTACGTCGCGTATGTCAACGTGGGGGGATCAAACTATATCGGCCAGGACGGCCAGAAATGGTCCGCCGATCAGGCGTTCGCTGCTGGCTCGTGGGGCTACGTGGACGCTGCGCCGCCCAAGCTGCCCAGCACGATCTACTCCACAGCTAGTCCGATTGGCGCAACGAGCGACGACGCACTCTACCAGTCGGGCCGTTACGGTATGGCTAGCTACCGCTTCACGGTTCTCAGCGGTCCATATAGTGTGACGCTGAAATTTGTTGAGACCTACTTTAACTTTGGTTCCGCACGCGTGTTTGACGTGCTCATTCAAGGCGCAACGTTCTTGCCATCGTTCGACATCTTTCGCAGCGCTGGCGGCAAGAACATCGCCTACGACCGATCCTTCCCAACCGATGTGGTTGATGGTGTGCTGCGCATCGAGTTTGTGGCGCGCACCGATCAGCCAGCGATTGGCGCCATCAGCGTGCTGCAGATTGTGCCGGCGACGGCGACGCCCACGCCGACAACAACGATGACGGCCAGTCCGACGCTCACGTTCACGGCCACAGCGACTGCAACCTCCACACCAACTGCCACCGCAACGCAGACTGCGCTAGCCACGCCCACGCTCACGGCTACCTCAACAATGACGCCTGCCGCGAGCGCTACGGCCCAGGGGTCTCCCACCACAACGGCGACGCCAACACGAACATCGACTGCCGCGGCGACTGCGACCATGACGATCAGCGCGACGGCGACGCCGATGCCGACACGGACATTGACTGCCATGGCGACTGCGACCACGACGAATGCTGCAACGGCGACGCCGACACGAACATCGACTGCCACGGCGACTGCGACCATGACGATCAGCGCGACGCCGACACGGACACGGACATCGACTGCCACGGCGACGCCAACGCCAACAGCCACTCCGTCTGCCCAGGCGAGCGAGACGCCAACGCCCACCACAACCGCGACGCCCGGCGTCTGGACGATATGGCTGCCACTCATTGGGGTACGCTCTAGCCTGGCGCCGGGGGCGATGGCTCTGACCGAGGATGGCTGGCTGAGATAGCTGAACGAGTTGACGTAGTGGCGCTGCTTGCTGCGCCCATCTGTGTTACGCAAGAGGTCATTTAGGGGTCCGATTGATCGAGACGTGTCTC
>CAYOEZ010000339.1:0-3215 GCA_964402955.1 uncultured Ktedonobacterales bacterium | reverse complement strand
CATCATCCGCCTGTACGAGACGATGCGTAGCGCCACGCGCTGCACGCTCACGACGGCGCTGCCGCTGGTCGGCGCCGTGCAGACAAACATGCTGGAGCAAGGCGCGCAGACACTCGACAGTTCTGAAGGCAAGGTCAGGCTCGATTTCCGTCCCTTCGAGATCAAGACGATTCGCTTGAAGCTGCGCTAGTTTCTCGCCGCAGGGCTCCTGCCTATATCATACACCTATCACCAGAAAGGGGAATCATGAAGTTCAAGGCACTGGGCACGACCGGTATTGAGGCGTCGGTTCTAGGCTTCGGGGCGATGCGCCTGCCCAAGCTGGAGGACGGTACCTGCGACTATGACAAGGCTGTGCCCATGCTACGGCACGGGCTGGATTTGGGCATCACCTACATCGACAGCGCACACGGCTACATCAACGGCACCAGCGAAGTCGCCGTCGGCAAGGCCATCGAGGGCTACGATCGTTCCAAGCTTGTCGTTGTCACCAAGATTCCATCCAACGACGAAGAGCCGGCCAAAGGCGACGTGTGGCGGGCCAACTTCGATCTCACCATGAAGCGACTGGATACACCGTACCTCGATTTCATTCTGTTTCACAGCCTGCGCTGGGACGCATTCTCCGAGCGCATCTCCAGGCCGGGCATGGCGTTGGAAGCTGCTCGCAAGGCACAAGCCGAAGGCCTCGTGCGCCACATCGGCTTCTCCTGCCACGACACCGTCGACAACATCACGAAACTGATCGACACGGGCGAGTTTGGCAACATGCTGCTGCAGTACAATTATCTCGATCGGCACAACGAGCCTGTGATCGCACATGCCGCAGCGAAAGGCATGGGAGTCGTCGTCATGGGCCCTGTGGCAGGCGGACGTCTCGCCATGCCCGCCAGTATCGCCTCCAGCGGCGATATGCCTGCGCTGAAGGCTGCCGAGCTTGCTTTGCGTTTCGTCTGGAACAATCCCGCCGTGACGGTTGCCCTCTCCGGCATGAACGAGATCACCCAGATCGATGAGAACGTGAGCGCGGCCAACCGTAGCGAAGCCATCAGCGAGAGCGAGCATACTCAGATTCTGCAGCTCATCGCGAAAAACCAGAAGCTGGCCGACCTGTACTGCACGGGCTGTGGCTACTGCATTCCCTGCCCCCATGAGGTGAATATCCCGGAGAACTTCCGCTATATGAACTGGCTGCGGGTCTGGGGGCTTGCGGATGACGCCAGGAAAGCCTATGCCAATCTTGGTCCCAACGGAACCTGGGGACAGTGGGCGGGCAGGATCGAGGGACTGAAAGCTGACGCTTGCCAAAAGTGTGGCGAGTGCGAGCCGAAGTGCCCGCAACACATCCCGATCATCACCCAACTGGAAGAGGTGGCCGCCACGCTGGGAGCGGCATAGCCACGCACAAGACGTCTCTCATGTACACCTTGTAATGATGAATGCATCGAGTCGCGCCAGGCCACATCCGGGTCTGCGGGTCATGAGAATTCTGTACTTTGTCTTCTTTGCAGCCGTGGGCGTGTTCTGGACGTACGTCACCGTCTACTACCGTAGCATCGGTCTGAGCGGCACCCAGATTGGTCTGATCGGCACGTGCTCAACCCTGGTCGGCATTTTCGGCATAACCGTCTGGGCGCTGCTCAACGATCGCTTTGGCAAGACCCGCCGCCTCCTGATGCTCGCGGCCACGGGGGCCGGCGCCAGCGCCATGGGTATCTCTGTCGTTCACACGTTTGCGCCGATTGTGATCATGGCCTGCGTGTTCAGCGTCTTCTCGAGCGCCGTCATCCCGTTGCTCGATAGCACGACCCTGGGCCTGCTCGGAGACCATCCCGAGCAGTATGGCCGGCAGCGCATCTGGGGCAGCATCGGCTATATTTGTACCACGGCGGGGGCCGGTTTCATCCTGCAAGCAACGGGACTGCATACGCTTTTTGCGCTCTACGCCGCTGTGATTGCCTGTCTGGTCATCGTCGGGGCGTGGCTGCCCGCTCAGCCCATAAGCATCGGCACGATCAGCCTGCACGGGGTCAGCCGTATGCTGCGCCGCCCGCCCTGGATCGTGTTTGCCGCCAGCATCTTCTTGTTAGGAGTGGGCTTCAGCGGTATTTCTAACTTCGTCAGCGTGACAATCAGAACAATGGGAGGCAGTGACGTTCTGATCGGCGTATCGTGGACGCTCAGCGCAGCGTCCGAGTTGCCGGTGCTCTTCTTCAGCGCCGCGTTGTTGCGCCGCCTGGGGTCGCAACGCTTGCTGGCCGTCGCTTTCGCCATGTACGTCGTGCGCATGATACTCTATGCCATCATGCCGACGCCAGCCTGGGTTCTGGGTATTCATACGATTTTCGGCGCCGGCTTCGGCATCTACTGGATGAGCGCCGTCAACTACGCCAATGAGCTGGCGCCTGTCGAACTGAGAACAACAGCGCAGAGCCTGCTCACATCAACGACCAGTCTGGCCAACGTCATCGGCGCGCTCATGTGCGGCTGGCTCTTCGACAAGCTTGGCCCGCCGGGACTCTTTGCCGTGTTAGCTCTGAGTTGCTTCGTCGCCACCGTCATCTTCACGTGCGGACGTCTGGTCCTTAGAAGAAACGCAGCCTGACAAAAAGAACACGATGAAAACGAGAGAGCACAATGGCACGCGAAGGGACGCCAGCATTCACAGGTCTCGTTCAGCACAGCGACGCCAGGTGGCGCATTAGCTTCTGGTATCCCGACGGCTGGCACAAGCTGGATATGGCAGCCGGTCGCGAGGGCGCCGCCTACGCGCCGGATGCCGACAATGCGGCAACGAGTTTCTCCTACGAGGTCAAGAACGTACGCGTCAAAGTGTCTGGCGCCGACCTCGATCGACGCTCTCTGCGAGGGCTTCATCGAGGGACTCAACAAGCTGCCCGACCTCAAGATCGAATGGCAAGACAAGTGGGTGGTTGGGACGTTGATCGGTCTGGAAGCGAAGTACACCTTCACCGAGCAGGGAGTCACGCGCAGACGCTGGGTGCGGCTGCTCTACGAAACCACGCGCCAGTTTCATATCGTCGTCCAGGGGACGCGATCGACGAGTATGCCTACTGGGAGCCGATGCTTTACGAGTGCATGGCCACAGTGAAAATCGACTGATTCCCACTCTCTGTACGATTACCGTACATAGCCCGGCTGTCATGTGCCCACTGCAAAAAGGTTGTGTTCGCCCAACCGTCATTGCGAGAATC
>CAYOEZ010000338.1:0-3231 GCA_964402955.1 uncultured Ktedonobacterales bacterium | reverse complement strand
CCATAGAGCATTGCTACCTGCTTCATCATTCTTTAGGTGACCTCCCGCCGTCCGCTGTGATTATACGCCGCGAGGGCGGAAGCGTCAAGCGTGGGTCTGCCGGACCAGACATTTCAAGATAAGGGCGCTCTTGAAAACCACAGAGCATACTATCAGTCAGGCGTCACGCAAGGATGCGTGACCTACCCTGCTCAGGGTTTGGATGGGCCGCCGCGTCCGGCCCAGAAGGCCAGGCGGTTGGCTTCGACGTGCTTGCGCGGCACGCGCCGCTCGATCACCGACAGCCAGATAGCGGGGTCGATGTCGAGGTGGGCGGAGAGGGCGCCGATGAGCACGGTGTTGGCCAGGCGCGGGTTGCCCAGTTCCTCGGCTCTGGCCTGCCCCTCGACAACCTGCACCTGATCCGTCACCTGGCGCAAGGCCGCGCCGATCGCTTCGTCGCTGGGATAGACGGCGGCGGCCGTCATGACCGACATGGGCGTGAGCTTCTGGGCGTTGACGATGACGAGACCGCCCGGCTTGATGAACCCGATCCAGCGCGCCGCCTCGATCGTCTCGAAGGCCAACAGCACGTCCACCGCGCCCTTCTCAGCCAGTGGTGAGTACACCGTCTCGGCCCAGCGCACGTGGCTATCAACCACGCCGCCGCGCTGTGAGAAGCCGTGCACCTCCGATTTCTTGGCGTCGAAGCCGATCGCCAGCCCCACCTCGCACACAATATCGCTGGCCGTCAGCACGCCCTGCCCACCCACACCGGCGAGTAGAAAATCCATCTTATCTGGTCTCATTGTTCTGTACCTCGAATGCCCCCCTATCCCCCCAATTCTGGGGGTGCTGTGCGTTTCCCCCCAGAATTGGGGGGTAGGGGGGCGTAGACTATTCTACACCTCTGTTGTCATCTGGCGCAAGGCGGAAGATGGCGTGGCGCGGGCAGACCTGCAAGCAGATGTCGCAGCCCACGCAGAGGACTTCATCGATGACAGCCTTGGGCTTGGCGGTGCGCGTGTCGATGGCGCCCTTGAGGATGGCCGGGCAGCCGACGCGGAAGCAGAGCGAGCAGCCGTTGCAGACATCGTTGTCGACGGTGACGGCCGGCTTGCGAATGGCATCGTCGAGGAAGACGCACGCTCCCTTCATGATCACGACCGATGGCCGGTCGGTAATGGCGAGCGCCTGCTTGATGGTCGTTTCCACTTCTTTCTGCATAAAGGCGTCAATCGTCCACACGTCGCGCACGCCCAGGGCGCGCACCACGCCCTCTATGTCGATGCGCGTGCCTTGCCCTTGCAGCGTATCGCCGCTGCCCGGGTTGCCCTGGGCGCCGGTCATGCCCGTCGTGTCATTGTCGAGGATGAGCACCGTACCAGGCACGCGGTTGTAGACCAGGCTGGCCAGAGGCGAGAGGCCGGAATGGAAGAACGTGGAATCGCCAATGACGGCCACGAGCTTGTTGGTTGCTCCGGCGCTCTTCATGCCCTGCAACAGGCCAATGCTTGCCCCCATGCAGGTGATGGCATCCATGGCCCGGAAAGGCTCGGATGCGCCAATGGAATAGCAGCCGATGTCGCCCATCACGTTGACCTTGAGCTTGTTGAGAACGTAGAAGGTGGAACGGTGCGGGCAGCCCGGACAGAGCGCCGGTGGACGGTCGGGCACGGTCAGGGGCGGCATGTCCATCACGCTCGGGCCGGCAGGCGTGAAGCCTTTCATGTCCAGTTTCTGTGCGCCCGCTCGCACCACGGCCAGGTTGAGCTCGCCAGTGATGGGAAAGAACTCCTTGCCGGCAACCGCGATGCCCATGTTGCGAATCTGGTCTTCAAAGAAGGGATCGAGCTCTTCAACGACAATCAGCCGCCCGACCTGCGCCGCAAAATCGCGGATCAGCTTTTCGGGCAGAGGATAGCTGAGGCCGAGCTTGAGGAATGAGGCGCCGGCGAAGATCTCGCGGGCATACTGGTAGGCGATGCTCGATGTGATGATGCCCAGGCTGCGCTCGCCCCACTCGATGCGATTGAGCGATGAGGTGTTGCCGAACTCGGAGAGTTTGCGCAGGCGTTCTTCGACGACCGCATGGAGCTTGCGCGCGTTGGCCGGCAGCACCATGTACTTGTTGGGGTTGGGCACAAATGTGGGAGCGCTGGCTACGCCGCGTTCCTCTGGCACGCCCACCTCAACCGGGGTCTTGGAGTGCGAGAGGCGGGTGGTTGAGCGCAGCAGCACCATCGTATCAAACTGCTCGCTGATCTCGATCGCCGCGCGCACGAAGTCCTTCGCTTCCTGGCTGTCGGATGGCTCAAGGCAGGGGATCTTGGCGAAGCGGGCGTACTGCCGGTTGTCTTGCTCGTTCTGCGAACTCCAACAACCGGGGTCATCGGCGCTGACCAGCACCAGTCCGCCGCGTACGCCGGTATAGGCGACCGAGAACAGGGTATCGGCAGCAACGTTGACGCCCACGTGTTTCATGGCGGCCAGGCTGCGCACGCCGGCGTAGGATGCGCCGCTGGCAGCGTCGAGGGCGACCTTTTCATTGCTCGCCCATTGAGCGGTGACGCCCTGGTAGTGGGCAAGGTTCTCCAGAATCTCCGTGGATGGCGTGCCCGGATAAGCGCAAGCAAAGCGGACGCCGGCCTCCCACGCGCCGAGGGCAATGGCTTCATTGCCGGACAGAAGTTTCTTCATCGAAACCCCCTGTGGATTGGTGAATTGCTGTGATCAAGATAGCACAGGCAGAGCGGGGTTGTCAAGCGATTTGACCGCACCTCCCTGTACTATGCCGAAGACCTGACGCGGGGCGCGCGTTATCGCTCTGGCAGGAGACTGCCAATGCCTATCGGATGATGAAGGAACAGCCCTGGCGGCTGCTACGAGCTACTGATCGTGTCGCATGACCCGCACGTTGAATCGAGACCAGGCGCGAATGGTAGGGCTGAGCACGTGGCGAAGCTGGCGGACGGGCTGCTGGCCCCGGCCAGGCCAACGTCTTTGAGGTTCGACTTGCAGGGCACGAGAACGCTCTCTTCGGGTGTGCCGCGCACCAGGACGATCAACTCCGGGGTGTGCCACTTTTTCATGGGGGTCTCCTTGATGTTTGCGGGCTTTGTGGTTTCCTGCCAGGCGACAAGCGCCTGTAATGATTATAGCATCGTCCGGACGCGAATGCAAACGGGGCCGTGACACGGGTAGTGTCAACATTTGTGTGTAAGTTCTGCGATCGGCTTATCCTGCCACTTC
>CAYOEZ010000337.1:0-3240 GCA_964402955.1 uncultured Ktedonobacterales bacterium | reverse complement strand
GCCTCGACTCCGGTGTGAGCATTTTCATCGCTCGTTGTGATCCCGCGGAGCATGACAACTCCATGGTGCTTTCCCTCTTCTCTGCGTCTCTGCGGTGGTCCACGTCGCCCCAGTCTTGAAACGCTGCAGCTCACCCGGCTACACGCCTTGCGTCCTCTTCCAGTCTTCGATGGCCTGAATCGTGCTCCAGAAGCCGAGCTGGTCGGCGGGGGGCAGCGCGTCGGGAGCAAACCAGCCGGCGTCGGTCTGCTCGTCGCCGGCCGTCAGCGCGCCCGCAACCACCCGGCCGACATAGACCACGAGCACCACGTCCTCGCCATCGCGTGAGTAGACGCCCAGCAAGCGCTCCAACTCCACGCGCAGCCCGGTCTCTTCCCACACCTCGCGCCGCGCCGCATCCTCGACGCTCTCGCCCATGTCCACGTAGCCGCCGGGGAAGACCCACGTCCCGCGGCAGGGTTTCATGGCGCGCCGTACCAGCGCCACCCGGCCATCCTGCACCGGGATGACGCCGGCCGCCACGCGGGGATTATGGTAGATCACCAAGCCGCAGGCTGAGCACACCGGGCGCACCTTGCCCTGCGTCGGTTGCTCCACCATGCGCCCGCCACAGCGCGGGCAGTAGTGGTAGGGAAGGTTCACAATGCCCCCTTGAAAGAAACAGCGCCATAAGGCAGCGCATGAAGCAGCACGGATCGTTACACGCCCTCCAGCGCACGGCCCTCTTCGATGATCGGCCACACGCGATCTTGACGATTCGTCTCCGTATAGATGCGCATGATCGGCTCGGTGCCTGAGAAGCGAATCAACAACCACGAGCCATCGGCCATGTGATACTTGAAGCCGTCATCGGTTTGCACACGCACCACCGGCGATCCGTTAATCACTTTGGGCGGGTTGGCCAGCATGTGCTTGGTGATCTCGTCTCGCTGCGCCAGCGGGAAGGTCGTATCCAGGCGATCGTAGTAGTGCGGACCGACCATCTCAAAGAGGCGCTGCACAAGCTGAGACGGCGTCTTGCCGGTATGGCGCATCAGGTCGAGCAGGAAGAGCGACGCCAGAATGCCGTCGCGCTCAGGCATGTGCCCGCGGAAAGCATAGCCGCCCGATTCTTCGCCGCCGATCATGGCGTTCGTTTCCAGCATCTTGGGCGCCACATACTTGAAGCCGACGCCGGTCTCGTAGACAGGAACGTCGTAGATCTTGCCCAGTTTTTCCAGCATAGATGTCGTCGAGAGCGCCTTGACGATCGCCCCGCGCTGCTTGCGCACCTCGAGCAGGTAGTAGGCGAGCAGAGCGTAGGCCAGCAGTTGATTGACGTACTGGCCGTGCTCATCAACCAAGCCCACGCGATCGGCGTCGCCATCGGTCGCCAGCCCAACATCAGCTTTGCGCCCGCGCACCGAGGCCGACAGCCCGCGCAGGTTGGCCGCGATCGGCTCAGGCCGGTGCATGTGTGGGAACGAGGGGTTGCGCACACCGTGGATCTCGGCCACGCTGATCATCCCCCCGCCCAAAATGCCCTTGAGCCAGCCCATACCCGCGCCCCACATCGAGTCTACCACCACGCTGAACGGCGACTGGCGGATCGGCTCGATGTCAATCATGTCCTTGAGATGAGTGAGGTAGGCGGGCGCCGGGTCAAAGACGGTCAGCAAACCCTTCTCGATCGCTTCGGCCTTGGCCATGCGCTTGACGGCAGGGTTGGCGTGGATGCGCTTCTCGATCTCGATCAGTGTCTCCGGCGCCGCAGCCCCTGCGTACTCGGAGCGTATCTTGAAGCCATTATCCGTGGGTGGGTTGTGGCTGGCTGTGATATTGACCGCGCCCGCCGTCTTGTTCACCAGAATCGCATAAGAGATGACAGGCGTCGGCGTGGCTGTCTTGACCAGGTGCACCTTGATGCCGTTGCCAGCCAACACTTCGGCGGCAGCGTCAGCGAAATGCTCGGACGCAAAGCGCGTATCGTATCCCACCACCATGCCGTGCCCGGCCTTCTTCGTGTCGAGCAGATACTGGGCGACACCCTGCGCACACAGGCGCACGTTGTCGAACGTGTAGTCCTCAGCAATGACTGCTCGCCAGCCATCCGTACCAAATGTGATGACCTGAGCCATGTCTTTCCTCCTGGATAGATCGGGGATAGATCGGGCGCCGGATTAGCGCGCTCGCCAATAGTCCAGCAGATCCTTCATCGTCGTGCTGAACGGGATTGTGGGCTGCCAGCCGGTCTGTTTGTTGAACTTCGTGATGTCGGACCACAGGATACGCACGTCAGATGGCCGCATGCGGGCAGGATCCTGGCGCACCTCGATCTTGACCTTGCTCATACCCAATTGGATGTCCATCATCTCACGGATGGTGCGCGTTGTCCCCGAGCCAAGGTTATAGACCTCGCCTGGCTCACCCTTCTCCAGCGCCAACCAGTAACCGCGCACTATGTCGCGCACGTCGGTCCAGTCACGCTTGCACTCGACATCGCCGATATAGAGAACCGGCGGACGGTTGCCCTTCTCGATCTCGGCAATCTGCTTGGCCACCGTTGACGTCACGAAGACCTCACCCCGGCGCGGCCCCGTGTGATTGAAGCCACGCGTCACAACCGTCTGTAGCCCGTACGAGCGGAAATACTGCCAGGCGAGCATTTCCTGGGCCACCTTGCTCACAGCATAGGGGCTGAGCGGGCGCAAAGGGTTCGTCTCTTTCATCGGCGTTTCGTTCTCAAACACCAGGCCATACTCTTCGCTGGAGCCGGCAATGTGCACGCGCGGGCTCAGCCCGGCGCCCAGAATTGCCTCAAAGAGATTGATCTGCCCGATCGCGTTGATGTGGAACGTTTCGGCAGGCGCATTCCACGATGCCGGCACATAACTCTGCGCTGCCAGGTGGAAGATGCGCTCGGGGCGCACGCTCTCGACTAGCCGCTTCATGGACGTTGGGTCGCTGATGTCGCCCTGCATCAGGTTGACAAGGTTAGCTTTGGCCTTGCGCTGCAAGGTTTCGGCGTTGCTGATGTTTTCCTCAACGATGTTGTTGAGCCGTCCCGCGCGCTGCAAGTCGCCCAGGTTATCGAGCCGGCTGCGCCAGCGGCAGGCGCCGTAGACCTCAACCCCCTCGAGGGTCAACAGATATTCGGCCAGGTGGCTACCGGCAAAGCCGGTGATGCCTGTCACCAGGACTTTCAAGGGTTCTCCTCCCAATAGCATGAGCGTGGCAGGTTCCCTGGCAATTAAAACCGGG
>CAYOEZ010000336.1:0-3249 GCA_964402955.1 uncultured Ktedonobacterales bacterium | reverse complement strand
ATCTCGTCTCGAAGAAGAGCGTCTTCAATCGCATCATTGGCGATAGCCGTTTTGAACTGCTGTTCGCCAGTTTTCTGGAGGACTGCGACGACGTCGTGTCCTACGCCAAGAACTATCTGGCTGTTGGCTTCAAGCTGGACTACGTGAATGCAGATGGCGACATCTCCAACTACTACCCGGATTTCCTGGTTAAGCTATCCGGCACGCAATATGTCATCGTCGAGACCAAGGGCCTCGAAGACCTCGACGTGCCCGAGAAGATGCAGCGCTTGCGCCAATGGTGCGACGACATCAACCGGGTGCAGAAAGACGTTGTATACGACTTCGTGTACGTCGACCAGGAAGGCTACGAGCGATACAAGCCAACATCGTTCAAGCAGTTGCTTGCTGGCTTCAGAGAGTACAAAGACTAGACCTGACTAGTGCATAAATCATAGAAACGTCAAGAGCACATGCGGTTGCTGTCGGGGGATGCCTCACAATGCCCTACCCAGTTGAATTTCGAAACGACATCAATGATACTCTGAAGCAGGTACAGGATTATTGTTTCCTAGAGTTGGTGGCCCCTTGGGTGCAATCGGCCAGGCAGCGATATCTCAAGGCCGCACATTTGGTAGCGAGCGAGACGGAGATGGTTGCCCGCGTTCGCGCGTTGCTCAATACCAAGTCCTGGACACTGGAGTGCGATCTGCGCCTGCTCGAGCCTGCATATAGACGAGTGGCCGCGTTCTATCGCTGCTGGCATGACCAGACCTGCCAAATGCCTCTCCCCTATGACAATCTGACCTACTGGCAGTGGCTCAACCAACACTGGCGCGAGTTTTTTAAAAACGAGATCCCAAACCTGGTGGACAATGACGAAGTTGCGCAGGCTGTGCTCAGCGTTCTGACGTATCCAGAGCAGTACAAAACCGGCAACAGTCAGGATTACATTGCCGGGCTGTTAGGCTGGCATTACCAATACAACGTCCACGGGAAACCAGCCGATCGGCTATTCGATGATAGAGAATCTGCTTGGCTAGCTTGATACTCTCAATGTCGCACAAAGAACGACGTAATGATGACCTGGACGCGGCGATGTGCCACGGCCCGATCGCAACTGCCAGACGGCCAACCATCCAGACCATTGGCGCTTGACGACGAACGCAGCGCCCTTCCTCGTGGAGATCGCGCCTTTGCGCGCCCTCCCCCTCTCCGCGTCCCCGCGTCTCCCCGTCTCCGCTCTCCCCACCCCCTCAGCCATTGACAACACCCTGCATTCACTATAGAATACCACCATGGACACGCAGGAGGTTCTGGCATGACGGTTGCCTATATCCAAGATATGGCCCGCTATGAGGGACAGGAAGTCACCGTGCGCGGCTGGCTCTACAACCGCACGCCCAAGGGCAAGCTACAATTCCTCATGGTACGCGATGGTACGGGCATGATTCAGGCTGTCGCCTACCGCCCCGAGGTTGGCGAAGAGGTGTGGGCGCGCTGCGAGAGCCTGACCCAGGAGTCGTCCATCGTCATTACCGGCGTCGTGAAGAAGGATGCTCGCGCTGCCAGCGGCTATGAGATGTCGCTCAAGAACCTGGAGATTGTCCAGGTCGCTGAGGAATACCCCATCTCACTCAAGGAGCATGGCACGGCGTTCCTGATGGAGCACCGCCATCTCTGGCTGCGCTCCACCCGCCAGCACGCCATCCTCAAGATTCGCGCCGAGATCATTCGCGCCATACGCGACTTCCTCGATGATAGCGGTTTCACCCTGGTTGATTCGCCGATTCTGACGCCTGCCGCCTGCGAGGGCACGAGTACGCTCTTCGAGACCGACTACTTCGAGGAGAAAGCCTACCTCAGCCAGAGCGGCCAGCTCTACAATGAGGCCACCATCGGCGCGCTGGGCCGCACCTATTGCTTCGGCCCCACCTTCCGCGCCGAGAAGTCCAAGACCCGCCGCCACCTGATGGAGTTCTGGATGGTCGAGCCGGAAGCCGCCTACTACACGCAGGACGACAACATGGTCCTGCAAGAGAACATGGTCAGCCACATCGTGCAGACCGTGCTGAAGAATCGCCCCGACGAGCTTAAGACGCTGGAACGCGACACAACTGTCCTCGCCCGCGTGACGGCACCGTTCCCGCGTGTCACCTACGACCAGGCCGTTGACATCCTCAACGCCCACGACAAGCCCATGGCCTGGGGCGACGATATCGGCGGCGACGAGGAGACCGTGCTGGCCGAGCAGTTCGACAAGCCGGTCTTCGTCACCAACTATCCCGCCAAGATCAAGGCTTTCTACATGCAGCCCGACCCGGCCCGGCCCGAGGTTGTGCTCTGCGCCGACATGCTCGCGCCCGAAGGCTACGGCGAGATCATCGGCGGCAGCCAGCGCATCCACGACCTGGCGCTGCTTGAGAAGCGCTTGATCGACAACAAGCTGCCACCCGAAGCCTTCAAGTGGTATCTCGACCTGCGCCGCTACGGCAGCGTGCCACACTCCGGCTTCGGTATGGGCATCGAGCGCATGGTGGCCTGGATCTGCAAGCTGCCCCACATCCGCGAGACCATTGCCTTCCCAAGAATGCTAGACAAGATCTACCCATAACGAAGATGACGCTAGATACAGACGAACGACGTGCTCTGAATGCTTTTGTCGACAGCCTGCACCGGCGGTTGCCACGCTCAGTTGTGCGCGTTGAGCTTTTCGGCTCGAAGGCCCGCGGCGATAGCCACGAGCACTCAGACATCGACATTCTCGTTGTGCTCACGGAAGCGCCGTCTCCTGTCGTCGATGACGTCTACGATGCGGTGATGGACGTTCTTCTGGGAATGGGCGTCTATCTCTCTGTGCTCGTCTACGACCAGCAGGAGTTCAACGCCCTGGTTGCCCGTCGCACGCCATTCATGCAGAACGTAGCGGAAGAGGCCGTTGTGCTATGGTCGATAATTGGCGAGTCAAAGCCGCTGCCGACAGTCTGAACGTCGGACGTGAGAGGTTGCGCTCGGCCGAACTGCTTGCCGACGCTGGCCAGTCGCGCGACGCGATCTCACGAGCCTACTACGCCGTGCTTGCCGCAGCTCATGCCTGCCTGTCCGCACGGGGAATCCGCGCACACTCACATGCAGGTACGATCAGGCAGTTCAGCCTGCTGTTCATCCAGACCGGCCTTGTGCCCCGCGACTACGGACGCGCCTTCGCGCGCATCGAAGGCGAGCGGATGGATGCAGACTATGAAATGAGCAAGCAGTTTACAGCAGAAG
>CAYOEZ010000335.1:0-3290 GCA_964402955.1 uncultured Ktedonobacterales bacterium | reverse complement strand
CTCGGCCTGGCGAATCTGCCCTGCCTGCTGCGGGTCCACATTGGCGACTCCGGCCTCGCCCCTGGTGGCGCATAGCACCCAGACCTGCACACCACGCCGTGCCAACAGGGCCAGCGTCCCGCCACAACGGAAGGTCTCGTCATCGGGATGAGCAAAGACGGCAAGGAGAGAGAACGGATGGTTGGGGACGGGCCCTGTCATGGCAGCACTTGGATCGCCAGCACACGCATTGCCTGGACGGCGGAGATGAAGCGCACAGCGCCGGGCGGCACCACCGTCAAGGAGCCGGTCCGGAGTTGGGCCTGCTCTTCTTCCACCTGCAACTGCCCTTGCCCTTCAATGACATAGTACAGCACCGTGCAGGACATTTGGCATGGCGCGACCGACTGGCCGGCTTCCAGATTCAGCAGCAGCGCCCGGACCTTGTCGGTGTCAAGCAGCGGTATGGGGCGCACTCCGTTCGGTGAAAAGCCCTCCAACCCCTCCGTTTCTACGATGTGATACGTCATCGTGTTCTCCTTTCACGCTTCCGCCACTTAGCCCACCACGGCAAGCCAAAGAGATACAGCCCGGTTAGCGCCATAACCAGTATGAGAATCTGCTGTGCTCGCTGGGCGGCAAAGCCTACTTGTGTGTCGCGCGCCAGCAGCACCGTGAGAATCAACCCCACAAACGGCAGCGCCAGCCAGCGGTGAATCTTCCGTACGTACTTGTTCAGGAACTTCGACATCTTTATCTGTAACCTCACTCTCAAGATATGCTTTCCGACCCGGCCGGATCAAGATCCAGGCCACCGGTCCGCTCGATCCCTTTTTGGATCAGCCAGGCTACCAGGATGACCGACGGCACGGTCAACCATACTCCATGTCAGCAGTGACGACATGTTGATCTCCCTGTGCAATGCGGGCAGCGCATCCCTGGGGATGCATCGCCCGCCCCTTCGTCCTTATCCGGCCGCTTTGAGCTCGGCAATGCGCTCTTCCACAGCCTGGACTTCGGCTTGCACGTCATGCAGATATGCTTCGAGAACGGCAATCTGCTCAGCCCGCGTCTGGAAGCGCCTGTGGAACTGCCCGCCGCCGCAACAGGTGCGCGGGTGATCGTGACGCTGATGGCCGTGACCGCAGCCACAGTCTTCTGCCGTCTGCTCCTCATGACAGTTGCAATCCTGAGGGTTCTGGCGCTCACACCCACAGTCATGGCGCCCGTGATGCCGTCCATGCTCACACCCACAGTCGTGGCGCCCGTGATGTTGTCCATGCTCACACATTGATCCTAGCCTCCCTTTTCTTGTCCAAATTGGCTCTCATAGTCAGCCAAGAGACGATCCAGACGCGCCCTTGTGCGCTGGATGGTAACAGCCCAACTGTGCAGGTAATCGACGCCTTGCTCGGTCAACTCATAGACGCGCCGCGCCGGCCCCGTGCCTTCGGTGTCCCAGCGAGAACGAACTACCCCGTCCTCCTCCAGAAAGCGCAGGGTGCGATACAGAGTACCCGGATCAAGCGTCGAGTCGCTGTCTGCCTGACTGATGTCCTCCATCAGCTCGTATCCATGGGCGGGCTTCTTTGCCAGCAGCAACAACACCTGCGGCTGGACGAAGCCACGCACGCGCCCAGAATGGCAGTGGCAGCCATCCGGGTTGTCCTTGTGACGGTCACACAGGGTTGTCCTCACGGTGGTGTATCCTATCTATATGCCTTAGGCCTATAGAAGTGTAGCACCATCACGTGGTATTGTCAAGGGCCGCAACAGCCTACTTTGCTTGACCTGGCAGGATTCAGGCTCTGGGCTGGCTCTACGTTTTCTGCAGCCGCATATCCAGGAGCGCGTTGCTGTAGACCTGGCGCAAGGATGCCGCATCAACGGGTCTGGCCAAGGCAGCGACGGCCCGGTAGCGCCGCTCGCCAGTGGTATCCACGATCACGGTCTCATCCTGCACAGCAACGTGGATGTCCGCTTCTCTAACGCCGGGCAATTCGGCCACCAGGCGGCTCCCGCCGCCGTCGTCGGTGACGTCCACGTGCGCCTCTCGAACAGTGACCATGGAGCTACGCCGATTGCTTAACACCCAGGTCAGGACGAGCAGGAGCCCTAGCCCGAGCAGAACGATTCCCAACATGCCGGACCAGTTGCTCACTGCTGGTCCTGACAACCACACTCCGCGCCACCAAAAGCCATGCACCATTTTGATTCCTCCTTGCTACGATGTGGCCTCCCAGCATTAAGTGGCCATGACGATCCAGCATCAAGCATCATGCACCACACTGCTATGAAGGTCTTGTGAAGGCAGCACTTCCAAATATGGCGGAACGCCCGTCATTGCGAGCGTTCTTTGCGAAGCAATCCCCCTGCGCAACGCTGAGATTGCTTCGTAAACAGCACTCGCAATGACGAGCCAACGGTCTGCTCGTTCATATTTGGAGTCGTTGTTGTGAAGGAGTCGCGAACAAACGGTGCAGATATGGCTTCGGACGAAGGTACGCTTAGTGCAGGCGCTCGGTGTGGTCAACGATGTCGCCGGCCACGTAGGCGGCGACGGCACCATCGATGTCGGCGATGTCTGTCACAACGGGGCGGATGCCGCGCGCTGTCATACTCACGTAGGCGCCCTGCCCCATGCCGCGGCAGATGACTGCCTCACAGTCAGTGATCGACTGTGACATGAGCATGTGCCGGTCGTGCTCCGCTGGCCCCATGCCATGCTCCACCCCATGATGACCATGGGCCTCTGGGACAATACCGTGCCCGTGCGCCAGTTTCTCGCGCGTCTCATGGCTGGCGACCTTGCCGTCTTCGACCGGCAGCAGAACGTCGTACAACGCCGCGTCCGCGATCTCGACATCTACACCGACCTGGCAGGCTGCCCTGCGGTTGGCGAAGACTGGAGCAGGACTGAGGCCGGGGTTGGCCGGCGTCGCGAGGTTATACTTGGTGAACAGAGCACCCAACGCAGTGACGTGCTGCTGTTCTGACGGCGCGATGCGACTGAAAGGCGAGATGCTGCCGAGTTGCGTCAAGACGGCCTGATATGTGTTTAGCGCCAGGTACTCCTCGTCGATGGCCTGCTCCAGTGCAGCGATTTCTGCAGCGTTCAATGATCAGGCGCCGGGTGTGCGCGTCGCTTGCGGTGTCTGCGTGCCCTGTGGGGTGCATGTTCCCGGTGGCGTGCACGTTCCCTGCGGTGTGCGCGTCGCTTGCGGTGTCTGCGTGCCCTGTGGGGTGCATGTTCCCTGTGGCGTGCACGTTCCCTGCGGTGTGCGCGTCGCTTGCGGTGTCTGCGTGCCCTG
>CAYOEZ010000334.1:0-3301 GCA_964402955.1 uncultured Ktedonobacterales bacterium | reverse complement strand
GCGCAAGCTGTAGCCGCTTGCTTGCATTTCCCGCGTGTGGTACAATACAAACGCACGATTCTTTGGTAAAGGAGGGCATCGTGTCATCCCTCATGCAACGTCTTCGATCACATCCCAACCTGGTCATGTGGCTGTTGCTCGCTCTGGGCATGGTCATCATGGTTCTCTACGCGGCAAAAGATGTGGGCTTTCAGCCTCTGCAGACAATGGCTCTGGTCATTGCGACCGTTGTCCTGGCCGGCCTGTGCGTCTGGATCATCAACTGGGAGTAGAACACCTCGAGCCTCCTGGACTCTCCATCCCGCCAGGAGGTTGCGCATTGGAGGACAACATGCACTCGATCTCCGTCGTCATCCCGGCATATAATGAGGCGCCAAACGTCGCCACAGCCATTGAGAGCGCAGTGGCCGCCATCGAGAAGATAAGCACAGACTATGAGATCATCGTTGTTGACGATGGCAGTCGCGACAGCACCTCAGACGTCGCCAGAGGACTGCTGCCGCGCTTTCCCCACCTGCGCGTCGTGCGCAACGAGCCCAACCGCGGCTACGGCGGCGCCCTGCGCCGGGGCTTTGAAGAATCGACCAAAGAACTGATCCTCTTTGCCCCTGCCGACAACCAGTTCGACCTCGCGGAATCGCCCAGGCTGATTGCGCTTATCGACCAGGGCGCCGACATCGCCTCCGGCTTTCGCGCCGAGCGCAACGACCCGTTCATCCGCCGCCTCAATGGCATGGGCTGGAACTTCGCCATTCGGCTGCTCTTCGGCTTCCTCTCTCACGATATTGACTGTGGATTCAAGGTTCTGAAGCGTTCCATTTTGGCGCGCGTGCCGTTATATTCTAGCGGAGCCATGATTGACACCGAGATGCTGGCCGGGGCGAAGGCGCGTGGATTCGTCATTATGGATACGCCGGTCAAGCATCTGCCACGCACAGCGGGCAAGCCCACAGGAGCGAACCTGCGCGTCATTTTGCGAGCGTTCCGCGATCTGTTGCGCTTCCGCATGCGGTTGAGCGCAGAGCTGGCTCAAGAGAAACGGCAGAATGGGGCATAGTGCTGAACCCCGGCGCTACTCGATCCTGAGTATCGCCCCCACATCATTCTTCTACGACTACGGGTGCCACGTCCGTATCCTGGAGGAGACGCTGGCCCTTCAGGCGCTCGGCCATCGCGTCACGATCTGCACCTACGACTCCGGCAACGACATCGATGGCCTGGACATCCGGCGCACATCTCCCATTCCCTGGCGCCAGGGGGTCGAGGTCGGTTCGTCGCGCCACAAGATCGCCTTTGATATGCTCCTGGCCGGCACAGTCCTCCGCCAGGCCCTGCGCCTGCGCCCGCACATCATCCACGGCCACTTGCATGAGGGGGCGCTGATTGGCTCGGTTGTAGGCCGCATGCTGGGCATCCCTGTCGTGTTTGACTTTCAGGGTAGCATGACCGCGGAGATGGTCGATCACCACTTTCTCGCCCCCAGCGGCCCGTTCTACGGCCTCTGGCGCCGCTCCGAGAAGCTGATCGACCACTGGCCCGACGCCATCATCACCAGTTCGGGCAGCGCCGGGCCGCTCCTGACGAATGACTTTGGCTGTGCGCCGGACAAGGTCCATCTTGTTTCCGACGTTGCCAAAGTTGACGTTTTCCGCCCGCGCTGGCAGGATGAGAACGGTTACGATGCCGCTGATCTAGCAGCGCTACGCGAGCAACTGGGGATTCAGCCGGGGTACAAGGTCGTTGTCTATCTGGGGCTGCTGGCGCCATACCAGGGCACAGACTTGCTCCTGCAGGCCGCCACGCACATTTTGCGCGAGCAGCCCAAAACGCATTTTCTGATTATGGGCTTCCCCAACGTGGAAGGCTATGCGCAGCAGGCCCGCGCGCTGGGGCTGGAACGCAACGTCAGCTTTCCTGGTCGCATTCCCTATGCGCAGACGCCGCGCTACCTTGCGCTGGGCGACGTGGCGGTGTCGCCAAAGATCTCGGCGACCGAGGGCGCAGGCAAGTTGCTCAACTACATGGCGATGGGCCTGCCCGTTGTGTCGTTCGACACGCCTGTGGCCCGCGAATACCTGAATGACAATGGCGTCTATGCGCCCCTGGGCGACGCTGCTGCCTTTGCTGCGGCGCTGGGCGCGCTGCTGCAGGACGACGCCCGGCGAGCGGCGCTGGGCAGGGTGCTGCGCGAGCGGGCCGTGCAGGAGTATTCCTGGCAGAAGATGGGCGAGCGCATCGTCAGTGTATACGAGGAGTGCTTAGGTTCAGCACGGAGGTCTTTGTGATCGAACGGCTACGCGAGGCAGCGCAATACCGGGAGCTTCTACGCAACCTGGTGGTGCGCGACCTCAAAGTGCGCTATCGCAACTCTTTCTTCGGCTTTCTGTGGGCGCTGGGCAATCCGTTACTGATGATGGCGGTCTTTACGATCGTCTTTACGGTGCTCTGGCCACAGGAGATCCACAACTTCCCGGTCTTTATCCTGGCAGGTCTGTTGCCCTGGAACTTCTTCTCATCATCGGTCATGGGATCGATTACCAGCATCACAGGCAACGCCCACCTGATCAAGAAGGTCTACTTCCCGCGCGAAGTCTTGCCGGCGTCGGCCGTGCTGTCCAACGCCGTCAACTTCTGTCTGGCGCTGGTCGCCCTGTTTCTTGTCATCATCCTCTTTCGTGTGCCGCTGACCGGGTGGCTTCTACTGTTGCCGGTGATGATTGCCGTGCAGGTGATCTTCAGCCTGGGCGTCGCCTTCTTCCTCTCGGCCATCAACGTGTTCTACCGCGACACCGAGGTCATTATGGACGTTGTCGTCATGGCGCTCTTCTTCATGACGCCGGTGTTCTACCCCATCGAGCGGCTGCCGCAGAGCTTCGTCGCCTTTGGCATCGACCTGCCCGTGCAGCGCCTGATGTACGTCGTGAATCCGATGGCCTCGCTGATCGCCTCTTATCGCTCCATACTGTACGGCTCATATAACGGCGGCCCGCCCGGCCCGCCCGCGCTCGATTTCTTCCTGCGCACAGCCGCCACGTCGGTCGTCTTCTTTGTCGCCGGCTATCTTTTCTTCGCCCACCGCAGCAAGCGGTTCGGCGAAGAGGTGTGAGAACACCACGGACACACAGAGGGCACAGAGACATGATGACAGGTCTCTGTGCCCTCTGTGTCTCTGCGGTTCAAGGTCCCTGGAAGCAGAAAACTTCCGGCGTCATCACGACGTCGGAAGCTCAGGATATTGCATACACGAAAATGGAGCGGAAGACGGGATTCGAACCCGCGACCTTCTCCTTGGCAAGGAGAC
>CAYOEZ010000333.1:0-3316 GCA_964402955.1 uncultured Ktedonobacterales bacterium | reverse complement strand
GTGTGCATAGTCGCCCGTCTGTGCGTAGGGGCAGGTCTGAGACCTGCCCGCCTGCTCCATGTCCTCGCGGGAAGGCAGGTCTCAGACCTGCCCCTACGCATCGTTGCGCCTGTCAAGTGACTTTGCACATACCCTGAGCGCCTGCAGCCAGGAAAAAAGCTTGACACATGCACAAGACCGTGTATACTCTACGTGGAGACATCCGCATGTCGTCACCCGTCCGAAGGAGGCTCAGCAACCATGCGTAGGCGCAATCTGCTCCTCGCCCTGCTCCCGATTGTTCTTCTCGCTGTCTTCGCCGGTTCCAAACTGCTCGGCGGCAACACAGAGACACTCACCATCATTCATACCTCGGATATGCACGGCTATCTCGAACCCGAAAAGGTCAGCGTGGGCAGCCAGAGCTTCGAAAGCGGCGGCATGGCCAACATCGCCGGTCTCATCGACAACTGGCGGGCAGTCGATCCCAAGCGCACGCTGGTACTCGATTCCGGCGACATCTGGCAGGGCACGTATATTTCCAACCAGAGCCAGGGCGAGGTCATGATCGAATCAATGAACATCGCCCGCTATGATGCTGCTGCGCCAGGCAACCACGATCTGGACTTCGGCCAGGACGTGCTCAAGGCGCGCATTGCCCAGGCGCGCTTTCCCTTCCTTGCCGCCAACATCGTCGAGGAAGCGACCGGTCAGCCGCCCTCATGGCTCAAGCCCTACATCATCACGACACTGGGCAAAGTTCGCGTCGGCATCATCGGGCTTGGCTATCCCGGCACCCCCTTCATCAGCAAACCATCCAACTGGCAGGGGCTGCGCTTCCTGGGCGGGCCTGAGTCGGTCTCGAAATACCTTGACGCTGTGCGCAAGCAGGCGGACATCGTGGTTGTCTTGAGCCACCTGGGAATGGGCGACGACGAGAAGCTGGCGGCGGCGGTCTCCGGCATCGACCTCATTGTTGGCGGGCACACGCACATCGTCCAGACCAATCCCAAGACGGTGGGCCAGACCATCATCGTGCAGGCCGGCAGCAACACCAAGAACATCGGCAAGCTTGAGCTTGTCTATGACCGATCAGTGAAAAAGATCACGTCATACACGGTGAGAAACGAAGTGTCAAACGTTGTCAGCGGCAAGATCAAGCCCAACGCTGCCGTCGACGCGCTGGTCAAGCAGAAGGCGAAGGAAGCTGAAGCCACCCTCAACAAGCCGCTTGGCGAGACGATGGTTTATCTGGAGAACTGCTACTCTGGCGAATGCCCCCTGGGCAACCTTGTGGCCGACGCCATGCTCGCCGCCAATCAGGCCGGCCCCACTCCGGCCGACGTTTCGATGCACAACAATGCCGGCCTGCGCTCTCGCATCGCCAAAGGCCCCATCACCTACGGCGCACTCTTCCAGGTGCTGCCCTTCGGCAATGTCCTGGCTGCGCTCGATCTCAGCGGAGAGCAGGTGCTTGCCGTGATTGAGAAAACCGTCGCCGGCCGGCCTGGCAACATGGTCGTCGCCGGCATGACCTATTCCTTCGACCAATCCAGACCCATCGGACAGCGCGTGCTCCAGATCACGATCGGCGGCAAGCCGCTGGACCTCAAGAAGGTCTACCGCGTGCAGACAATTGACTACCTTGCCAGCGGCGGCGACGGGCAGAACGCCTTCAAAGATGGCAAGAACGTCGTTTATGGCGATCCGTGTATCGACGTTGTGGCCGATTACATCCAGAAGCATTCGCCGGTCAATCCCAAGGTGGAGGACCGCATCGTCGGCAAATAGCTTGCCCGTTGCGAAGGTCAACACTACTCCGCGTCCGCCCCTCACCTGGTACGCAGGCGCAAGAGGGTAAGCTTGATCGCGTAGGGCGCGGTCTCCTTCCGCGCCAGAATAGGGGCTGTCTTGCCGCCTGGACGGCGAGAGAGACCGCCTTTCTACACGGGTTTGGAAGGCCGGCGCTGTCTTCAGAAAACATGACGCTTTCCCGGCGCAAGATTCACACTGGACAGACGCGCGGGACTGGTGTATAATCCCTGCCGCATGAGGAGACGTTGTGGGCGCGAAGATTGCCGCATCCATCCTGACCGCTGATTTTGCCCACCTGGGAGACGCTGTCATCCAGGCTGAGGCTGCCGGCGCAGACTACGTGCACGCCGATGTCATGGATGGGCGCTTCGTACCGAACATCACTTTTGGTCCAAGCGCTGTGGCCGGGATGCACAGAGTGACACGATTGCCGCTCGATGTCCACCTGATGATCGAGCACCCGGAGCGTCATATCCAGGCATTTGCGGACGCAGGCGCCTACGGGATCACGGTGCAAGCGGAAGCATGTGTGCATCTGCATCGTGTCGTGCAGCAGATCAAAGAATTGGGCGTGCGGGCCGGTGTGGCATTGAATCCGGCGACGCCCCTGGCCAGCATCGAGGAGATTCTGCCCGATCTTGACCTGGTTCTGGTGATGACGGTTAACCCTGGTTTTGGCGGCCAAAAGCTTATACCGGCCACGCTGCAGAAACTGAGCCGCCTGCGCCGCATGACGAATGAGATGGGCTGGCAGGGTGAACTTGAAGTGGATGGCGGCATCAATGTGACAACAGCCGCCTGCGCAGTCGAGGCCGGGGCGCAGGTCCTGGTAGTGGGTGCAGGATTGTATGACACCGGCAGCACGGTGCGCGTGGCCATGGCTCGTCTGCGCGCAGCCCTTGGGGAGTAAACGACATCCGGGGCGCGACAAAAGGGCTGGCTCCTCTCATATGGGTTCCAGCCCTCTGTCAGCAGTGCAGTCGCTCTAGCCGCTAAGGAGAATCCCTTAGAGCTTGGCCTTCTCCTGCTTGTTCATGGTGCGCAGGCAGCGGGTGCAGACGTAAAGCCGCAGCGGCACGGTGTCCACAAACACAGTGTGCTTCTGGACATTGAGTCCCCACATGTGATTGGTGTGGCGCTTGGAGTGGCTGACCTTATGCCCGAACTGAGGCGTGCGTTCACAGATGTCACACTTGTTAGCCATGAAAATCTGCTCCTTGAAGAGTTCTCGACAGTGCGATGCATCATATCACAAATACTATCGCCCTGCAAGAGGGTGTTCAGGTATGCAGCGAATGCCTGTGGGTCAGAAAGGAAATGCCGTGTGAGGTGGGTAGACAATGAACGACAGGAGACATATGGGAAAGATCGAAGTGTCAACGCGGGCGGTGGCGACCCTTGCAGCCAGGGCGGTTCTTGAGTGCTACGGCGTTGTTGGCATGGCGTCCAAGACCCTACGCGATGGGCTGGCTGTCCTCCTGCAAAAAGCCAATCCTCATCGTGGCATCGACGTGCATTTTGT
>CAYOEZ010000332.1:0-3343 GCA_964402955.1 uncultured Ktedonobacterales bacterium | reverse complement strand
TTGATCTCCTGGATGACACTGAGCGGAGCGACCTGCTTTTGCTGATTGAACCAGCACATGCGGCGGAAAGCAGGCTTGTGCGGACGGTGAGCGACGGCCTGCGCCTGATCGGCGAGATCAATTCGCCCCGGCTGGGCATCCTTCTTGACACTGGCCATTGTAACGTCAACGGTGAGGACCTGGCGGATGCAGTCCATAGTCTACGCGGCGTCCCGTTGCACATTCACATCGACGACAACACGGGGGAGAGCGATACGCACATGATTCCCGGCCAGGGAAAGATTGCCTTCGCGCTCTTTGTTCAGGCGCTCAACGATGTAAGCTACCAGGGCTTTGTCTCCGCCGAACTCGGGTTCCAGTACACGCTCGATCCAGACACAGCCGTAGCACAGACACACACTGCCCTAACCCGTCTTTTTGGCACACAACCGTGAGAGAGGAACAATGGCCACATTCGAGTTAACATTCAGACCGGGCGTGACAACAAAGGTCCAGGTGAACGACAAGAACGTGTTGTTCTATGCGGCTCACCACAAGAGCGCCGCGATCCCCGACCAGAGCCGCGTCATCACCGATGCACTTGCCCGCCCCATCGGCACGCCCCGGCTCGACGGGTTGTTACACGAGGGGCAAAGCGTGGTCGTGCTATTCGATGACATCACGCGACCAACGCCCAGCGCGCAGATTCTCCCCCACATTCTGAGCGCCATCAGCCAGAGCGGCATCCCCGATCCCAGCGTGACCCTTTTCGCGTCGATGGGCACGCACCGCCCGATGACAGAGCAGGAGCTGCGTATCAAGCTGGGCGATGACGTGCGCCGGCGCTACCGTGTGATCAATCGCGACTACCGCTACGCTGACTTCGTCGCCCTGGGCAAGACGGCCAGCGGCACCCCTGTGTTTGTCGATCGGGCCGTCGTGGAGGCCGACGTCAAGATCGCCATTGGCAATGTCGTGCCGCACATCTCGGCTGGGTGGGGTGGAGGGTCGAAGATCATCCTGCCCGGATGTTGCAGCCAGGCTACGACCGACATGATGCACCTGATGGCCTGTATCGTCCAACCCGTGCTCGAAGTGATCGGCACGCGTGACAACAAGCCACGCGCCGAAATGGACGATATTGCGCAGAAAGTTGGGCTGGACTTCATTGTCAACACCGTCATGGACGAAGACAAGAACATGTTGGGGGTCTTCGCCGGTCACTTCATCGAGGCGCACCGCGCCGCCACGGTGATGGCCGAGCAGGTCATGGTGACGCCCATCCCGCGCCAGGCGGACATCGTCATTGTGTCCGCCAATCCATGTCACTTCGACTACTGGCAGGGCATCAAGCCCTACGCCTACTGCCACCGCGCCGTGCGAGAAGGCGGCGTCATCATCTTCATGCTGGATGGCGCCGAGCATCTCTGCGGGGATGCCCCATCGCACGAAGACACAGTGCGCAGGTACCTGCCATGGTCGTTCGCGGATCAAAAAGCGGCGGTGGAGCGGGGTGAGGTGCAGGATCTGGTTGGTCTGAATGTACCGATGTACCATGCAACCGTGCGCCACCGTGTGCTCAAGACGCTCTGTGTCACGAATCACCTCACGCCGGAAGAGGTCGACCTGCTGGGGTTCGAGCCGGCGCCGAGCCTCCAAGAGGCGCTCGCAGAGGCCTATGAACTGCTGGGCAGCGACGCGTCGGTTGGGATCATTCCCTTTGGCGGAGAGACCTTGGTTAGGGTGGGCCAAACATAGGAAGTGGCATCGACCCGGCAATAACGTGGCGGAAGCGGAAGAGCGCTATCGCCGCCTATCAGCAGCGGCTATGAATGAGACGCCACGTTGCGACACTCTTGACCAGCTTGCGGCAGATCCCCCGCACAATGCAGTGCCATTGGTTTCCACGCATGCCTGAGAAACCCTTGGTTGTGGTTATCCTGAATGAGCGGAATGATCGCGACATGCCGCGACACGACGCGACAGTGCGCGACAGAAAAGCAGTTGACGAGAATAATCCGCTGTGCTATACTACAATCGTTGCCTCTCCATGGCGGCATACTGCCTTGTAGACTGATGAATGCGTCACATTCGGCAGGAAAACAGCGGTCTGATGCCTGAAATAAAGCGGGAGTAGCTCAGTTTGGCAGAGCGTCTGCCTTCCAACATCTGCCACCCCACAGGGGCCTAAATCGGCATTTTGGCCCTTCCGCTATTCTGCTTTTTTACGCCCACGCTACAGTCCACTACACTTGACTACATCACACTACACCACACTACAGATTGTTGCTCTTGTGCGGTCTATCTCCTACTATTCACACATGTGGAGGTAGTCGCCATGAGCAAGAATCCGGTTGCCCTCAGCGAGTACTACAAGTTGTACGAGCTCGCCCTGTCCTACGAGGGCAAGAGCCCCAAGACCCTGATTGTATACTTCTCCGACCTCAATCGTTTTCTACGCTTCATGAAGGCCAAGCTTGAGCGCGAGCCTGCCCTGGCTGATTTGAACGAGCAGGCTGTCATGGACTATGTGGCTTCGCTTAAGCAAGGCGGTAAATGGCAGAATCACCCGTTCTCGCCGCCCAGCGACAAGCCCGTCAGCGCGCTCACCATCGACCAACACGTGCGGACCCTCAAGGGCTTCGCCACCTGGTTGCATGAGAAACGCTACACCCGCACCAATGTACTGAAAGCGCTGGCGCGCCCCAAGCGGCCGACACTGATCATAGAGCCCTTGACCGAAGACGAGATCAAGAAAGTGATGGCCACTGTCAAGACGCGGACACCCTACGATGCTAGGAACTACGCCATCATTGTGACGTTCCTAGACACGGGTCTGCGCTGCAGTGAGTTGTGTGGGCTCACACTCCAAAACGTGCATCTCGAGGGGCGAAGCTGCTACGTCAAAGTCATGGGGAAGGGACAGAAGGAACGTATCGTCTACCTGGGGCGCAGAGCACATGAGGCGCTGCTGACGTACCGTACGTTCGTCAGGCCACACTACGTCAAGGATCCCAGCGAACAGCACTTCTTCCTCAGCATCACGGGCAGGGAATTGACCGTATCGGCCATTGATATCATGATCCAGAAGGTGGCCAAGGCAGCGGGCGTGCCACGCCTGCACCCGCATCTGCTCAGGCATACGGCGGCGACGCAGTATCTGGTGCACGGTGGGGATGTGATCAGCCTGCAGAGGAAGCTGGGCCACGCCGGTCTGGAGATGACCAGCCGATACGTGCATCTGGCGGCAGAGCAGGCGGCGACGATCGAGCAGCGAGTAGCGCCGATGGACAAGATTGATATCAAGCCGATGCGGGTGCCCAAGGGACGGTGATCGAGTGGAGGCGGGGCGCCCTGCCACCAA
>CAYOEZ010000331.1:0-3349 GCA_964402955.1 uncultured Ktedonobacterales bacterium | reverse complement strand
ACTGCTGCAGGCCGCCATGCCGCTGCCTCAGATGACGCAAACGGACGCAATCAACCTGGTGCTCACACATTTGGTTCATCGCTCACAATCCACGGCGAGTCGTCTCCGCACACAGCGGAACGAGCGCGGCCCGACGTGAAATCTAACAATGTCAAGTTAGGACTTTCGCTTAGGCGGGTTGGAAGGCGGGAACATGTGGATTGCGAAGTTCAGCCCGCAAGTAGTCGCGTAACAAATCGGTTTTGACCTGGTAGAGCGTCTTGCCGGTCTGCTTGGCTTTTCTCGCCTCTTTTCTACTTCCAGGTGCTAGAATAGCACAAGCGGCCTCAATAAGTCCCATATTGCACGTCAATAAACCCTAACAGATTAGCGCCAACGTCACCGCTCGCGCAGCGCAACAATGTCTGTTGCACTGAAGGCGAACGTCGCCCGGTTATGGCTGGCATCCTCTCCTGTCCAGGTCAGGTTGCCGGCATTCACCGGCAGTATGTATCCGCGATTGCCGCTCATCTTGGCACCCGGCAGGATCTCCGGCCAGGTCTTCTCCAGCCATTCAAGGCGTGCCGCTTCATCGAGATGGTCGGACACAAAGCGGGCTTTCTGGAAGGGAAAGCCCATCGTCTTCAACAGCGCACAGATGTAGAGGGGATGGTACTCCACGCCAAAGCGGCATAAGATCAGGTCTTGAATCATGATTCCAGTCCAGCAACCACACGTATAGCCAGCCGCTTCCGGACCGGCAATGATCAGGTCAGCCAACTCCTTTCGTTGTGTTTTTGTCAGCTTGGGCGGGCGACCAGAGGGCTGCTTGTAGCTCAAACTGTCAACGCCCCGCAGAATGAAGGTGCGGATGTAATCACGGACGGTCTGCTCGCCCAGGTGTAATAGATCAGACACCTCGGCCTCGGACTTGCCATCAACGACATAGTGCAGAGCATGGATACGCTTGACCAGCCGCAGATGCCCACCAGCATATGCTTGCTGAAGCTGCTCAACCAGAGACTGTCGAAAACTGCTGCTCAACCGTATCCTGATCTCCATGAGAGAGACCTCCTTCCCAGTGGGTTTGTTCTTCTTACCCAAGAGAACGATATCTCTCTCACAACGTGTCGAGTGGACACTCTCCATAAATCACGGATCTTTATCTAAACATCTATATCATGAAATCCTCAATCAGTTCCTTGGCGCGGTTTTCGTTTCCGGCAGAAGCTCACGGATTTTGTCCCCGTCAAATACCGGTTTCGCCTCGATGGTCTCCAGACTAAGAGCACCATGAACATGGCGCAGGTTTTTCAGGCTCTGTGCTGCTTTGTCCTGCAGACGGAGCTTCTCATCAAGGCCATTGACGGCAGCAATAGCCTCCGGCGCATCTCCACTTCCTTCCAGCCATGCTGCCACCCTGTTGTAGGCCAGCTTCGCATGATTTCGGACACTTGCCATGTGAATATCCGAACTCTGCAGGGATCCGTCTGCGCCAATCACTATTTCAACCACAATTGCGAGACGATCCTCATCGAAACTCAGGGATGTGAGGTTGGTGGAGAGCTGCTCGGGAAGCATTGGGAATATCTGGGCAGGGGTGTATACAGAGGTTGTGTTATGCAGAGCGTGTTCGTCGATGGCTGATCCGTCTTTGACAAGCGCGTCCACATCGGCCACGGCCACAAGAATCTTCACTTTCTCACCGGGCACTGCCTCGGCGACGGTAAGCTGATCCAGGTCGCGCGAGTCATCATTGTCGATGGAACACCAAAGAAGGCTCCTGAGGTCACGAACCGTCTGACCGCCTATGGCTGCAGGCGACTGAATCCCGCCAAGCTGGGAGAGCACTTCGGCAGAAAAATCAGGGAGTAATCCTCCCTCGAGCATCGCCCTGTGCGCGATGGTCTGTAGAATAGCACGGTGCGACCCGTCACTGTCACTCATGGGATGATACCCTCGATTTCGACCAGAGCTTACCCCAGAGCTTGCCCATGAGGCTCAAGGTTGCGGGCCGCCAGACCCCGGGCCGTCTCGCTACTGCCTCGCCCTGTCTACGAGCTGGGTCAGGCGATCCAGCATACTACTTAGCTCTGGCGCCGCAGGCTCAGGCATCGACGCGAGCACAGCGCGCGCTGCGGCCAGACGCTCCTGCAGGTCAGGGCTGACCTCCGCTGGCCGCTCGCTGCCCGAAGGCAGCAACTCCTGCAGGATGATCTGGATTGCTGCGGCCAATGGGGGCGCAACAAGGAGCCCAACCAGGCCGGCCACATTTACCATGACCATCAGCACGAGGACGATGAGCAGCGAGCTGAAGCGCCTTGGGCCGACCAGACGCGGTTGGACAACGAACTCCAGGACGAGCAGAATCAGCAGTGTGCAGAGTGCAGCAGCGACTGCCACGACTGGCCCGCTCAGCATCGCCACCGCGATAACCATGCCCAATATTAGTAGAATCCCCAGCAGAGGAATCAGCCAGGCCAGCGCCACCGTAATGGCCAGAGCAACCGGGTACTGCACACCAAGCGCGGCATAGATCAATCCAAGCAGGATGGCCGCTATCAGGCTCTGCACAATTTCACTGCGGATATAGGCGCCCAGATCGCTCTCGAGGGCCCGCCAGAGAGAGCGCGCCCGTTCTCGCTGCTTCACCGGTAGTAAGGATAGCCAGAGCCGCTCGAAGCGAATGTAGTCGATGCTCAGGTAGATGCTCAGAACCAGGATCAGAGCCAGCTTAGAAAAGGCATCCAGTAGCCCCGTCGTGGCGCCCAGGAAAGAAGCGATACCTGCTGCGCCCTTCGCGCTTGACGCGACGCTATACAGTTGTTCGAGCGGCGGCAGTTCCTTGCTGATAGCGCCCAGGATGCCGGATCCGCTGGCGCCCTGCTCCTTGATGGCCACGTAGGCATTGGCGATGGCTGCGCTCGCTTGCCCCATCTCGGTAACAAAGGGGTTGCTCACGGCCAGAACAAGGACAACGATAGTGCCCACGCCCGTAGCGAACACCAATAAGGCCGCCAGAGCCGGGCGCATGCCCCGCAAGGCCAGCCCAGCGATCAACGGACGCAGCGCAGCCGCTACGACCAGAGAAAACACAAACAGGGTCACTTCTGAGCTAAAACGCCACAGCAAGATCACCGCAGAAAGTGTAAGTAGCGCCACCGTCGTGAACCAGGCAACTTGCTTCATGGCGCGACCTCCGCTTCACTCGACCCGATCAACTGGCTTTCCAGATCGGTGGCGATAGACTCGATCATGTCCTCAATCTGATCCTCCTGCACTCCTGGTGTATCCCTCTTGCGCCGCTGCTGCCTGCGCACATCCTCGATGAGGTCATGTGCTTCGAGGCGGAGGACACTCAACCGGTCTC
>CAYOEZ010000330.1:0-3376 GCA_964402955.1 uncultured Ktedonobacterales bacterium | reverse complement strand
TCTTGGTGGTATCCTGGGGAGTTGTCTTGCGAGTTATCTCACGCTCAAAGCTGTGCCCGTTGCTTCTGGCGATTGGTTCTGCGTCTTGCCCGTGTGGGGACAGGTTATCGGTGGCCTGGGCGCGTGCGTGCTCTTCGCGTATCTGGGGTTTCGGCTGTGGATGCCACTCCCGCTCGACATCCCTCCATCTCTCGAAACGATTCTGCGACTGGTTGGGCTGATATTCTTTGGGGCGGGATGGGGCTTGGCGTTGTGGGCGCGCAGGACGCTCGGCGCGCTGTACGGGGTCAGCACCAGTTTCGCCGCGCCGCTGCAAGCGCAACAGCGGTTGATACAACAGGGACCATTCGCCATTGTCCGTCATCCGATGTACTTGGGATACTGGTTGTTGCTCTTGGGCCTGACGCTGATTTATCGCACCTGGACGCCCTGGGTGTTTCTTGTGGTGTGTCTCGCGTCATTTTACCGACGCGCACGGCGCGAAGAATCCGCGTTGCATTCCGCATTCGGCGCGGACTGGGAAAGGTACGCTGCATGCGTGCCGATGTTTGTGCCGCGACGGCTGCACATCTGCCAACCCGGGGGATGGAGACGGCTGATGTGACGCTGATGGCGGATGACCCGGAGACGCCGGCTTGTGCCCCAAAACCTACCCACTACACTCGGCGCGTCATCGCACGGAACCTGGCGATGCCGAAATCCATTATTGGGGGTATCAAGAAATGACAGAACAAAAGCTGCACCTTGAGATCCCGCTGCTGATTCCCGGCCTGGAGAGCGATCAGGATAGCTGCATCAGCAGACTCGAGGGGGCGCTGCAACCCCGCAGGGGCATCCAGCAGGCCCATGTGGAGCGCGACGGCGGCGCGCTCACCCTATGCCTGCACTACGATCCGGCGCTCCTCTCTGTTGATGATGTACGGCGCATGGCCGAACGTACCGGCGCCCAGATTGCCAATCGCTATCATCACGTGGTCATCCCGATCGAGGGCATGGACTGCTCGGACTGTGCGCTGGTCGTCGAGCACAGCCTGGCGCGTATGGAGGGCGTCCTCAGCGCCAGCATCAGCTATGCCGCAGAGATCGTCAGGGTGGAGTACGACACACACGCCACCAATCGCGCTGCCATCGAGAAGCGTATCCGGCAGATCGGTTATTCCGTCCCCGCCTCAGGCGTGCGCCGTGCCTACGGGGAGAATCGGGAGCTGCTCTTCAGCCTCGGCGCCGGGATCCTACTATTAGCCGGGTGGCTGGGCGGGCGGTTCCTGGCTTTCCCTGCGCCACTGAGCGTGGCGTTCTACCTGGCTGCCTACATCGCCGGCGGCTATGACATCTCTCGCCATGCCCTGCACGCCCTGCGCGAGAGGGAGTTCGACACAGATCTGCTCATGGTCGTCGCCGCCCTGGGTGCAGCCATCCTGGGTGACTTTGCCGAAGGCGCACTGCTGCTGTTTCTCTTCAGCCTGGGCCATTCTCTAGAGGAGCGAGCGTTGAATCGCGCCCGCAATGCCGTCCGGGCTTTGGCTGATCTGGCCCCGAAGACCGCACTGGTGCGCAGCGGCAGCGGAGAGACGGAAACGCCAGTTGACCGGGTCGCGCTCGGCGCGGTGGTCATCGTCCGGCCGGGTGTGCGTATGCCGGTTGACGGCGTGGTGATCTCCGGCGAATCGGCGATGGATCAATCTCCCGTCACTGGCGAGTCCGCGCCGGTCGATAAGGGGCCAGGTAACAAGGTCTTCGCCGGCTCCGTCAACGGGCAAGGCGCGCTTGAGGTGCAGGTCACGCGCCTGGCCAAAGACAGCACCCTGGCGCGGGTCATGCAGATGGTCGAAGAGGCGCAAACCCAAAAGTCGCCCACGCAACAGATGACTGAGCGCTTCACGCGTGTCTTTGTGCCAGCAATTCTCATCGGCGCTGTCCTGGTGATCATCGTTCCTCCATTGTTGGGGGTCCCGTTCAGTGAATCGTTCCTGCGGGCGATGACGCTTCTGGTGGCGGCCTCTCCTTGTGCTCTTGCCCTGGGCACGCCGTCGGCGGTGCTGGCCGGCGTGGCACAGGCTGCACGCCATGGTGTGCTGATCAAGGGCGGCGCCCATCTGGAAAACCTGGGCCATCTGCAAGCCATCGCCTTTGACAAGACGGGAACGCTGACCAGTGGACGGCCCACCGTGACTGGCATCTTCTCGTATGGCGTCACGAGTGAGGATCAGCTTCTGGCTCTAGCGGCTGCGGTCGAGAGTCGCTCAGCGCACCCTCTGGCGCAGGCTGTGGTCGCTGCCGCCCAAGAGCGCGGTCTGGCCATCCCGGCGGTGACAGACGCCTCAGCCATGTTCGGCAGAGGAACGATGGCCGAGATAGACGGCCAGACGGCCCGGGTCGGTAGTGTGAAGCTATTTGATGAAGCTGGCATGGATGTCAGCCAGCAGCAACGCGACCAGGTCAACAGTCTCGAGAGTGAGGGCAAGACGACGATGCTGGTCAGCCTGGGGCGCCAGATGATGGGGCTGATCACCGTGGCGGACACCCAACGTCCGGGAGTGCAGACCATGCTGGCAGCGCTGCAGCGCCTGGGAGTGCGGCACACTGTCATGCTGACTGGCGACAACGAGCGCGTGGCTGCCCGCGTCGCCAGCGAGATCGGCGTGACCGACTTTCGCGCCGGCATGATGCCGGAGGACAAGGTCAAGGCGGTCCAAGATATGGTGGACCGGTACAGCACAGTGGCTATGGTGGGTGATGGCGTCAACGATGCTCCGGCCCTGGCAACGGCTACAGTTGGCATCGCTATGGGGGGCGCCGGGACTGATGTGGCGCTGGAGACAGCCGACATTGCGCTCATGGCTGATGATCTGTCGAAGCTACCCTTTGCCGTTGGCCTGGGCCGGGCCACACGCGCCATCATTCAGCAGAATCTGATTATCTCCCTGGGCGTGATCGCTGTCCTGGTTACTATGGCGATCAGCGGCGTGGCCAGTATCGGTACTGCTATTGTGTTCCACGAGGGCAGCACAATTGCCGTGGTACTCAATGCCTTGAGACTGCTTGGATACCGCAGCGAATAGCGTGGTGGAGTCGGGATACTAACGAAACACATCCTTGCGAAGAAGGTCTCAGGAGGCATGACGTTGGGTAACATGCTCATTGGCCTAGCTCTTGTGGCTGCCCTGGGCGCGTGCTGGTTCTACTATGTGTCTTTGCGCGGGCGGGCGGCTTCCCTCCACTACGGGCGTTGGGCGACGCTGGCCGTGGGCGTCCTTTCAATCGCTGCTGGAATCTACCTGATGGCGCTCATCCTGGGCGACCAATTCCAGTATGAATACGTAGCGTCGTACAGCTCGCGCAGCCTCCCGCTCATCTATAAGGTATCTGCTTTCTG
>CAYOEZ010000329.1:0-3418 GCA_964402955.1 uncultured Ktedonobacterales bacterium | reverse complement strand
GTGTGAACTTCGGCCTGCCGCGCATACCCGACCTTGCCGAGTGGCGGGCTCTCGTCGAGCGAATCAAGGCGCCCAAGCCGCACGTGACCGTCGCTGTTGTCGGCAAATACGTGGCTCTGCTCGACGCCTATCTCTCGGTGCGTGAAGCCCTCCCCCATGCCGGCGTCTTTCACGAGCGAACGGTGGACATTGACTGGGTCATCTCTGAAGAGGTGGACAACAACAACGTGGCGCAACGTCTGCGCAACGCCGACGGCATCGTCGTGCCGGGCGGCTTCGGCCAGCGCGCCATCGAGGGCAAGATTGCCGCGGCTCGCTATGCGCGTGAGAACAACATCCCCTACCTGGGCCTGTGCCTGGGCATGCAGGTCATGGTGATCGAGCTTGCCCGCCACGCCCTCGGCTCTGACGCCGCCAACTCCACCGAGTTCGACCCGCAGACGCCCTATCCCGTGATTGACCTGATGCCCGACCAACGCGAGACGGTGGACAAGGGCGGCACCATGCGCCTGGGCCTCTACCCGCGCTTCCTCGTGCCCGGCAGCAAAGCTGCGGCGGCCTATGGCCAGGCGCTGATCTACGATCGCCACCGCCATCGCTACGAGCTGAATAACGAGTACCGTAAGCTGCTCAACGACGCGGGCATGGTCTTTGGCGGCCTCTCACCCGATGGGCGGCTGGTGGAAATCGCCGAGCTGAAAGACCATCCCTGGATGGTGGGCAGCCAGTTCCATCCCGAGCTGCGCTCGCGCCCCAATCGCCCCCATCCACTCTTCGTGCAGTTCATTGCCGCGGTCATCAACCGGCTGCCGAATGCTGACCAGCGGCCGATGCCATTGCAGCGCGAGGTCGTCTGATCCTGCATAATGAACAGTAGTTGCAGACGTAGCGCCAGCGCCGCCCGCGTGCCAAGTTGTAGCCGTGATCACCGATGCCCGATGGAACGGGGCAGGCTCTCACGGCTACAGTCGCGCCGTCACATGTGGCATTGTTGGGAATGAGGGCGCACGCCGCTTCTTGCCGTGAACGCATGGCAGTGACTGAGTAACCGAGCAAAGCAATCTATCTCAACGCATAGGAGCCTCTGGTGCCAGACATTTCCTTTTCAACAATGTGGATGGACGGGCAATTTGAGCGTGCGCGCGACTTTTTCTCCGCCGGCGCGGCCATGGGATTTCACAGCTTTGAGCTGACAGCCCTCGCCGGACCATTGTTCTACGACGACGTCCCCCCGGGCGCGTTCAACATCCGTAGCCTGCACGACCCTGCCCCCGGTGATCTGCAACCCGGAGACCTGCGTCGGATGGATTTTGTCTTCACCTCGCTCGACGAGGAGCACCGCCAGCAGGCCGTCGCCGTCGCCAGGCGCTCAATTGACATGGCCGTGCGCTATGGCGCAAAGGCCATTATCCTCCACATCGGGCATTCCGAAGCCGATCCCAGGATACAGAACACGCTCGATCGTTTGTACCTTGAGGGCAAGATCGCCGGCCCCGAAGCCGGGCGTCTGCGCCAGCAGTTGGCGCATGAGCGCACGTTCCACTACGAGGCGCACATGGCGGCCTTGCTGCGCAGCCTGGACGAACTGATCCCCTATGCCGGGGCGCGCTCCGTCCGCCTCGGCCTTGAGAACCGGCGCCATGTCCACGAGATTCCCAACTTCGCAGAGGTGGCGCGCCTGCTCTCTCACTACACGGATGATGCTGTCGGCTACTGGCACGACGTCGGTCACGCCGAGACGCTGGCCGTTGTCGGCATGACGCCTCATGCCGATTGGCTGCGCGCCTTCGACAGTCGCCTCGTCGGCATGCACCTGCACGACGTGATCGGCCTGACCGATCACCGCGCTCCCGGCGCCGGCTCGATAGACTGGCCGGGGCTGGCCGCCCTGCTGCCGGCTAACGGGCTGCGCACAGCCGAGATCAATGGCGCTGTCGGCAGGAGCGCCGTCTGTGACGGTGTGGATCATCTCCTGGCGCAAGGGTGGATCAAGCCATGACAGATCATGCAATCAGCGCTGTCCTCTTCGACATGGGCGGCACGATTGAGGATGTCTATTTTGACGACGCCATGCGCCGCGATGCGTCGCGCGGCATGCAGGAATTGATGACTGCCCGCGGGCTGGAGACTGGTCTGTCGCTGCTCGACCTCAACGCTGCCATCATGGCCGGCCTACAGCGCTATCGCATCTATCGCGAGCAGAGCGAAATCGAATTGCCGCCTGAGCGCATCTGGGCCGAATACATCTTCCCGCATAGCCGCCTGCCCGCAGATCGCCTGGCAGCAGCGGCCGAGGACCTGGCCTTCTACTACGAGACGCACTACCACCAACGACGCATGAGGCCGGAAGCGCCTGCTACCCTGGCTGCGTTGCGCCAACGCGGCTTCCGCCTGGCGGTCATCTCCAACATCATGAGTCGTCGTCTGGCGCCCCATTGTCTGGAGAAGTACGGCCTGACCGGCTATTTCGAGCAGGTTCTGACCAGCGTCGGCTCTGGCTGGCGCAAGCCGAACCCGCTCATCTTCCTCGACGCCGCACAGCGACTCGGTCTGCCGCCGTCCGCCTGCGCCTACGTGGGCGATACGGTCTCGCGCGACGTCAGTGGGGCGCGGCGGGCCGGCTACGGCCTGGCCATTCAGATCAAGTCGTTCTTGACAACCGTGTCCGATGGGCCAGCCGATGTGGAGCAGCCCGATGCCGTTGTCAGCAGCCTGATGGACGTCGTTGCTCTTGTCACCCGCGCCTGGCGCCGCCTTGATCAGTGGGTTCTACTTCCAGCACCGCACCGTCTACTTCACAGACAACTGGCCGCCATCAGTCAGGGGCGGCGCATCGCCATCCCACGCTACGACTTCGTGTTCGCCGCCTCCAGCCACGATCTGCATGGCAACCTCAAGCCGGGCTGCACCCCGATCGAGATCGAGCCGGCCGACATCGTGTTCATCGAGGGCAACTTCCCGTTCTTGCTGGGCGAGGTTGTGCACATGATCGGCATCAAGGTCGTCTATCTGACCGGCGATGCCTCTTGACTTTTCGTCTGTGCTGTGGTATACTTATTAACAGTTAGTAAATAATTATCCCACGTCGCCCGCAGCCCCCACTATTCGATACATCCCTGCAGACCATCCGGTTGTCCATGCCGTTGTTCCTATCGCGTCGATCACACCCTTACCAGCCAGCGAGGCGTCCATGACTAGCCAAACGACAAGCGCCACGGCCAGCTTGATGCGTAGCATCAATAGCTCTTCCGTGCTGGATCTGATTCGCCAGCACGGGCCGATGGCGCGAACGCAGGTGGCGCGCCGCCTGCATATGAGTCTCCCGACAGTCATTCGAATTGCCGAAAGCCTTATGGCCGAGGCACTCCTACATTGGCATGGCCAGACCGAAGCAACAAAGGGCAGGCCGAGTGCACTC
>CAYOEZ010000328.1:1635-3423 GCA_964402955.1 uncultured Ktedonobacterales bacterium | reverse complement strand
GGGGCGCAAAGGCGTTCTTGATAACGCGCGCCCAGATGCCGTTGACGCCCTGCCGCTCCAGGTCTTGCAGGTGCTCGTACAACCCCATCGCCACCCGGATTTCCTCTCTATCCTTCGTCGCGTCGAGCGGGAACTGCTTGAGCAGGCGGGCTTTGAACTGCTCGGCGGCGCAGTCCGTTTGCACGCATTCTTCCAGTAGATCGGCCAGCGGGTCAATGTACTGCGCGTTGACCAGGGCGGCGGGCACGGTGAAGAGGCCAACGGCGGTGTTGAAGCTATAGCCGGAGCGGCGCACCTGATCGGGCGAGCGGCTGTCGAGCAGGCTTAGTTGGCCGCTGGCCCCGGCCTGCATGGATGGCGCGAGAATGGAATCGGCCAGGTAGACGGGGATGCTGATTTCGCCTGTGGCCGCCTTCAGCAGATCGCCCAGGGCCAGCAGGTAGTTGGTGCGCGCCGAGAGCACGGCCAGCGGGTTGAGGTCGTAGCCGACAATATTCTGCTGCACCTTCTGTAGCACAGCAGCGAGCGATAGCTTGTTCTCCTCGGCGTACTTGCGCACGCGCTTGATCGCCAGCACCAGAAACGTGCCCGATCCGCAGGCGGGGTCAAGCAAGCGCTTGTCGGGGTCGCCCTGGTAGCCCAGTTGGTTGAGCAGGCGCTCGGCCAGCCAATCGGGCGTGTAGTATTCGCCCAGGGCGTGGCGCAGTTTCTTGGGCATCAGATTCTGGTAGAGCTGCTTGAGCAGGTCACGCGTCTCTTCCGGGTCAATGTCCAGCGTCAGCAGCGAGTACCCTGCCAGATCAGCAATCAAGCGGCGCAGGGCTGAGTAGAGCGTGTCATCCCAGATGTCCAGATACCAGCGGAAGAAGTCACCCTCCAGGAAATTGACAATGCCCAGTTGCTTGAGCAAGCCGCCCCGTTCCATCTCCGCCAGGTACGACTGGAGCTTGTCAGCGGCCAGGTCAGCTACCGGCGACAGACCCTTGTCCTTTCCGGGGGCGATGTACCACAGGGCCACCTGCACAGCCAACATCTTGATGAAGACCGCGTAGTAAGTATGGACGGCGAAGAAGAGGTGCTCGAGATCGGGGCTGGCGTCGCGTACGGCGTAGAGGCGCGCCAACTCGGCGGGGGAAAGCTGCCCTCCGGCGGGGTCATAGCCGGAAACCTCGCGGAACTGGCGTTGCCACTGGCGGAAGAGGGTGTGCACCTTGGCGCTCTTGGTGTTGTGCAGCGCCGTGTAGAGGGCGGGCACGACCTGGCGGGCCACATTGCTGTTCTCGCCGAAGTCGCGCAGCAGGTTCTCCGGCGTGAGGGGCAGCTCGGCAGCCAGCGAAAGCAGGTAGCGGAGAAACGTCTCGGTCGAATGGGTGTCAACCGGCAGGGGCTCATCCACACGCCAGCGGCCATCGCGGAAGCGCACGAAGATGAAGAAGTGACCATCGAGCACCACACCGGCCAGGCGGTCCTTGTGCTGACGATCCACACGCTCCAGCCCTTCCATATAGCGCTTCACCTGGTCAACGGCGTGTAGATTGGGGCGCGCATTGGCGTCTGGGCGCAGGCTGCCGGGCGGCTCGTATTCGATCACGAAGCGATTGTAGACGGCGTCGGCGCGACCGCGGATGAGCGAGCGCTCACGGTCAAGGTGCAACGTGACATCGAACTCCTTGCTGAAGCGATCGAGCACCTTTTCGACCTATCCAACACGGTCGCCCACGTTTTGCGCTTTCTCGGCGGCGGTTCGATCGATGGGAACGCACGGACGAGGTCGAACGCCTGGCGGAT
>CAYOEZ010000328.1:0-1625 GCA_964402955.1 uncultured Ktedonobacterales bacterium | reverse complement strand
CTCTCCAACCAGGTCGGCCTCGTTGTGCGATTTCTCGGCGGCGGTGCGAATGTCGCGGGCTGTCTCCGGTGCGCGCTGCTGCACATAGGCTTCGCGTTCTGCAGGTTTGTCGGGCATATGTACCCCCTCGCACTTATGTCAATAGCATTGACAAATAGATACTATTGATGTATAATGCAGGCAATCCAGTCAAACTGGAGGTGGATGGCCCGTGCAGGGCCAGCGTGAAAAAACCAGGCCAAGCCTGGTTTTTTCATTTTCAGGCCAGAAAAATCGTTCCGTAGCCCTCGACTCTGTCATTGCCAAAGCGGCGGTTGTACTTCTGCGCGACACACGCAACAATCTTCGTGCCGAAAGCCATCACAGGATCCTGTATCTGCTGGTGAGCCACCAGAACACTCTGCTTGCACGGGTGGGCCAGTAGATCGGCCACCTGCAATCCCGCGACATCCGCTTCTTTTTTACGTAGCTTAAGTTGGCGACTTGTCAGAACGGACGCGAAGAACTCAGCGTTGCGAAATTGCGTTCCGCTGGTGAAAAGTACCTGGTAAGCAGCCTCCAGTTGACGGTCCTCCACAGCTCCACGAGCTTCCGCCATCACATCCCCTTGTGCGCCAAACCGATTGAGAAAGCCAGCATAGCGCTCCAGCATTGCCACGAGGCAGTAGTGGTACGGATGAAAGGCAGCCTCGCCGTAGCGTTCGATGTGGCTCTTTTTATCAATCACAACGGTAATGAGTCAGAAGGCCTGCTGTCGAAGGAAGGCCAGGAAATCCTCACTGAACCGGCGTTCTGTCTCGGGATCACGCAGCCGCCAGAAAGGCCCTCTTTGGTTGATGATGTCTGCACGGTGCAAGACCAGAGGTTCGTCTGGGTTGTGAGGGAAATGGGTCTGCTTCAACGCCTGCAGCGCAGGATGAAACTGTGTGCGGTATATCTCATCTTCCACAAACAGCCCAGTGAGACCAAGGTAGCGCTTTGCAGGATCGGTGATGTACTTGAACGTGTGATCTCCTGACTCGTCCACATAGAGGCGATAGCGTTTCATGAACGTACTCACCCCTCAACCCTGTTCTTGCTTATATGCTGGCTTGGGGAAGATCACCTTGACCGGCTGGCGGTAGACGGCGTGACTGATCAGGAGTTCGCCTTTGGAGAGGCGCGTGACCGCCATGCGGATGTCCTGGTCAAGGAAGCGATAGTCGGGCGCGTTGACTTCTGACGAGCCGGTGCGCCCGATGATCTTGGTCGCGCTATTGCCGGTGACGCGCGGGTGTACGGCGCTCATGAACTGCTGGGCGGAGAGCAGGATGACGCCCAGGCTGCGTCCGCGCTCGGCCACATCGAGCACCTGCTGCGTGATCGGGCTTTCCTTGCTGCCGGTCGGGGCGTATTTATTCAGCTCGTCAACGAAGATAATCACGTTCTTGGGTACAGGAGCGCTTTCGGTGCGATCCTCGACAGCCTCCGCCTTGACGGCATAGATCGTGCGTAGAATGTCGCCGAAGACAAGCGTCTGCTCATCATCAGCGAGCTTGGCAATGTCTACGACATAGGTGTGCCCACCCTTGATGTTCATCAGCTCGCTGCTCAGCACCCGTTCGCCGCGCGCCCTGCTGCCGACA
>CAYOEZ010000327.1:0-3486 GCA_964402955.1 uncultured Ktedonobacterales bacterium | reverse complement strand
CGCGCCTGTCCAGGTCACGGCGCACCCAAGTCTGGTGTTACTTTTTCCGATAGGCCATATTCCACTCGTCATTGCCATTCTAGCATTCCTGGCTTTGGCGCTGCTACCGCTGCTGGATCGCTCCGCCAGCTCTGAGATCAACGCCAAGGGCCTACGCTCTTACCTGATCCGCATCGCACGTTGGACGAAGGAGTGAGCCATGTGAAACCTGGTTTTTTTGTGCGCCGGCCGGGGACCTGGATTGGGCACCGAGAGCGTCATACGCCATGATCAGCCAGCGGAATGTACCTCACGACGCACACACGCGGCACTGCACACAACATTCGTAGCGCCACCCATCCGCCATATGCCATACAACAAATAGCAGAAGGGTCGCCCTCTGGGGCTGCCCTTTTGCTACGAAAAGCCTGGCGTTTGCGCTGATGACAGGGCCGCCCCCTTCTGCTATGCTACGAATGGAAGGAAGAGCGATCTTCCAGGTTGTCGGCGGAGATAGCCGTCTCTCAGAGAAAGGAAGGGTAGAGCCATGGGTCTTCTCGCATGGATCGTCGTTGGGTTGGTCGCTGGCTGGCTGGCCAGCAGAGTGATGAAGGGTCGCGGCTCCGGCCTGCTCGGCGACCTCGTCCTGGGCGTCGTGGGCGCCCTGTTGGGCGGCTTTTTGGCCGCAACGCTGCTCAAGATCCCGGATGCTGTCAACGGCATTAACGTCACCAGCATCCTGGTGGCCTTCGTCGGCGCGGTGATCCTGATCGCCATCCTGCGGTTGGTATCCGGCCGCAGGCGCTTGTAAGCCTGAACTGTTGAGATCTACCCGATCGGAGGGACCACCATGGCAATCGAACGACGCGACGAACATACCGAGGTCGTGAGTCTCAACGCCGCGGACGTTGGGCCTGGGGACGTGAGCACGAGCGGTCCGGCCCGCACGACAGCGAGCCAGACGGCCACCTTTACCAGTGATCCGTACGCCGTGCGGCGCGAACAGACCATCAAGCTCCAGAAGGGCATCTACTTGCTGTTTGGGATTCTGGAGGGGCTGCTGGGCATCCGCTTTGTGTTGGGGTTGCTCGGCGCCAACCCGGCTGCGGGCTTTGCGCAGTTCATCTACGGCATGACAGGCCCATTCATTGCCCCGTTCAAGGGGCTGTTCGGGCAGCCGCGCTTCGAGGGCAGCGTCTTCGAGTTCAACTCGCTGGCAGCGATCCTCGTCTACGCATTGATCGCCTGGGTGCTGGTCAAAATCGTGTGGCTCGTGATGGGTGACTCGCGGCGCGGCGTGCGCACCACGACATCAAGCCACAGTGATACCATCTGAAGTAGGTTTATCCGCTTATCTAACAGGAGGAACATATGTTGAACGCTGAACAGAAACTCAAGGATGCTGCACACGACGTGAAGAACGTCGTCAAGGATGCGGCACACAACGTGAGGAACGCCGTCCAGGATGCGGCGCACGACGCCAAGAACGCCGTCCAGGACGCGGACGCGGCGCAGAATTCCAAGAACAAAGTCCAGGACGCGGACGCGGCGCAGAATGCCAAGAACCAGGTCCACGACGCGGCGCACGACGTGAAGAATGCCGTCAAGGATGCGGCACACGACGTGAAGAACGCCGTCAAGGACGCGGCGCGCGCTGCCCAGCGCGAGACGGTCAAGTAGTTGCGATTCGGCTGTTGCACCAACCTTGTTGATCCAGCATATATCCATCAGGAGGAACGTATGTCGAACGCCGAACAGAAGCTCAAGGATGCTGCACACGATGTGAAGAACGCCGTCAAGGACACGGCGCACGACGTGAAGAACGCTGTCCAGGACGCCGCGCACGATACCAAGAACAAGGTCCAGGACGCCGCGCACGATGCCAAGAACAAGGTCCAGGACGCGGCGTACGATGCCAAGAACAAGGTCAAGGACAAGGCGCACGACGTGAAGAACGCCGTCCAGGACAAGGCGCACGACGTGAAAAACGATGCCAAGGACGCCGCACGCGACAGCAAGAGCGGATTTGGCCAATAAGTAGCTCGGACTATGTCATGCTGTCCGACGAGGCGGTAGCGCCCCTGCTTTACCGCCTCGTCGGACCGATATGGGTGAGTCAGCATCCGGTTTGGATTGGCAGGGAAAACGCCTGAGAGGCATCCATACCGGACCGTGCATCAACAGGAGGTATGTCATGTCAGTAGCGAAGGTGGTCGAGTTGATTGCCGAGTCTCCCAAGAGCTGGGAGGATGCGACACAAGAAGCCCTACAGATGGCTTCGAAGACCTTGCGCGGAATCAGAAGCATCTGGATCTCCAACATGCAGGCGCTCGTGGAGAACGACCAGATCAGGGCCTATCGCGTGAATGCCAAAGTCACCTTCGAGGTAGAGGAGGCATCTCGCTGAGACGCGCCGCGCAGGGGTGTGTGGTTTCGCAACATGCCTGTTGAATAGGCCGTCAGCGGTGCGTTGATAGGCGATCCTGCTTGGAGCCAAGGTGGGCTTACCCGTCAGATGCTGGCGCCGCAATCGGGGAAAAAGACACGGGCTAAGCTCACCCTGGTGACGCGGCCGGTTTGCGCCGCAGTAACCCAATCACATGGTTGAGCGGAACAACTGGCTTTATCTTGTTGGGTCGCCAGGTCAACTACCACCCGGTCAACTGATCGGGAGGCCAATTGCTTACAGAAAAGGAGAAATCTCATGTTGTGGACCATCATCGTAATTCTAATCGTGCTGTGGCTGCTCGGCGCTTTCGGTCAAGGGTATATTCTGGATTCCCCAACACCGGCAACGCCGTTCACACGCTGATCGTCATCGCGGTCATACTCATCGTATTGCATCTGCTGGGGGTGTTGTAACCCTCTTGCACTTTGACGAATAGACAAGGTCTGGCGCAGTTGATGGCGTCTTCATCTTGCCGGGCCGCCCGGAAAACTGCCACCCGGGCAACTGACCGGGTGGCAGTTTTCTGCGATTAGAATTGTTAAGGTACACGCAAATCAGCCAGCTAAGTTATGAAACAAGCTGCCTACGATAAAGCCGACCCGAACATGTTGGCCGGTCGTGTGCGTGCGTGCTCGGAAGCGGGTTGGCCGGTCGTGGGAGTCACGGGACGGGCGGCTTATCTCCGCCGTTAGGCCGCCCGCGTACTTCTGCCAGCCACATCATTACAGGCATGGCTCAATAGCCGTTTCAACCTATTCACACTAAGGAGGTTTTCCATGTCAGCGGAAGAAAACAAGGCCATCGCTCGGCGTTACTTTGAGGATATTTGGAATAAGAGGAATCTGGCGGCCATAGACGAGTTGGCCGCCGCCATCGTCGTCGGCTATGCACCTGACGCGACCATTCAAGGCACCGAAGCATTGAAGCAACGGATCAACACGGGACTCTCCGACTACTCTGACATGCATTTCACCAAAGGGGGATAGAAAGAAATGGCTCAAATCAAAGTAACCCGTAAAGCTTATGTACGCAAAGACGGCACCGTGGTAAAAGGTACC
>CAYOEZ010000326.1:0-3491 GCA_964402955.1 uncultured Ktedonobacterales bacterium | reverse complement strand
GGGTGGGTCAATTTTCAACCGTTGGAAATGGCTCAATTTTCGACCGTTGACAACAGTTCTATGGCCGAGAACCCAATCAGGTCGAGCAGATGCTTGTCAACCTTCTGCTCCATGTCATCCGCTACGCCGAACAAAAGCTAGGTCTCCTGGGATTCCGGGAGTCGCTCTTCAAGGCCATCGAGAAGGATCCACACCAGATCCGATACTTGCGCTGAAGACAGGCAAGGCCTGCAGTGTCTGGCCCTAGTCACGCATCCGCTGAAAGATGTCGCCTAGCCGCTCCTTTCCTGGTACTGGAAACGAAACCAGTCCTTGGGGGCTGTATCAGTCAGCCCGGGAGGCGACCTCTCAAACAGCGAATTGGTCATCACTGTCCCCCCATCCTGAGCCTCCCAAACAGGTCCAACTGAACTACCTTTAGTTCCTCTCAGATCTTTAGCCGCATCATGCCTGCATAGTAGCTGCTGGCTGGGCTGTCTACCCTTCTGGCTGGCCGACTCGCTCAGCAGGTGGCGATCGCCAGGTTGCGATCGCGAGATCGCGGAATCGCGGAAACGATCCATGTCAAGTCAAATGATAATGTCACTGACGCGCGGTCGTTCTCTCAAGCAATGTCACCAAGGGCCCTCCTCCTTGGGTGATGAGTTATGACTCACAGGCGGCTGCACTGGGCATGGCAAGTATCTGATCAATGAGAGCGTAGATCTCCTTCCTGAGACGACGCGGATTGGTCTGCTCGCGCAGACGCTCCAGCTCCTCTTGCTTGTCTCGGTCAAGAACGCCTGTGGCACAAAGACGATCGAACGGTGTCTTGGCTTTGTCGTGATGCCGTTTCAGTTTGAAGCTGCCATCGTCGTTGACAAGAAACGTCTTCTCATCCATATGGAGCACCGGCTGAAAGAGGTTGTAGTAGACCCACAGCTTATCATACAACCGATTGGCGGCCAGGGTTTGCACCTGCGTATCCAGACGCTGTGTGCCGAGGTATGCCCGCACCGCACTCGAGTTTCTCTGCTCAACGAACCGGTTGTCATTCTTGTGGTACGGACGACTGCGGGATATCTGCGCTGCGGCGATTTCCTTTTCCCAGAATGTGCGGAGATAGGAACTGAAGAACTCTCCTCCGTTGTCGGGATGCAACGCCACAATCGGGAAGGGCAAGCGGGCCAGGACCTGTGCGAAGCCAGCCTCCATGCGCGTGTAGCTCTTGCCCAGGAGAGCGACCCGCTCGCTCCAGCCTGTCGCCACGTCGATGAGTTGCAGTGTATGCATGTACTGCCCGTCGGTGCTGTCACCGCTATGATGCACCAGGTCGGTCTCAAAGTGGCCAGGGTCCTTGGTGTCCCACGGGATGCGCGTCATCGGAATATCGCGTACGGCCGCGCTCGTACCCGATGGGGCACGACGCGGAAGCTTCGGTTCATCCTGTGCCACGCGTTGCAGGATACGGCCAACCGTTGATATGCTGACCACAGCCAGGTGGGACAGGACGTCTGGCGAGACAGCCAACTCACCGTGCATGACCAGATGCTGTGCCATCCAGCTCAGGTTTGGCGCCATCCGTGCAGCGCAGGGATAGTCCCACGACTCGCTGATCACACGCAAGGCGTCATCGACGTCTGCTGTATATGTTCGTTGCCGTTGCGTGTGGCGCGGGTGGCGGACAAGATCGCCATTGATCAGACGGATCAGTGTCTTGCGATCGAGACTTGTCACAGACTCCATCTCATCGAGCAAGCCTCCACGGTCCTGCTTCGTGGATCGGATGTAGCGCAAGCGCATGATGGTCAAGTACTTGCGGCGTTCATCGATTGTCATTCTGACTGTGGCTGGCATAGGTCCCCCTCGGTGACATTTTCATCTGAGTGGACTATACTCGAAGATGTAGTAGACTGGAGGAATTTGGGATTGGATTGGGAGTGTGGATGCGCCGGACGGGAGAGAGCCGGCGTCTTCACGCTCCCTTTTTTTTGTTTTCAGACGATGAAGTACACGCAAACCGTATCGGGAGTGACTGACATGGGCGCTGAACCGCACGTCGCGCAGGAGAGACTGTCTCTGGAGGATGAGCTTGTAGTCGATGCCTATTGTGCCCTCGTGGCCAGGGTAGCACACCGTCTCTGGCGGGAAGCCCAGGCTGCCTTGACACCTGACGCAGGCGTGGTATACTCTGTCCAGCCTGAGACATGACGGGGGAGGAGTGAGCATGCGTGCCGCACTGTACGCTCGCGTTTCCAACGAGGAACAGGTGCAGGGATACTCCCTGGACGCGCAGCTGGATGCCATGCGCCGGCATTGCCTGCAGATGGGCTGGCAGGCGGTCGCGGAGTTTGTAGAGCCGGGCGCCTCAGCCCGCACTGTGCAGCGAACCCAATTCCAGGCCATGATCGCCCAGGCGCGGGCACACGCCTTCGACATCCTTCTGGTCCACAAACTGGACAGAGTTAGCAGGAACAGGGAGGATGCAGTTATCTACAAGGGTCTACTGCGGCGCGAGGGGATTCAGGTCGTCTCGGTCACAGAACCCAATGACGGCAGCCCGGCGGGCAAGCTCCAGGAAGGTATGCTGGAGATCTTTGCCGAGTGGTTCAGCGCCAACCTGGCTCAGGAAACGCGCAAAGGGCATTTTACAACGTCTGCGCAGCGGCCAGTACGTGAACCGCCTACCCTATGGATACTCAACGATCGAAACAGGGATCGCTGTCGTTGTGCCTGAGGAAGCCGCTGTTGTCAGGAGGATCTTTGATCTGTACACCAGCGGCCCCCACTCTTGCCGCTCCATCGCGCTGCTCCTGAACCGAGAACGAATTCGCACCCGCGTCAGTGATCACCCTGCTCACCCGAATCCGCATGGGATCTGGAGCCAATACACCATACGGGAAATGTTCCGCAATCCCTTCTATATTGGCATGATCCGCCATTCTGGTGAGGAGTTCCAAGGCAAGCACACGCCGATCGTTGAACCGGACGTTTTCCGCCGCGCGACGAAGGAGGGGGCACGGCATCGCACCACACCTGGTCGTTACAAGGCTCGCGTCGTCTATGAGCTGTCCTGCCTGATCCGCTGTGAGGAATGCGGTTACGTCATGCCAGGCAGTACGACGGGGAGCTACCGCTACTACCGCGACGGCTCCTTCTGCCGCGGCCAGGGGTGTAGACAGAAGAGGGTTCGGGCTGATATAATGGAACGAGAGATCAACAGGATCATTGACGGCTTGGCAATCTTGGACCACAAGAAGGAGCGGATTCTGGCCCTCCTGGACACGACGAAGAAGCCAGATCGGCCAGGAGGCGGGGCTGCTGCCAAGACCAAGCTTGAGCGGGCGAAGTTTCTGTACATGAGTGGCGATATCAGCCGGGACGAGTACATGGAGATCAAGTGGGGGTGTGATGCTCAGCTTGCGCCGCCTGGGCCGGAGCCTGGCGTCAATGTCGAGCGGATTCTTGCTCTTCTCGATGCACCCGCTGATTTCTGGCAGAAGGCGACGCCG
>CAYOEZ010000325.1:0-3760 GCA_964402955.1 uncultured Ktedonobacterales bacterium | reverse complement strand
GGGAGGACGACGGCGATTAAGACTATGACGGCATGATCTTCGGCCAGATCGTCCGCCTGCCCGCGGGCCCTGCTTACCTGGGTACATGGGTAGTGGGCTCCGAAACGATCAGCGTAACCGCCGACACCGAACTCGAGCAGGAGGATGCCCCCTTCGCAGTCGGCACCTTCGTCAAGGTCGAGTTCAAGGACGTTGATGGGCAGAAGGTTGCCACCAGCATCGAGTCGAAGTTCGAGATGGGGCACGACGACGACGACGACGACGACGGGCACGGCAAGCACAACGGCCACGACGGTCGCGCCTTTGGTCCCATTGAAGCTCTGCCGGATGGGCTGATTGGCACATGGGTTATCGCCGGGCTCAACTACACGGTCACGGCTGAGACCGAAATCAAGTACACGGCGCCCTTCACCGTAGGCGCCAATGTCAAGGTTGAGTATTACACCGACGCAGCGGGCGGGCGCATTGCCACCGAAATCAAGCGCACAGGCTATCACGGCGGGGGCAATGCCGGGGTCTTCAAGTTCGTCGGCTACGTCAGCGCGAAACCTGCCGGCTTCATTGGCACATGGACCATTGGCGGCGAAGCATTTGTGGCCACCGAGGCCACCCGCTTTGACGAGTCGGAAGGGCTGCTTACCAGCACCGCCTTCGTAGAGGCCACGTACAGGATCGCAGGCGATCTGCGTATCCTGGTCAAGCTCGAGGCCGAAGTGCCGCCCGGCGCCGGAGATGACGACGCCGTAGGCCCCATCGAAACCATGATTCCGGATGATGCGGCCATGGCCGCCAGCGTAGCCGCTGACATGTGGCGGATTGGTGGCGTTGACTACGTTGTGACGCCCGCAACGAAGATTGTGAGCGGCAGCGAGCCGCTGGCCGTAGGCAGCACAGTGCTTGTGAACAGCTATGTCGATGCCGGCGGTGCAACGACAGCCACACGCATTCAGCCCATTGCCATGGATCAGCGCGTGCTGCTGCCCTTGCTCATTCGCTAGACGCGGCCCGACACAACCATACATGCAAGAGAAGCGAGGCGTCCCCGAATCGGGCGCCTCGCTTCTCTTGATTGCGCAAATGGAACCCGCCAACCAGCACAAACGGCAGCATTTGCGTATAATGGCCTTGACTGTTCATCGAAAGCAGCGCAACCAAATCCATTACGCGCAAAGCGCGCCACAAAAAGAGGAGCGAATTCCTATGGAATACCGACGCATGGGCGATACGGGCATGAAGTTGAGCAGCGTGAGTCTGGGCGCATGGACTACCTACGGCGGCAGCGTGGGTGATGACACCGCAGAGAAGTGCCTGACCGCGGCCGTGGAAAACGGCATCAATTTCATTGACGTCGCCGACGTCTACGCCACCGGCAAGGCCGAGGACGTTGTGGGCAAGTGGATGCAGGACTTCAAACGCAGCGACCTGGTGATCAGCAGCAAGGTCTACTGGCCGATGAGTGATGATGTAAACGATCGCGGGCTGAGCCGCAAGCACATCATGGAATCGGCCGAGAAGTCGCTCAAGCGCCTGCGCACCGATTACCTCGACATCTACTTCTGCCACCGTTATGACACGGATACGGCGCTGGAGGAGACGGTGCGCGCCATGAGCGATCTCGTGCAGCAGGGCAAGGTGATGTACTGGGGCACCAGCGTGTGGAGCGCCGCCCACCTGGAGGACGCCGTGGGCCAGGCGCGCCGCTACAACGCCTACCTGCCCAAGGTGGAGCAGCCCCGCTACAACATGCTCGACCGTCATATCGAGCCCGAGGTGCTGCCCGTGGCCGCCAAGCACGGCATCGGCATCGTGGTCTGGAGCCCGCTGGCGCAAGGTGTGCTCACCGGCAAGTACAACCAGGGCGTGCCCGAAGGCAGCCGCGGCTCGAGCGGCGGACAGTTGGAGGAGTGGGTCAAGGGTGAACTGAGCGACAACAACCTCGTCAAGCTGCGTGCGCTGGATACGCTTGCCAAGGACATGGGGCTGAGCATGAGCCAGTTGGCCCTGGCATGGATCCTGCGCCGCCCTGAGGTGACAAGTGTCATCACCGGCGCAAGCCGCCCCGAGCAGGTGCTTGACAACGTCAAGGCCGCCGCGGTGAAACTAGACGCTGAAATGCAGGCCCGCATTGAGGAACTTCTGGCGAACAAGCCTGGCTAGACTGCGGCAAGATAGCGTGCGCTGGAAAAAGCAAGCCCCCGGCCAAATGGCCGGGGGCTGTTGTATATACTGCCCGTCGCGCGCGGCGGTTAGCGCCTACTCTTCGTCGTCTTCCTCGTCGTCGTCATCGTCAAGCTCCAACTGGTCATCCGAGAGGAAGAGGAAGACCGTCGCCGATTCGTAGACCTCACCGGGCCGCAGCGTTGTCGAGGGGAAGTTGGGGTGATTGGGCGAATCGGGATAGTGCTGGGTCTCCAGGCAGAAGCCGTCGCTCTGACGGTAGGCATTGCCGCTGGTTCCACGGAGTGTGCCGTCGAGCATGTTGCCCGCATAGAACTGGATCGCGGGCTCAGTTGTCAGTACATTGAGAACGCGACCGGTCTCCAACTCGATGACGCCTGCTGCCAGCACAAGGTCGAAGTCGTCATCGCCAGCATCATCAGCATCATCGGCAGCAGCAAGCAGGGCCTTGATATCGCCGGGTATCTCGCGCTCCAGCACCCAGTTATGATCATAGCCGCGGCCAAAGGCAAGCTGTTCATCATCGGCGCGAATGTCCTGGCCAATGGGCTTGGGCATGCGGAAATCGAAGGGGCTGGCCGTCACGTCCGCCAGTTCGCCCGTAGGAATCAGCCCGGCGTCTACAGGCGTGAAGCGGTTTGCGTTGATCATGAGCACGTGGTCGTAAATGGAGCCCATCCCCTCACCCGCCAGGTTGAAGTAGGTGTGGTTTGTCAGGTTAACGACTGTGGGCTTCGTTGTGGTCGCGGTGTACTCTATGCTTAGCGCGTTGCCGTCCGAGAGTGTGTATACCACCTCAACGTCGAGCGTACCGGGAAAGCCCTCCTCCATATCGGCGCTAGTATAGGAAAGCGCAAGCGACTCGCCTTCATCCACAAAGCGCTCCTCAGCCGCCCAGACAACTTTGTCAAAGCCCTTGATGCCGCCATGGAGTGCGTTTTCGCCGTTGTTTACGGCAAGGTTGTACTCCGTGCCTTCGAGCGTAAACTTGCCCTTGGCGATGCGGTTGCCATAGCGGCCGATGATCGCGCCGAAATAGGGGCTGCTCGTTTCGTAGTCGGCCAGGTTGTCAAAGCCAAGCACAACATTGTCGAAGTCGCCGTCCCTGTCCGGCGCCAGAATCGAAGTGATGATCCCGCCATAGGTGATAATCGACACCTCCATCCCATTGGCGTTGGTCAGGGTGTATCGCTCAACCGCCTTGCCGTCCCGGGTGACTCCAAACGCTTCATTGATCATGTAGGCCTCCATTGTGAACCGTGCTGCCGCGAGGCGCATTTGCCGATCGAGGTGACACCGCCGCGGGATTGGATGGGACACTGCGCTCTTCAGGCCTCGCCTGTGCGCCGTGTATGGTCCATTCTAGCACGCGACGGCGGACGGGTGCGGATTCGGGATCAAGCGACCGCCCTTACATCCAGTGGAATGCTCAAGCCGGCGCACACTGGATCACGCCCCTCGGTAATGTGGATTCCATTCCTTGACAAGGATTTCAGGTGCGACTATATTCATTATGTCCCGCAGCGACTCAATAGAGCCCGTCATGGCCGATTGTGCCTTCCACTGATTTCGTCGCTATCTG
>CAYOEZ010000324.1:0-3830 GCA_964402955.1 uncultured Ktedonobacterales bacterium | reverse complement strand
GAACCCTCACATAATTAGAGGGGCGTTTTGTCTCATTTCGATCCAAGCAATACAACCCACCAAAACGCCATTGTTCAACGCCCTCGGGTATCACCCTATTGACAACCAGCCCGCACAGACCCCTGCCTACCGCCAGCTCTCAGAATGGGTCGTCTTGCAGATCCTCGACGCCATCAAGACGGGTCAAATCCACCCGGGCGAGCGGCTCATCGAACGCGATCTGGCGGATCGCTTCCACGTCAGCCGCGCTCCTGTACGCGACGCAATCAAAGAGCTCGAAAAACTCGGCGTCGTCGTCTCCAATGGCGCCAAGACCACCAGCGTCGAGGCCTGGACCGACAAAGACGTCGAGGAGATCGAAAACCTCATAGACGCCCTTAACCTCCTCGCCGTCCAACTCTGCGTCGGCCGCCTTGCCCCCGACGACATCGCCGCTCTCGACAGCATCGTCGCCGAAACAGCAGCAGCCGCTGCCTCCGGCGCTGCCAGCCCCGCCGACACCTTGGCGCTCGAGCTCAAGTTCCACGATTGTCTCGCCCAGCTCGCCGGCCACCGTCGTTTGCTCAACCAGTTTCGATCGCTTGCCCTGCCCATGCAGCTCCAACCGCAGCGCCACACACCACGTCAGGGCATTACCGGCGTCCTGTGACCATCCCTCGCTCTATGCCTAACGGGCGTCGCCGCTGCCCTTCGCTACTGCGGCGCCCGTGTCACACACTCTGCGCACTCCGAGCTCCTCTCCCTCCTCCGGCGCTGCGTCCGCACCTTAGTAGACCCTGCCCCGCTCCATGTGGCATCCGCGCCAATCCAAATCCTACAACGATACCCTTCAGAGTAAGATTTCTGATGAGTCAATCCGAGCGCTTGACAGCACACGCGGACAGGAGTATACTATAGAAGCAATCTGGTGATATATGAATACATAGAAAGGGAGGACCACCATGGAGATCCGCCGCTTCGCCAATCGCACCAGCCTCTTGCTCGTCGTGACTGTACTCCTGGCAATGGCCGTCGCCGGCGCCGTGCTGGCCGCTGAGCCTGCCGCCGAAGGCGTGGCTGCCCCAGGCGCCCCTGTCACAGCCCTTGCACAGCCCGCCGCTCCGCCCGATGGCGCGCCGGCTAGCATTCCCCTGCAGGATGCTGCACCCGCTGCCACCGACACCGGCATTCTGCCGGCTGCTCCAGACGAAAGCCCTGTTCTTGCCGCGGGCAATGCTCCCGACGACAACCCGCCGTCCGCCTCCGTCTCCAGCCCTGGCTTGCGCTTGACGTTCAGCTATTACATGGCCTCTGGCGCAACACTGCGTGGGCGCAGCAGCAGCACCGAGTATGTCTATGATGGCAGCGGGTGCGTGCACGTCAGCGTGGGCAGCGGGACGGGGCGTATTCTCAACACGGAGTTGCACATTCCCGACAACTCCATCATCAAGTACCTGCGCGTCTATTACAGAGACACATCGGCGACAGAAGACGTTTCGGGGTACATCACGAGGTATCAACCTGGCGTAGGTAGTCTTGACTTGGTACACGCGGCGTCCACCCCGGCTTTTGTCGGCGGCTATGGTTCTACCGTCAGCAGCGAGATCACCGAGACCGTCAACAACACATCCTACGCTTACACGTTGATTGGCTGGCCGGGGGACACGACAAGCGCCCTGCAGGTTTGCGGCTTGCGCGTGGCCTACTACGCCCCCAGCGCGGGAGCAGCGTCGTTCCTGCCCGTCATCAACAAGGACGTTGCGCCGTAGGATCTGATCAGGGTCGTCCAACACTAACTTCCGAAGCCTCCTGGGGCTTCGGAAGTTTTTTGTGTGGCGCATGTTTGCTGACTCAGCTAAGAATCTTACTTTCGGGCCTTCGTTGACGCACACGCCGGATGGTGCTACAATCGCCATCGGGACAGGCGATCTGCGCAGACTCTCGATCCCCCTTATCCGGGCGTCGTCCACAACTACCTCAGGAGAGTACATCCCATGACAGACTTGGCGAAGACGTTACACGCGCACGTCAACGCAGCTTCGACTTGGCAACACGTCGAGAAATTGTCCACGATCGAACGGCTGGCTGGAACGCAAGGCGAGCGCGACGCTGTGGACTATATCATGAAGAAGCTGGCCGAGTATGGAGTTCCGACCGAATTGCATCAGTTCGATTCGTTCGTTAGCTATCCGCTCGATGCGACGCTGCAGATCCTCGAACCCGAGCGGCTGACGATCCCTTGCCGGCCCAGAGCATTTGCTGCCAGCACCCCGCCGCAGGGCATCGAAGCCGAGATTGTCTATCTTCCGTCGGACGCCGAAAAATCGACGCGCAGCACCATGATCTTTGCCCAGACAGGGCGCAACGAGGACTACGCGGCGCACGATGTGTCCGGCAAGATCGTGCTGACGACGAGCGGCGGCCCTGATGGCCTGAAGCTGGCGCAAGATCACGGCGCGCTTGCTCACCTGCACATGTGGCCATCCGGCGAAGATGTCATTCATGAGATGATTGTCTCCTCGATCTGGGGCACGCCCACCCCTGAGTCGGCTGAGCGCCTGGTCAAGATTCCGGCTATCTCCATCAAGCGCGCCGACGGCGACAAGCTGAAGGCCCTCTGCGCCAAAGGCAAAGTGCGCGCCCGCATCACCTCGAACGTCTACATCGGTTGGAAGCCAGTGCTTCTGCCGCTGGCGAATATTGTTGCCGCAGGCGCCCCTGAGACATTCATGCTGGTGGGCGGCCACCATTGCTCGTGGTATTTCGGCACAACCGACAACGCCACCGGCGATGCCTGTCTGCTAGAGATGGCGCGCGTGCTCTTCCAGAATCGTGACAAGCTGCGTCGCAGCGTGCGCATCGGTTGGTGGCCCAGCCATTCGCAGGGACGCTACGCCGGTTCAACCTGGTATGCCGATTACGCTTTTGCCGAGCTGCGCCGCAACTGCATTGCTTACCTGGGCATCGACTCGCCGGGCGTCAAGGGAGCGAAGATCTGGGATTGCCGCTACAACAACGGCGAAGTCGAGCACTTCATCGATCGCCTCATGCGCGAGGTGACGGGCCAGGAGCCGAACATCCGCCGCCCCTTGAAGGCGGGCGACCAGTCGTTCTGGGGCATAGGCTTGCCCTCGCTGGGCGCCTATCGCATGGTGCCGCCCAACTCGCCGCTGCGCGCCAATGTCGGAGGATCGGGGGGCGCCTATTGGTGGCACAGCCCTGAGGACACGATCGACAAAGGCGATGCGGCCATTCTGGCAGCGGATACCCGGCTCTATCTGAGCATTGTCGGGCGGCTGTGTACGGCTGAGAAACTGCCGTTCGAGTATGTGACCGCTGCCAGGGACTTCGAGAAGCAGCTTGGCGACCTGAGCCAGGCGGCAGGCGGGCACGTCGATCTGGGGCCGGCGCTGGCGGCTGCGCAGCAGTTTGAGGAGGCAGCCCGGGCTCTGGACAAAACCGCAGCCAGGGTGACGGGTGCAAAGGCGGAGATTCTCAACCGCGGGCTGATCGAGATCGGTCGCATCATCAATCCGGTGCTCTATACGTCGACGAGCGACTATGACCAGGACCCGGCTTTGCAGGTGCCCATGTTGCCGGCGTTGCAGGGCGCTCGCCAGTTGCCCCATCTGAATCCGCAAAGCAACGAGTACGGGTTCTTGAAGACGCGTCTGGTGCGCGAACGTAACCGTATCGAAGACGCGCTACAGCGGGCGACGGCGGCGGCGAACGAGATCAAGGCGGCGTGTGCGTAGTACTACTACCGTACTTGTCATGTGCCCACTGCAAAAAGGTTGTGTTCGCCCAACCGTCATTGCGAGAATCCCATACCGCCCCTTTGGCGGTATGCC
>CAYOEZ010000323.1:0-3832 GCA_964402955.1 uncultured Ktedonobacterales bacterium | reverse complement strand
CGCGAGCTCCACAATTCCATTGGTGCAACAACGGTCTACGTGACACACGACCAGTCGGAAGCGATGACTCTCTCCGATCGTATCTGCATCATCAACAAGGGGCGTGTTGAGCAGGTTGGCTCGCCGGTGCAGATCTACCAGCAGCCAGCCAACACATTTGTCGCCGACTTCATCGGCCGCGCCAATTTCCTGGACGCGCACGTCAAAGATATGGCAGGCGACCTGGTCACCGTAGACGTGCTGGGGCAGAGGCTGGCTGTGCCGAAGCCACCTACGCCGGTCACGTCGGGGCAGGACATGCTCTTGCTGTTGCGGCCTGAGGCGGTGGAGTTCGGGGCTGACAATGGTGTGCGTGGGATTGTGCGGCGGGCGGCCTATCTCGGCTCGGTCATCGACTATGACGTTGAGGTCGGGGGCAAGGTGATCAGCGTGATGGTCTATGACCCGCGGCGCAAGGCCTTGCGCCAGGAAGGCGAGGAGGTCAGCCTGGGCATTATCGCCGAGGCGACGTACTTGCTGGCGAAGTAGTATGCGGCCTGCTTGCACAGTTATGAGTGATCCGCTATAATATGGCAAGAGAGGTGTGGGCACAGGGAGGCTTATTTTGGGCCAGGTAGGGGATGCAGTCAGCGGCGCCGGCTTGGTTTCACAGAACCCCGGTCGCGCTAGCAAGCCTGCAGCAGAACGTCCGCTCTTCGTCTACAGTCTTCGTGACGCACGACTGCGTTTGCTCAATCCAATTGCTGTTTCTCTGGTGTATGATGGCGCTCAGAACATAGCTACGAGCTACGACCTTGACGTCTTTGGCTACGGAGAGACAGAGGGAGAGGCGCTGGATGACCTGCGGCGAGCCATCAGTGATCTGTACTTCGTGCTGAAAGCTAACAGAGACGATTTGGGACCGTTGCCTCAGCAAGTCTGGGAGTATCTGACTGATACTGTTGAGGAGAAGCATAGCACATGACCGTCGCTGAGTTGCTGCGCGCGTTGCGAAAACTAGGCATGGAAATCCGCGAAGGACAGGACACGCTGGCCTTCTTCCGCTGGCGGGACAAACTGATTCTCTGGACGCGCGTGCCGCATAAGAGCGGGGAGTTGAAAGGTCAGTTGCCACACTTCGTCAGGCAACAACTCAAATTGAACGAGTCGCAGTTCCGCGATCTCATTGCTTGTCCGCTCGGTCGGGAGGAGTTCCTGGGCATACTGAAGCAGAAGGGCTTGCTGCCGCCTGAATGACGTGTCCTGTGAGTTAAAATCATCGAGGGCGGACAAACTGTCTGCCCTCTCTTTTCTGCCGCAAAACGCCACTCCGCTCACCGAACTGCCATCAATATCCACAGCGCCGCCATCCCCACGGCAATCGTCAACAGCACATTCTTCGTCCGCCAGGCGACCAACGCGGCCAAGACCCCGGCGAGCAGGCGCAGATTGCCGAGCGGCAGATCGAGCGTTCCGCCCGGTCTGAGCAACTCTGGGAAGATGATCGCTGAGAGCACGGCCGGGGGCACGAAGCGTAGGCCGCGCTGTACCAGCGGCGGCAAGTTGACGCGCCCAATGGCGGCGATCATCGACAGGCGCAGCAGGAAGGTGACAAGCCCCATGCTGGCGAGGATCAGCCACGTCGTCATGGCACTGTCTCCTGTTTGCGCTGTGCGGCGGACAGCCGGCGCATGTCCAGAACGAGCCCCAAGGCGATGCCGACAATGGCAGCCGCCATCAGCCCCAGCTTGTACGGCCAACTGGCCGCAGCGACAGCGACGACGCCTGCCGACAGCGCCGCGGCAATGCTGGGCTGGTCTCTGAGCGCCGGGACGACCAGAGCGATGAACGTGAGCGCCAGGGTAAAGTCGAGCGCCCAGTCGCCGGGAATCTGCGCTCCCAGCACGATGCCGATGGCTGTGCTGATTTGCCACGAGGTCCACAGTCCCAGTCCCGCGCCCAGAAAGTGCCAGTGCGCGTGCTGCCCCCGCCCCCCCGCCCCCCCAACCTTGGGGGGAGCGACTGTGCCGTCTGTCCCCCCAGAATTGGGGGGTAGGGGGGGCGTATAAGGGGGTACGGGGGGCGCAGTCATGTAGTGCGTGATCGCCACTGCATATGCTTCGTCGGTGAGTAGATAGGCGAGCAGGCACTTCCAGCGCCAATTCAGATGTTTCAGATACGGCGCCAGCGATGCACTGTAAAGCGTGTGGCGAAGATTGACAACGAGCGTCGTCACGATGAGAATCAGTCCCGGCGTGCCAACCTTGAACAACTGGGTCGCGACGAACTGCGCGGAACCGGCAAAGACGACAGATGACATTGCCTGCGAGATGCTGACCGGCAGACCAGCGCCGATAGCAAGCACGCCATAGATCATGCCGAAGGGGACGACGCCGAGCAGGATCGGCAAGACGCCCTTGACGCCGCCGATGAACTCGGAACGCGGCGTCACACCAGTGGACGGCGCTATCTCTCTCAAGTCGACACCGTCCACAGTTTCTGTCCACCCTGCTTGCTGCATCCCTGGGCCAGGTCGCAGCCCGAGCAGCCATCGCCGCAGTCGCCGGCTTGCGCGACATAGCCGCGCCGCTCCAGGTCGGCCAGCATGGCCTCGACCAGCGCGGTTGTTGTTCCCAGTCGTCGCGCCAGGGTTTCGGTTGTCTGCATTCCACCCTGGCGCATCATTCCCAACAGACGTTCCATCATCGTTCTTTCCCGATCCCCTGATCCCGAATCCCGAACCCCGGTTCCCTAGATGTACTTCTCCGCCCAGGCGAACTTCTCGGCCCAGTGCGCCGCAATGTCCTCATGTTTGTGGTAGCGGTAAACCTTGATCTCTTTGTTGCAAGTCAAGTGATTGTACGTGGCGAAGATGGTGGATGGCGGGCAGCAGTCGTCCACCAGGCCGCATGACATCAGCACATTGCTGCGCGTGCGCGGCGCCAGGTTCAGGTTGTCGAAGTAGCTCAGAGTGCGGAAGACCGTCTGCTCACGCTGTGGATAGATCTTCAGGTAATCGGAGATCTCCAGATAGGGCATCAGCGCTGCCATGTCGACGGCGCGCTCGTAGTGGCAGAGATAGGGGATGTCGGCCATCGTCGCGACCGGACGGGAGTCGAGCGCCGAGACGGCCAGGCTGAGACCGCCGCCCTGGCTGCCGCCGGTGACGCCGACGCGTTTCATGTCCACCTCGGGGCGTGTGGCCAGCACGTCCAGCGCGCGCACGCAGTCGACGTAAGCGCCGCGATAGTAATACTCGTCGGGGTCAAGAACTCCTGCCGTCATCCAACCCTTGACGTGACCGGTGCTATAGACCGTGGGATCGGTGCTCTCGCCTGACTGCCCGCGCGTGTCTACGGCAAGCACCGCGTAGCCCTGTGCGGCCCAGGCGAAGTGGCTGTGGGGCAGGGCGCGCGATCCGCTGTAGCCGTGATAGACGACGATGCCGGGGAACGGCCCGTTGCCTGCCGGCTGTAGGTACCATCCGGCGATACGCGCGCCGTTCCAACCAGTGTAGCGCACGTCGTAGATCTTGAGCTGGCGAGCCGGGTAGGCGGCAGGCGTGAATTGCGCCTGCAATGGAATCGTTGTGGCCTGGGCCAGCGTCTTCTGCCAGAAGGCATCGAAGTCTGCTTGGCGCGTCAGCGCCGGCTTGTAGACCTTCAGTTCGCTCAAGGGCTTGTCAAACAACGGCATCGTCATGCTCCTTAATCAGTCATGTTGTGATGTAGGTCACGCACAGTGCAAGGTGTCAGGCAGGGATGCTTGACCTACTCATCGTGCTAGCTCCAGAGACGGTCGTGCGCCCAGTGGTCGTTCCACTGCTCGGTTGGTTCCCACAGCCCGGGGATAT
>CAYOEZ010000322.1:0-3855 GCA_964402955.1 uncultured Ktedonobacterales bacterium | reverse complement strand
GAGCAATGACAGGGACAATCGTGGCGAGCAGCCATTCCAAATTCGACAGCGCCACTGTAGCCGCGATCGGTGATCGCGGGTAATCGACTGGCCGCAAGGCTTCCGCGATCACCGATCGCGGCTACAACGTGACCATGCCGTGCGCAGCGTCACCACAATTGGAATTGCTGCATGGCGATCTGACGATAAACAGGGGGAGACTGAAGATGCCAAAGACGACGACAAAGACGACGAAGTTGACAATGCCGAGCGCCACAGAGGAACTCCTCGTATGGACGTGGCCGCAGATAGAGCCGATCTACAACGACCTCGCCGCGCGCAAGGTGAGCGCACGCACCGTCAATCGCTGGCTGGCCGCCTGGTCGGCGGTGAGCGAACGCGTGTTTGAGATGGCGCAACGCCTCTATGTGGCGACGACCGTCAACACGGCTGACGCCGTAGCCGACGCCCGCTACCGGGCGTTCCTCGATGATATTCAGCCCCGGGCAGAGGCCGCCGAGCAGAAGCTCAAGGAGAAGCTGCTGGCGTCGGGCCTCGAACCCAGGGGCTTCGCTATTCCACTGCGCAACATGCGCAGCGAGGCTGCCCTCTTCCGCGAGCCTAACCTGCCCTTGCTGACCGAGGAAGCCAAGCTGTGCACGGAGTACGACAAGATCATCGGGGCGCAGACGGTGCAGTGGGAAGGCCAAGAGGTGACGCTGACCCGGCTCTACCCTGTCTATCAGGACGCTGATCGCTCGCGGCGTGAACGAGCCTGGCAGTTGGCGTCGCAACGCCGCATGGCGGACGGGCGCAAGATCACCGACCTGTGGGCGACGTTCCTGCGCCTGCGCCGCAAGCTGTCGGCCAATGCCGGCTACGGCGATGACTACCGCTCATTCCGCTGGCAGCAGATGCTGCGCTTCGACTATACTCCGCAGGACTGCAAGAGCTTCCATCAGGCGATCGAGGATGTCGTGGTCCCCGCAGCCACACGTATCTACGAGCGGCGGCGCAAGCGCCTGGGGCTGAAGACTCTGCGCCCGTGGGACATGGAAGTGGACCCGCTGGGCCGGCCGCCGCTGCGTCCCTTCAGCAGCGCGTCCGAACTCGAAGCCAAGACAGCCGCCATTTTCCACAGCGTGGACCCGCAGCTTGGCGCCTACTTCGAGACCATGCGCAGCAAGGGCTTGCTTGATCTGGACAACCGCAAGAACAAGGCGCCCGGCGGCTATTGTACTGACTTCACGCTCGAGAAGCGCCCGTTCATCTTCATGAATGCCGTCGGAATGCACGGCGATGCGCAGACGCTGCTACATGAAGGCGGGCACGCTTTCCATTGCTTTGAGTCGAGCACCCTGCCCTATATCCATCAACTGCACGTCGGTATGGAATTCGCCGAGGTGGCGTCAATGGGCATGGAGTTGCTGGCCGCGCCCTATCTGAGCACGGAGTTTGGCGGCTTCTACAGCAAAGAAGATGCAGCACGCGCCCGCGTCGAGCATCTGGAGACAAGCATCCTCTTCTGGCCCTACATGGCTATCGTTGATGCCTTCCAGCACTGGGTGTACGAGAATCCGGACGCCGCGCTCGACCCCGCCAACTGTGACGCTGAGTGGGCGCGCCAATGGCGACGCTTCCGGCCCGTCGAGGACTGGAGCGGCCTGGAGCAGAAGATGGCGACAGGCTGGCAGCGCAAGCTGCACATCCACCAGATCCCGTTCTACTATGTTGAGTATGGCCTCGCCCAACTGGGCGCCGTACAGGTGTGGCGCAACGCGCTCAAGGATCAGGCGGGCGCGGTTGCCAGCTATCGGCGGGCGCTGGCTCTGGGCGGCACTGTACCGCTGCCCAAGCTCTACGCCACGGCCGGGGCGAAGTTCGCCTTCGATGCCGCTATCCTGCGCTCGTGTGTGAGCCTCATGGAGAAGACGATAGATACGCTTGAGGCGTGAGGAGGCTCTTGTGCAGCCGTCCGGCGACCGTCTTGCCTTGCTCTACCGGGTATCGCAAACCTTTAACTCGTCACTTGAGCTTGACCAGGTACTCACCAGTGTCATGGACGAGGTGATTGCCGCCACTCATGCCGAGCGGGGCTTCATCATGCTGAGCGATGGCGGCGGGCAACTGGCATTCCGAGCCGCGCGCGGCCTTGATCAGCAGACAATCGAGACGCCCGAGTTTCAGGTCTCGCGCAGTGTTGTGGAGCGGGTGACGCGCGAGGGTCGCCCGCTTCTGACCAGCAACGCCCAGGGTGACGCCTGGCTGGGCGGGCGAGCCAGCATCATCAGCATGGGCCTGCGTTCCATTCTTTGCGTGCCCCTCCAACTCAAGGCGTCCATTCTGGGCGTCATCTACGTTGACAACCGGCTGCAGTCCGGTGTGTTTGCTCAGGCTGATCTCGATTTGCTCACAGCGATCGCAGCAAGCGCAGCAACGGCCATTGAGAATGCACGCCTCTACCAGGTGGCGGTCGAGAAGGGCAGGATGGAGCGCGAGTTACAAGTGGCGCACGACTTGCAGGCCAGCCTGTTGCCGCGCTCCACGCCACGCATAGCTGGCTGGGAGGTGGCGTCACTCTGGTTGCCGGCGCGCCAGGTGGGCGGTGACTTCTATGATTTCCTGACGAGCGACCGGCGGCTTGGCCTGGTCATCGGCGACGTGTGCGACAAAGGGATGCCCGCCGCTCTCTTCATGGCCCTCTCCCGCACGGTTCTGCGTGCCAGTCTGAGTCATGTGGCCTCCCCTGCACTTGGGATGAGGAAGGCCAACCGCCTTATCTGCGCCGACGCAACAGAGGGCATGTTCCTCACTCTGTTCTACGGTCAGATCAACACGACAAGCGGGGAGATGCTCTACATCAATGCCGGGCACAATCCACCTCTGGTCTACCAGCGCGATCAGGATCAGGTGACTGAGCTTCCGCACAGAGGCATGGCCCTGGGCATCGAGCTCTCCCTGCACTTTGCCCCCCACGCCGTCCCGCTTGCGCCCGGCGATGTCGTTCTTCTCTACACCGATGGCGTAACCGATGCGGCCAGCGCGAGCGGTGAGCAGTTCGCCACACAGCGCCTGCGCGAGGTTCTGCTTGCCAACCGCCTCGGGACGGCCGGCGCCATCACGGCTGCCTTGCAGAGATCCCTTCATGACTTTATCGCCGCAACCCCCCAGTTTGATGACATTACCCTTGTCGTGGTGAAACGCACCATTGTCCGGTAGGTCAGGCATTCTTGCCTGACCTGGTGTGAGAGTTTGTCGGGCAGGAATGCCCGACCTACAGTGACGGCGCATCTATCGGCTGTAGGTCAGGCATTCTTGCCTGACACAACGCAATCGTTTGTCGGCCAGGAATGCCTAACCAACGGTGAAGACATTCCACCAGAAAGGCACGCAATGATCGGTACACTCCTGCAAGGGCGTTACCGGCTGGATGCTGAGATCGGTCGTGGCGGGCTGGGCGTCGTATACCGTGGCCACGATACCTTACTCGACCGCGACGTTGCCGTGAAGGTTCTTTCTCCTGCGATTCTGGGCCAGGATGCACGCTCTCGCCTGCTGCGCGAGGCCCAGGCCGTTGCCCGGCTGCACCACCCAAACATCGTCGCTGTCTTTGATGCCGGAGAGGCCGCCGATTCCCCCTTCATCGTCATGGAACTGGTGGAGGGGACATCGCTGCACGACCATCCCCCGCAGGCAATGTCCGACATCCTGGCTATTGCCGGCCAAATCTGCGCCGCCCTCGATCATGCTCATGCGCACGGTATCATCCACCGTGATCTGAAGCCGGAGAATGTGGTTCTGACCAAAGATGGCGTGGCCAAGCGGATGGACTTTGGTCTGGCTCGCGCCAGCGCCTCGCGCGTTACCACGGATGGG
>CAYOEZ010000321.1:0-3878 GCA_964402955.1 uncultured Ktedonobacterales bacterium | reverse complement strand
AAGAATCTGGCAGGCGACCACACGGTCATCCTCAGCACCCACATCCTGCCCGAAGTCAGTATGGTCTGCCAGCGCATTCTCATTATCGATGAGGGCGCCATCGTCGCCGAGGACACCCCGGAGCATCTCAAGACCACCCTCCAGGGCACAGACCGCATCCACATCGAAGTTCGTCGCCCGTCCCCCGACCTGACCGACCATCTGCATAATGTCAGCGGTGTACAGCAGATCACCGACCAGGGTAACGGCATCTACGACGTCGAGTGCACGGCGGGCAGCGACCACCGCGAGGAGCTCGCCTCCGCCGTCATTCAAGGTGGATATGGGCTGCTGGAGTTGCGCCAGGTGAGCATGAGCCTGGAAGAGGTCTTCCTCAAGCTGACCACGAGTGAGGATCAGGAGTAAGCAATGCGAAATATGATTGCCATTCTGCGCAAAGAGTTGCGCACCTACTTTGTCTCACCGGTGGCCTATGTCGCCATCGCCGCCTATCTCGTCTTGTCTGGCGTTTTCTTTGCCCTGCTCGTCACAGCCCAGCCAGGAACGGTTGAGGCGTCGCTCGGTATCGTCTTCGGCAATGTCTCCGTGGTGCTGCTGATCGTCGCGCCGGCTCTGACGATGCGCCTGCTCGCCGAGGAACAAAAATCCGGCACCATCGAGTTGTTGCTCACCTCACCTGTTCAAGACTGGGAGGTCGTCGTTGGCAAGTACCTCTCCAGCCTGATCCTCTTCCTCATTCCTGTTGCGCTCACCCTGATCTACCCACTCGTGATCATGCGCTACGGGACGCCCGATGTCGGGACCATGATCGGCGGCTACATCGGCATGGTCCTCTTCGGCGCCGCATTCCTGGCCGTTGGCATCATGGCCTCCTCGCTGACTCAGAACCAGGTCGTCGCCGCCCTCGTGTCTGTGGCCATTTTGCTGGGCCTGTGGTTGATCGGGGCATTCTCCGGCTCTGCCCGTCCGCCCGTCAGCGACGTGCTCAGCTACCTTTCCATCATCACCCACTATGGCGACTTTAGCCGGGGGCTGATCGATACCAGAGACATTGTCTACTATCTCAGCGTCATCGTTGTGTCCCTGTTCATCAGCGTGCGCGCCCTGGAAACCCGGAGGTGGACATAAGATGCAAAAACTTCGCCAGAACAGTGACTTCGTCCTTGCCGTGGGCTTGATCGGCGTTTTCGTGCCGCTCATTGTGTTTGCTATGAGACACCAGTTCAACATCTGGGGCCAGGTCTTCTTTGTCTTTGGCTTTATCTGTCTGGGTCTCTATGTTGGACTGGAATACCAGCGTATCGCCAGCGCTCTGAGCGGTCGCCGGATCCGTTATGGCGGCAATGCCCTGCTCATGACCGTGCTCTTCATTGGCATTATTGCCATCATCGCTTTCATGAGCCAGCGCTACTTCAAACGCATCGACCTGACCGCCAACCGCACGTTCTCCATCTCGGAACAGACGGGCAAGGTGATCGACAACCTGGCCAAACCGGTCAAGATTTGGGCATTCGTCAGCCAGCAGAGCGACCGCGCCACCCTGCAGTCGCTGCTCAAAACCTATCAGACCCGCGGCAAAGGCAAGGTGAGCTTCGAGGTCATCGATACCGACGCCCGCCCCACCGCCGCCCGTCAATACGGTCTCCAAGACGGCGAAAGCGACGTCCTGGTGCTCGAGAGCGGCGATCGCCGCCAGAAGGTCACCGGCGTTGGCGAATCGGACATCACCGGTGGTCTGGTCAAGCTTGCCAACGACAAGCAGAAGGTCGTCTATCTCTTGACTGGCCACGGCGAGTACTCGCCCGACGACACCGGCCAGGCCGGTATCCTCATGGCCAAGCAGGCGATCGAGGCCGATAACTACGTCGTCAAGTCTCTCAATCTGATTGCAGGCTCAGGGGTCACGCCCACAACCGGCATCACCTCAACGGCGCCGGTCACCGTGTCAGGCTTTCTCACCGGCACAGGCGCGCTCAAAGTCAGCCCCATCCCTGCCGATGCATCTGTTCTGCTCATCGTGTCGCCGCAGTCGCCCATCTTCAACGGCGAATGGCAAGTCATCTCCGAATGGCTCAACAAGGGCGGCAAAGTCTACCTGCTGGTCGACGCTCTCGAAGGTCCCAGTGGTCTCGATGACATGCTGCTTGCCAACTGGGGTCTGACCATACGCAATGACCTGGTCATTGATCCCTCCGGCTCGTTCATGGGCGACGCCGGCACGCTTATCATCAACCGTGGCAGCTTCAGCACCATCACCAAGAACATGCGCACCGAAGCCGTGCTGCCGGGAGCGCGCTCAATTGCCGTTCCGAAGGACACAGTCCAGGGCACGACCGTGACCGCCATTGCCGCTACCAGCGACCAGAGTTGGGGCGAGACCGACCTGGCCAACATCAGCAAGGGCGTTCGCCCGGACACGGGCAAGGACGCAATTGGTCCTCTGGTCGTCGCCGTCAGCATCGAGCGCGACGCTCCCGACGGCGCCAAATCGCGCCTGGCTGTCTACGGCAATGCCCGTTTTGCCACCGACCGTTGGATACAGACTGGCGGAAACCTGGACTTCTTCGTCAACACCGTCAACTGGTTGGCTGAAGACGAGCAATTGATCAGCATACGCGCCCGTGCGCCAGAACGCCGGACGTTGTTCATTCCGCCCGCCCAGGCTCGCTTGATCGCCTTTGGCTCAGCCCTTGGCCTACCGCTGCTCGTCCTGGCGATCGGCGGCCTTGTATGGTGGCGCCGGAGATAGGATAAGAAATGAAATTCCGCACAACTGGTATTCTGCTGCTTGTCTTCGTTGTCATGCTTGGCTATGTCTACATCTTTGAGCTAAACAAGAAGCCCGCAGAGACGCCAACCGACAAGAGCACCTGGATCTTGACCCTTGGCGCAGATGATGTGCAGCGTCTGACCGTCAACGATCAGGGCAACACCATCGTGCTGGCCCGCAGCGGCGACATCTGGTCCATCGGCGATGTGGGAGGCCAGGAGGCAGACGCCACCCGTGTCGGCAGTATCACGGCCAGCCTTGTGAATCTGCAAGCAACCCGCGTCCTGACACAGACAGCAGAAGGACTCGCTGCCTACGGTCTGGAGCCGCCCGCTCTGACCGTCACGGTAGGACTGAGCGGCACGCAAGAAATCCTGTACATCGGCAACAAGAATGTCCAGGGTACGCAGTACTACCTGCAACGCAAAGGGCAGTCACCCGTCTACCTGGTCTATGCTGCCCTGGTCGATGACTTGAGACTTCTGGTCAGCGAGCCGCCGGTCAAGCCGACAGCGACGCCGGCCGTTGCACCGACCGCGCCGCCGGCAGGCGTTGCCCCGGCGACCACACCCAAGCCGTAGCGCGCCAATCGCCATGCCGCTCCCATCCCCTCTCCGATCGATCGGAGAGGGGATGTTCGTTGTCCCCCAGGCGCACCTTGCTGTTCGCAGATGCGCCACAAGAAGCCAATGTGGGCGCAATGCCGGCGGGTGAGCGTCATGTTTTTGGCTATGTGTAATGATGAACACTAAGGAATTAGTTCCGCAATGCCTGACGCTAGGCTGAAGCCATGCGCTACAAAAACGAAGCCCTACGGGCTGAATCGCGGCGATGCGATAGCCCCGCAGGCGGCTTTGTATCTGTAGCACGGCGGCTTCAGCGCCGTGAGCCTGCGATGGTTACGGAATCTAGTAGTTAACGTTCATAAATCGCCGCTACAAGGACGCGAAGCCGACCCGCGTCGGCTCAGGCAGTCGCCGCAGGGCGACTTCGCGTTGTTGTAGGTGCAGTTTCAACTGCCGTTCCAAAAATGTGACGCTCACCCAATGCCGGCGGGTGAGCGTCAGATTTTTGGGTGGCTGACGCCTTGGGAAGGTCTGTACCGAGC
>CAYOEZ010000320.1:0-4016 GCA_964402955.1 uncultured Ktedonobacterales bacterium | reverse complement strand
CCCTCTTGGCCGAAGGGCGCAGTAACAAGGACATCGCACAGGCCCTCTACTTGAGTGTGCGCACAGTCGAGGGCCATCTTGCCAGTATCTATACCAAACTGGGTGTGCGCAACCGCACTGAAGCGGCGCTTCTTGCCGTCCGCGACAGTCCTGCCACGTAGTTTCCCCTAGTGCAAACAGGTGATTTCACGGATGTGCGTTTCCGTGTATGGTGTTACACTAGAATCGCAATGAATAAAGGACTAGATATGGATCCGGAAACGTCGCGGGTTGCTGTCCTGGGAACTCTTGGCGACCTGTACAGCGCGGGAAGGGGCTATGATCTGCTCGCCTTAGGGCGGATCGTCGAGGCCACTGCCCCTGATTTCCTGTGCGTGGAGATTGGCCGCACGGAATGGGAAGCGGGAAATCTAGGCCGCGCCCGCGTCGATGTGCGCATGGCACTGCTGCCGACGGTGCGGCAAAGCGACATCGTGCTCGTCCCCTTGGGCCCGGATCCTACACCTGACCATCTGGCAGACTCTCACGCCCTCGCCGGCTGGCGTCGCCTGGCGACCCGTTTCTTCGACGGCCTCACCGGGCTGTTGCAGCGGCTGGCAGCCCGGTCTGGCGCCATCAACTCGGAGGCATTTGGCCACGTCTGCCACGCTCTGTGTGTCGCAACGACCTGGACGGCCGGGCCGGAAGTCCGTGCAGCCTGGCAGCAACGTAACCAAGAACTGGCCAACCGCGTGCTATGGATCGCACAGCGTGACCCGCGCAGGCGCACTCTGGTAGCGGTCGATTGCCGCCGCAAACATGACCTGGAGCAGAAACTACGTCACGAGCCAGGAGTTGAGCTTGTGACCTGGCGAAAAGTGTAGGTGGTCGATATGTCTCTTGTCGCCCGGCGCAACCTTGTTCACGATCACTTCCGCCTCGCGCTTAGCGCAGTCGGCGTAGCCTTGTCTATCATGTTGATCATCCTGTTGGACGGCTTCCTGGAAGGTTTGTACGCCCAGGTAACAACCTACCAGCGTCACACGGCTGCCGACATCTACATCGCCCAGAAAGGCGTCGTTAACATGCTAGGCGCCACGTCCGTCCTTCCCCAGGGCACGCTGGAGGCAGTCCGCCAAGTTGAAGGCACGGCGCGCGTGATCCCCATCGTGTCCCAGTTCATCATCCTTTCAATTCACGACAAGAAGGTGACGAGCTACCTGATCGGCTACGATTCTGCGCTGGGCGGAGGGCCGTGGGCATTGGCGGAGGGACGAGAGCCAGCCTCTGACGATGAGATGGTCATCGATCGTATCATGGCGAAGCGACACAATCTGTACGTTGGCGACGACATAAGCGTGCTCGGGCGCCAGATGCGCATTGTCGGCTTATCTGCGGATACAGCCGCCTTTATGGCCAGCTTTGTCTTCGTGCGCAAGGCTGCCGCCGAAGCCATGTTGCGAGCGCCTGGCCTGACGAGCTTTGTTCTCGTGTCTGCCGCACCTGGCGTCACGCCTACAACCCTCGGCAGCCGCCTGGAGGCAGGTGTGCCCGGGACCGGTGTGATGATGGCCAGAGACATTTCCACCAACGATATCAAGCTCTTGGCCCGGATCTTTGCCATGCCGCTACGGCTCATGGTCTTGATCGCCTTCCTGGTTGGCACAATGGTCACCGGGTTGGTGATTTACGCCGCGACAGTCGAGCGACTACGCGAGTATGGCGTCCTCAAGGCCATAGGATCCAGCAACCGCTATCTGTACAGTATCGTGGTCCAACAGGCGCTCGTTGCGTCCGGCATCGGGCTGCTACTTGGCATAGTTTTGGCCCGCGCAACGGCCCAGGCGATTATGCTGTTGCTGCCCCAATTCCTGATGATCATTCCGCCAACCGCCGTGCTGCAGGCGGCTGTGGCCAGTCTGGGCATGGGCCTGCTTGCGGCCTACATTCCGGCACGCTTCGTCGCCGACCTTGATCCAGCATCCATTTTCAGAAAAGGATAGGTCTATGTTTCGTCTCGCCCGGCGCAACCTGCTTCAGGACAAGGCGCGACTGCTCATCAGCCTGGGGGGTGTGGCTCTGGCCCTGCTGCTCATTCTGGCGCTCGATGCCATTTTCGCTGGCGCGCAAGTGCAGCTTAGCGCCTATATCGATTACAGTGGCGCCGACATATACATTGCCCAGAGCGGGGTCAAGAATATGCACATGACGGCCTCGGCCCTGTCACCAACCGTGGCGCCAGCCGTTGGCCAGATCCCTGGCGTTGCCACGGTGACACCGATTCTCTATGCCAGCAATGTCATTGTAGCTGGAGACACCCGCAGCCTCGCCTACATCATCGGACTTGACAGTAACGCAGCAGTTGGCGGCCCCTGGAAGCTGGCGGCGGGCATAGCGCGTCCGCAATCGGGCCAGGCAATTATCGACAGAAGCGTCGCTCGCGAGGCAGCGATGGTTCTCGGCGACACGGTAGAGATTCTTGGCCATACCTACCGGATAGTCGGCCTGAGTGAGGGGACGGTCAACCTCACCAACTCGGTCGCTTTCATCCCCCGCGCCGACTTCGCTCGTTCCTTCGCGAGCCAGGACAATACGAGTTACCTGTTGGTGACCGTCAAGCCAGGCGCCCGGGCGGACGACGTCGCCGCAGCCATCCGGGCGGAAGTGCCGAATGTCAGCGTCATGACTCGGCAGCAGTTCTCCGCCGAAGAGCGCCGGGTTGTCAAGGATATGAGCGTGGAGCTCATCAGTATCATGAACAGTGTGGGGTTTCTGATCGGCCTGGCAGTCACCGCGCTCACGGTGTACACTGCGACCTTTGCCAAGCGCAAAGAGTTTGGCGTGCTTAAGGCTCTTGGCGCCGGCAACCGCTGGCTCTATGGCGTGGTGGTGGCCTCAGCCTTCCTGAGTGTCGGTGGGGGATTTGTCCTGGCCGTGCTTGTCGTTATCGGGTTGGCTGTGCTTGTCCCGCAGGTCTCTTCTACCCTTCTGCTGGCGGTGACGTGGCAGTCTCTGTTGAAGGTTGCTGTCGCCAGTCTGATCATCGCCAGCGTGGCGGCCGTGCTGCCTGTCCGCCAGATTGCGGGGTTGGATCCGGCATCGGTGTTCAGGAGATGACTGCCAGTCTCCAGACGCCAGACTAAGGAGAGTATAACCGTGAATTCGACTGTGCTGAGCGCCGATCATCTCGTCAAACGCTATGGCCAGGGAGCCACTGAAGTGACGGCCGTGCGCAACGTCTCGCTGCACGTGGCCCCCGGCGAGATCGTCCTGATCATGGGCCCGTCAGGTAGCGGTAAAACGACGTTGTTATCCATGCTGGGCGCGACTCTGAAACCGACCAGCGGATCGATTGAGGTCGATGGCCGTAGGATCAGCGATCTGAGTGAGCGGCAGTTACCGGAGATCCGCCTCCGTCGCTTCGGCTTCATCTTCCAAGACTTCAACCTGCTGTCGTCGCTGACTGCTCTTGAGAACGTGATACTCGTTCTGAACCTCGCCGGCAAGAACGACCGTGAGGCCAAGGCACGGGCGGAGGCACTCCTGCGTGACCTGGGCCTGGGCGAGCGCCTGCACTTCCTGCCCGAGAAACTATCCGGTGGTGAGAAGCAGCGGGTTGCCATTGCCCGTGCCCTGGCCAATGATCCTCCCATCATTCTGGCCGACGAGCCAACAGCCAACCTTGATTCCAAAATCGGCCACGAGGTCATGCGCCTGTTGCGCCGGATCGCCAAAGAGCAGGGCCGCAGCGTCATTATCGTCAGTCACGACCAGCGCATCAAGGATATTGCCGATCGCGTGCTGTGGCTGGAGGATGGGGCGTTCAAGGAAATGGTGGCGATGGTGCAGGATCCGGTCTGTGGCATGTCGCTAGAGATGCCAAAAGCAGCAACGCGGGCAGAGTACAGCGGCACAATGTACTACTTCTGTAGCCTGGGCTGTCGCGACGAGTTCATGGCCGACCCCAGCCGGTTCCTTTCGCCCGGGTCCCACCCCGCAGATGCAGCGCTCCGCTAGCCGTCGTAGACGTCACGCTG
>CAYOEZ010000319.1:0-4040 GCA_964402955.1 uncultured Ktedonobacterales bacterium | reverse complement strand
TCGTGCAGGAGCACCAGCCGGCCCTGCGCCCGTCCGAATCGCTGAAGCAGGTAGGATGGTTGGCGAAGACAATGGCATCGGGCCCCATTGTCGCCTGCCAGATGTGCTCGCTGCGTCCAGCCTGGCCGGCATGGTAGTCCTGAGCCGACGCCAGCATGTAGTCGGGCGTCTTGAACGTCACGGTGTTGACTTCGTCGCCATCGGCGATGCACTGGTGTTCACGCGAGAGCATCTCGGGCCATTTGTCAAGCGCGATCGTGCGCAGGAGCTCGGGTGTCTCATAGCTCTTGCCGGCCAGCGCCAGGCTGACGGCGCCCTTGAAGTGCGTATTGTAGCCGCCGACGCCCCACAGCAGATAGTTGAGCGGTGATTCGGGGGCCAGTCGTCCGCTGCGCAACCACGAGGCGCGTGCCGACGCACGCGGCGCGCCATACGCGCCACGGAAAGAATTGACGGCGAGGCCGAAGAGCATCTTGTCGAGCAAGACGGCGGCCATCTCGCTGACGGTCTCATTCTTGGCGAGGTCAGCCAGCAGCGCCAGGGCGCTGACGATCAGCTCTATGTCTGTATTCCACAGGGCGAAGCCGGTCTGGGCATGGTTGCGCAGCCATGCGGTCGCCAGGTCTTCGGCGAGCGAGCGCTGCTGGCGGCCGGTGCGGCCCGCTGCCGCGAATGTGGCCTTGGCATGCGTCTGGCCGGCCAGGATCTGCGCCGCGTAGAGCATGATCTCGCTACTCTCGACGCCGGCGCTGTTGAGCGCTGCGGCGGCATAGTCGAACGTCAGCAAGCAGTCATCTATCTCGGCCAGGAGGCCGGCAGGGAACTTGGCGTAGCCTGACATGTGATAGCGCATGGCCAGCAGGCCCAGCAGGTCGCCCGGGCAGCCGGTTTCGGCGCGCTTGACGCGGGCAACAGCAGCGCTGATCTCCCTGGCATCAACAGCATCCCACCAGCCAATGGCCATCTTGGCGATCTCGCCATAGAGAGTATCGCTGCTGCGGTCAGCTTCTTTCATGACCGTGACCAGCCGGTCTTCGTATGCGCCGATCGGCTCCAGAGAATAGGGCCAGAAGGCGACGGCAAAGGGCAGAACACGCCGTGCCCGGAAATACTGATTGTAGTAGATCTCAGGTTCGGGCATGAGCATAGCCTGCATTCTGCCCGGTGCCAGTTGCATGCCCAGCAAGCCCTCGGCCACCTCCTTGGCGCGGAAAGTGGTGTACATTTCGGCATAGATGCTGCCGTCGAGTTGCTGCATGCGCACGACGCCTTTGTAAAAGGATGGCATGTCGTCGCGGGAGATGATCCTCACGGTATCATCGCGCGAGTAAACAGCCTGGTTGACGTAGACGTACTCGAAGGCACGCTCCCATTCCTTGCGCCGCTCGGGCTCCTCAGTGACCGTGGGCAGCATGATCTTGACGCTTTCTGCGGCTACGTCCGTGATGCGCACAGCCATGGCCAGCACAGCATCTCCGGCGGCAACCTGTTCCAGCCTGATGAGCAGATCGTTGTTGCCAGGCTTGAGGCTGACCTTCAGCGCATAGGTTTGCAGCTTCTGGTCGGCGATATCGCTGAGGCGCGCACAATATGCGACGTGCTTGCCATTCAGCCAAACGGCCGCCGGGCAGGCAAGCGACAGGTTGAGCGTGGCCGTCTTGGCCCCGGCGCAGCTAAATCGGGCAAATGCCCACAGCTTATGCAGACTGTAGACGGGAGCAGTCACCCCGCACTCAAGCAGGTGGTCGCCCTGGCAATGCTCAGCCTGCCAGTAGAGTCCTTCGTCGCCAATCATGACCTTGTCGATCTCCAGCGGAGGGTCGGGAAAATCGCAGGTCACGTGGTCATTGGCCGCCAGCACGCGCTCACGCAGAGCCAGGTCCGCCTCGCCGGCGGTGCGCTGCTGCTCGATCGGCGCCTTGTGTGGCCCGAGCGCCAGCCAATCATGAATGTAGGTGTCAGCAAGGCCGTACACCAAATAGTTCTTCTTCATGTCTCTCCTAATTCTTATTGAGTTTCTTATTGAGTGGCATAGGGGCGCAGCGGCTGCTCGCTTAGCGCCTGCACGACCTGCGCCAGTGTGCTTGCTCCCCCCACGTTGCCTGGGAAGACGACGTAAGGAGCGCCGGGAAAGCGACTGTCTGGCCCCGGCTGCCAGACGGGAACGGCGGGAGCGATTTGTCCCAGGACAACGGCGTGCTTGATATCAAGCCCTCTGGTTGCCACATCACTCGCTGTGATGCCGCCCTTGGCGACGATGAAGCGTGGGCGCACGATCAGCCCGCGCACCACGGCCACGAGAGCGGATGAGACCACGGTGCCGATTTGCAAATTCTCTTCTTTGCTGCTTCCAGTCACAAGCTCGCGGCTGGTCATGAGGACCACATCGTGCTGTGGCAGGAGATGATTCACGGCGGCGGTTGTGCGCTCGATCTCCGCCGCCCGCGTGTCCGGCTCGAGCACGCGCCGAACGCTCAACTCGACGCCCGCCACACCGGGCAGGGCCAGCGTCTCGCGCAACTGCTCAGTGCTCTTCTGAATATGGGAGCCGGCGACGATCAGCCCGCCTGCGCCCGTCGGCGCGCCTGCGTAGAGGTCTGCGGCCGTCAGCAAGGGTTGCTGACTGATGCCGCCGCGCATGCGCACAAAGGACGCCGCCGTGCGGCAGATGAAGCGCTTGCCCTTCTGCTCGGCCTGCAAGAGGCCTGCGACAAAGACGGCCATGTCCTGATAGCTGGCGACGTTGGCAATGGCCACGCCATGATTGGCGACCCGGCCCAATTGGCGGGCGACCTGTTCAGGGCCTCCCTCACGGATGTCGGCCAGCGAAACCGAAAGGACAGAAGCGGCGCTAACTGCGCCCTTCGTCTTCTCCGCCACCCAGTGGCGCAGGTTGGACGCGCTGTAGCCGAAGGACGCGTCGCGCGCGAATTCCGTATGCCCCGCCGGTACAGCCCACTCGCCATCGCGCACCCAGTGCACATCGCTGATCGTATGCCGCCCGGCTTCAATCAGGCTGGGCACAATGATGTAGCCGTCATAATGTAGACCGAGGCTCTCTTCCAGCCCGTCGCGCAAGGCGTCTACCTCGCCCGGGAAGTGGCCGCGCAGCGTCGAGTCGCTGCGGCTGATCACCTCGAGCGGGCAATCGAGCCGGCTGGCGACCGCGCCCAGGTTGCGCGCGATCTGCCGGTTGATCTCTTGCGCCTCAGCAAGGGGCACGCTGCGCGAGTTGGTCAGGATGAAGACGACCGGTCTATCTTCCTTGAGCGCCGCCGCCAGCGTTTCTTGCGACCAGTCGGTGACGACCAGGACGTCATGCACGGTCTGCGTACCGGTCGGATCGTCGTCGAGGACGATGACCTTCGTTCTGGACGCTGCTACCTGGCGTTCGATCTCCGCTGCCAGTCCGGCGTCGGGCCATTCATTGGGCAGGGTGGCGAGCAGCAGGTCAAACAGGATGCGAGCATGGGGTTCAACGGTCATGTCATCCCACCACGCGCTTGAGTTCCTTCACCCCGCTGAGGGGGCTGGAGAGAACGGGCACTGACACCCTGTTGCCCAGTAGGGGGACGATGCGGGCCATGCTTGCCTGAGCCAAGACGACGATGTCGCTCTTGTGCGCCGCCTTGATGATCTCTTCAGCAACCATGTCGTCGTGCGTCTGCGGGTCGCCGCCCACGAGCACATCAAATGCCCCTTCGGCCAGGTGGCGGTGGACAATCAGGGTCTTCTTGGCTTCTGCTGCCTTGCGCTCAACCAGGCGCGCCGTGGGCCCCAACGTGGCCGACCGCGCGCACATCGGCCAGCAGGCTATCGTCTACGATGTTGACGATGCGCACCTGTGGCATTTCCTGGCGAAACAGCGGGGCCAAAACGTCCACCAGAGCGAAGCTGGTGTGGATCACAAAGACCGTCTTCTTACGCACAGCAGTCATTGCTGGCCTCCCTTTACGTCCCTCTACGTCCATGACGACCGGCGTCGTAGTGGCTCGCCACGCCGAATGTGATGGTTGTCATTCTGAGCGGAGCGAAGAATC
>CAYOEZ010000318.1:0-4045 GCA_964402955.1 uncultured Ktedonobacterales bacterium | reverse complement strand
CGTAACCACCTTCTTGAGCCAGTGCATCGCGGGCGGCGAGCGCTCGGCTGAAGCCTGGCTCTTAAGCGCAAGTTGTGCAGACAACAGCTTAGGAGAGTACCTTTAGTCCCGCGCTTGACGAAATCGCGAAACGATTAGGTTACAGATCTATTTCGTCTTTCTTCATAGTGTCCGGCCTACTCACGCTGCACAAGACCGGGGTTTGCTGCCTACGAGGCGTTCTCAAGACGCTGCACAGATGCCACAACCGACGAGAGCATAAGGGAGATCAGCGTTGCGCCCGGATCCTGGTGACCGATGCTGCGCTCGCCCAGCCAGCGCGCCCGGCCAAAGATCGCCTGCATGGGGACAGTCGACAGCATGCCTTGCTCTGCCGCAGCCTGTGCTCGCTCCAGCGCGGCAAGCAGGGAGACGTCGTCTTGCACGGCCTGCTCCAACGCCTGGCGCGCCGGAACGATCGCATCCAGGACGGTTTTGTCGCCTACATGTGCCTTGCCGCGCTCGATGATGCCTTCCTCGCCCGCCTTCACCATGCGCACGATATCCGCCAGGCTAATCTCCGTCTGCCCCTGCGCCTGCTTGCCCGCCCGCATGAAGGCCGTGCCGAGCAGCGCCCCCATCGTTGAGCCAGCCGAGTTGCTGAAATCCATACCTGCCTTGAACAGAATGCGCCCAATATCTGCTGCGTGCTCCTGCAATCCGTCGCGCACGCCCTGGAAACCACGGTCGACCGTAATCCCCAGATCGCCGTCGCCGATAGCAGAGTCCAGTTCGATCAGATACTCTTTCTTTGCCTGCATCTCGTGCGAGAGCGTCGTCAAGATAACAACCGTTTGTTCAACATTCAGCGCATTCATCGTATCGACCTCGAGGGAGACGTCTTTAGCGTGGCGAAAGTACCATGGCGCCGCCACGCAGTGGCGCGGCGTTGGCTATTTCTGCAGAAAGAACGGCGACTCCGCCGCAGCATCCAGCAGATGCGTCAATTCGTCGTCGAGCTTCAGCAGCGAGACCGAGCAGCCTGCCATTTCCATCGACGTCGCATACTCGCCAACATAGGGACGGTGGACGCTGATACCGGCGTCGCGCAGCAGCTCCCATACTTTACGATAGACAATGTACAGCTCTTCACGAGGTGTCGCTCCGAGGCCATTCACCAGCACTGCCACCTTGTCCCCCGACTTGAAAGGCAGATCCTTAAGCACCGCATTCGTCAATGTCACGGCGATCTCGTCGGCGGTCTCCAGCTTGCCGCGCCGCACGCCCGGCTCACCGTGAATGCCCATGCCAATCTCCATTTCGTCTTCGCCGATTGTAAAGGTGGGACGACCCGCTTCGGGCACGGTGCACGGGCTAAGCGCAACGCCCATACTGCGCGTATTAGCCAGCGCCTTTTCGGCAGCGTGCTTCACAGCGGTAAGATCGGCCATTTCCTCAGCCTTTGCACCGGCGATCTTGTAAGCAAAGAACAGACCGGCCACGCCGCGTCGTGTCGCCAGACGATCGGGCGGCGCCGATGCAACATCATCCGCAACCAGCACCGTCTCGACCTTGATGTCCTCCATGTCAGCCATTTCGGCAGCCATGTCGAAGTTCATCACATCGCCGGTGTAGTTGCCGTAGAGGTAGAGAACGCCCGCTCCAGCAGAGATCGCCTTCGTCACAGCCAGCATCTGGTTGGCCGTCGGCGACGAGAAGACATTGCCGACCGCACAGCCGTCGAGCAGGCCCTTGCCCACGTAGCCAAGGAACACAGGAAGATGCCCCGAACCGCCGCCCGTGGCAATGCCGACCTTGCCCTTGACCGGCGCATCCGCGCGCACGATGGCGCGCTTGTCGGCGGCGAGGCGCAGGTGGCCGTGATGCGCATAGATGATCCCTTGCAGCATCTCGTCCACAAAATCGGCCGGCCGATTGATGATTTTCTTCATGATTCTGTCCTCCACACTGACTATAGAGAAACACAATGCACTGAACGCACCTGTCGCGACCATAAAGCCGCCAATACTGTGTGTGAAAACAACGACTGACAGCGGTGCATAGGAAGCCCAGCTATGCTGTGGCATGCATGCACCATGCTGAGACTCCCTCTATCCTACGCTAGCGTCGGCGCCTCTCATCAGTACAGACTGATGTACACGACCGGTGAGCAACACTGTGTCTTACAACTGGTTGCTCAGCTCACGCGCTGCCGCCAACTCCATATCGCGCAACTTGCCCACACGCCGCCTGTAGTCTTCGGTAGAATTGAAGCGGGCGTTTATGAAGGCAGCAATCAGGTCCTTGGCCAACCAGGGGCCAATGATCTGAGCGCCAATACACATGACGTTCATATCGTCGTGTTCCACGCCCTGGTGCGCACAGTGATAGTCGTGGCAGACAGCGGCGCGAATGCCCGGTACCCTATTGGCCGCCATCGACGCGCCAACGCCCGTGCCACACAGCATGATGCCTCGCTCAGCCTCGCCGTGGCGCACAGCATCGCAGACAGTCCGCGAGATATCCGGAAAATCTACCGGGTCCGTGTTGTAGCATCCGAAGTCAAGGACCTCGACTCCCAACGCATCGAGCACGGCCCTAACCTCCGCTTTCATCGGATAGCCGTAATGGTCATTGCCCAAAGCGATCTTCATCAAGAACTCCTGTGCGTCAGAGCGTCTAGGACGGGCGGTGCAGGAACCGATACTGAAGAATCCGGCCTTCCGCACCGCCTGATATGATGTTCAGCCAATCCTCAGATCAGCAGATCAGCCAACTCACGCATCTTGTGCCCGCGGGCCTGTAGCGCCTGATAGACCCCGTCGGCGTGTTCCTTGATGGTGCATACAGTGTTCGTGTAGGGATTGGCTGCGGTAGCCTTGTCTATCTGGGCGACCCATTCGGCGGGGACGGCGCCGATGCCCGACAGCGCCCCGGAAAGCCCACCTGCCATGGCAGCCATGCAATCCGTATCGCGGCCGAAGTTGACGCCATACAGAACACCCGTCTTGGCATCGCCCTTGCACAGAACAAACAGCGCCAGCGCCTTGCTGACGGTTTCGGCTGCAGTGGACTGAGCGTACATCGTGCCGAATCCGTTGTAAAACTTATAGAACTCGGTGCGCACGGTATCGTAATCCGAGAAGCGCTTGACGACGTCCAGGGCGCGGTCGATCTCACGTTTCATGGCCTCGGTGGCGAATCCGACCGCCGTGCTGATCACCGAATCCACTGTGGCATTGGGCATGAGCGCTGTGGCAATTGCCGCATCGAGCACGCCTGCCCACACAAGCGCGATGTCCGACGGACGGAAAAAGAGACGCCCAACGTCAGCGGCGTCTCGCACCGCGCCCGCAGGATCGCCAGCATTGATTAGGCCAATGGGATGGCTGGCACGGGCCATAGCGTTCAGCCCAAACCATGCACTTAGACTTCCAACCTCGGCCGGGTGCACACCTACCTTGACGAACTTGACCAGCTTAATGTCGTCCGGCTCGCTCATGTACCACATTTTGTCCGGATCGACAACGTCGGCCATGACCTTACCGACATCCTCGGCCGTGACGCGATCCTGCTTGGCGATAATCGCCCGGCAGAAAAGCTTCTGCCGCTCGATCCCATCCTCTGTTGTTCCGGGCATTCGTTCCCAATCCACACCGCGGTACGTGTAGTGCTTGTAGGGATAGAAGCGATCGACCCAGCCGTAGGTCTGCACGATCTTGTCGGCCGGCCAGCCTTCAACGGCCGCCCCCATCGACGAAGCGACGCGCGAGGCAGCTAGGCAGCCGTAGACTTTCTCGTAGAGTGTAGGCATTCTTGTCCCCCCTATAATTGTTTTTCTTCCTGCCGGGTTTCGCAACTAGTCTGGCGGCGATCAGTCCCCGAACGCCGACCGGCACGAGATCATACTGGCACACCGCGCAGTGTGAGCTCGCGGGCGCGGTGGCAACTGACGAAGTGACCCGCCGACGCCTCTTCCAGCGCTGGAGACTCCACGCGGCAGCGCTCGATCGCATAGGAGCAGCGGGGGTGGAAGTAGCAGCCGGTGGGCGGGTTGCCCGGGTCT
>CAYOEZ010000317.1:0-4086 GCA_964402955.1 uncultured Ktedonobacterales bacterium | reverse complement strand
CCATTATCGCCGATTCAAGTCAGTTTGTAAAGTACGGTAGTAGTACTAAGCCGGATCGCGATCCTGGCCGCTGTCGCTTAGAAGCCGATCTTCAGTCGAGCGCATGTCCCAGCGCGTCCTGCCGCTGACGAAGGAGGCGACGAAGCCCCGTTGACAGTGCTCACTGACTATCTTTGATCAGCCATGTGGGTGCTCACACCGTATTTCGAATTACTGTCAGGCATGCCGGAAAAATGACAAGCAGCGCCAACTGTGATATAATCGGCGTAGGCACATGAACACAGAAAATTGGGGACTGGTCGGGCACGAATGGGCTGTGGCAGCGTTGCAACGAGCGATTGCCAGGAGGCGCGTGCCCCATGCATTGCTTTTCGTCGGCCAGCCAGGGGTAGGCAAACGAACTCTGGCGCGCACGTTGGCTCGCGCCCTGGAATGTACGGCTGCCGATCCTGTCAGTCGGCCCTGTGGCGTGTGCCGCCCCTGTGTGCAGATCGCAGCCGGTAACTACCCCGACGTTCGTGTCATCGAAACAGAGCGAGCGGCCGGAGCAACACGCACCGATCGCCGCGACATCGGCATTGACCAGATCAGAGCGCTGCAGCATCAACTCAGCCTCAAGCCATATGAGGGAGCGTGGGTGATCGGTGTCATCGCTGATGCGCACGAGATGAGCGACGCTGCTTCCAATTGTCTGCTCAAGACGCTGGAAGAGCCGCCGGTGCATGTTGCGCTCATCCTGACCGCTCCAGACGCCAGCCTGTTGCTGCCGACGATTGTCTCACGTTGCCAGATCTTTCCTTTGCGCCCCCTGCCGCTCGATCAGGCCGAGCAATCCCTCGTGGAGCGTTTCGGCGTTGCTCCAGACCAGGCAAAGGTGCTCGCTCACCTGAGCGGTGGGCGCATTGGCTGGGTGTTGCGCGCGGCGAGTGACGCGAATGTGCTTGCCCAACGCCGCGAACGGGTTGATATGCTGTTGCGTCTGCTTGGCGCAAGCCGGGGCCAACGCCTGGAGCAGGCGGGCGCGCTCGGCGAGGACTACGGCAAGGGCGTTGATGCACGCGAAGGCGTGCACGAGACGCTCGACTTGTGGGCCACGTGGTGGCGGGATGTGCTGCTCATGCAGCAGCAATGCGCCGGCCAGGTGACCAACGCAGACCGCCTCGATGAGTTGCGTGCTGCGGCCGCCGGCTATGGGCCGGGCGAGGCGGCTCGTGTGCTTGAAGAGATCATGGCGGCGCGCCATCATCTCGACCGTAACGTGAATCCGCGCCTGGCGCTTGACGTTGCGTTGCTTAGCTTACCACATACGCAGCCCGCACGAACAACCGGAGCTGCCCTGTAGAAAGGGATTAGTACCGAGAATATATGGTTACAATCGTCGGTATACGCTTCAAGCGTGTTGGTCGCATCTATTTCTTTGACCCCAATGGCCATGATGATCTGCGGGTTGATGAATGGGTCATTGTCGAGACGGCGAAGGGCGCCGAGGCTGGACGGGTGGTCATCGCCCCACGCCAGGTGCAAGATAGCCAGGTGACCGATCCACTCAAGCCTGTGCTGCGGCGCGCCACGCGCCAGGACATTCTCCTGACGCAGCACTATCGGGTGCAGGAAGCTGCGGCGCTGGCTACCTGTAAAGAGCGCGTCCTCTCCCACAAATTGCCCATGAAGCTGATCGAAGCCGACTACAGCTTCGACGGCAGCCGTCTGACGGTTGCCTTCACAGCCGAGGGCCGCGTCGATTTTCGCGAGCTGGTCAAAGACCTGGCCAGCCTGTTCAAGACGCGTATCGAGTTGCGCCAGATCGGCGACCGTGACGAGGCAAAGACACATAGCGGCTACGGTATTTGTGGGCGACACTACTGCTGCTCGTCGTGGCTCGACGATTTCCCTGCCGTCTCAATCAAGATGGCCAAAGAGCAGGAGTTGCCCCTGAACCCGAGCAAGATAACGGGCGCGTGCGGGCGCTTGCTCTGCTGTCTGTCGTATGAAAACGATCAGTATGCTGCAGCCAAGCGAGACCTGCCCCGCGTCGGCGATGATGTGATCTTGATCAATGGCAAAGGAACAATCATCGCGCACAACGTGCTGAAGGGGACGGTGACGCTGGAAATGGGCGAGGGGCAAAAGCGCCAGGATGTCGCCATTCAGGACCTGCCGCGCAAGGGAGCGCCTGCTCCTGTTCCTGCGCCCGCTGCGCCAATGCAGGCTGCGCCACAGCTGCCTGCTCCCCCTGCGTCTGCTCAGCCTGTGCCCAGGGGGCCCAATCGCCCGCACTTGGCGCGCAGGCACCGAGGCAAAGGCGACAACCGCTCACAGTGATCTTGGCATAACAGGCATTCCTTCATAGCCGGAGGAGAGAGGAAGAATGGCAGAACTGACCAACCCGCAGGTCGTCGTGATCGGCGCGGCCAGCATTGACATCAAAGGCCGTCCGCTTGAGGTTGCGGTGCCGGCAACGTCAAACCCCGGCGATATCCGTCTCTCTCTGGGCGGCGTGGCCCGCAACGTGGCTGAAAATCTGGCGCGGCTGGGCGTGCCGACAACGCTGCTCACCGCTGTGGGCGACGACGCCTTCGGCCACCAGATTCTGAGCGAGACGTCGGCCGGCGGCGTTGACACGAGCGAGGCGCTCCTCTGCCCCACGTGTCGCTCCGGCGCATACCTCGCCATCCTCGATGAGCATGGTGACATGGCCGTGTCCATCGATGACATGCGTATTTGCAGCGAGATCACGCCGCAGTACGTCAGGGCGCACCGTAAGTTGCTCGCTCAGGCGCGCATGATTGTGGTGGATGCCAACCTTTCGCTGAAGACGCTCGACGCGATTCTCAAGATAGCGGAGAAGGCCAATGTGCCCGTCTGCGCTGACCCGGTCTCCAACCAGTTGGCGCAACGCCTGGTGCCGCGCCTGTGCGAATATACAATCATCAGGCCCAACGCGCAGGAGGCGGAGATCATGCTGGGCAACACCCTATCGATTCGCAGCGTGTCCGACGCAGCCATTGCAGCCCAACGCTTGCGCGCGTGTGGTGTGCAGACGGTCATCATTACGCTGGGTGTGGAGGGGCTGTTCTATACCTCAGAAAGCGGCTCGGGCCACATCCCGGCCTATCGGGTGGATGTGCGCGATGCGACCGGCGGCGGCGATGCTCTGACCGCTGGCATAGTGTATGGCCTGTGCAATGGTATGGTGCTGGATGAAGCGATGCGTATCGGCGCGTCCGCAGCCGCATTGACGGTGCAGTCGTCCCAGACGGTCAGCCCTGAGATGAGTCTGGAGCACGTCTACGAGCAAATGGTCATCTGAGGTGGTAAGGCCAGAGAGTATTGCAATTATATCAGTAAACATTTCCACAACACTACAATCTGTGCGCAATTGCAGAGAATTCAAGAAAAACTCTTGCATTTTGGCCCAAAATATAGTATAATGTGTCATGGTGGTACAGGTTCGGTCTCGCGCTGGTAGCGCGAACTTCTGGCCCTGGCAAGACCTCATGGTGAGAAGGGTTCTGTAAGCCGCGCCCGTTGGACGAAGACCCGACAAAATGGCCAACTATCCAGGAAAAAGGAGGTCTTGAATGGGCTACGCTGACAGAACCCTCGTCTGTCGAGACTGCGGTGCGAACTTCGTGTTCACGGCTGGTGAACAGGAGTTCTTCGCCCTGAAGGGACTGATGAACGAACCCGCACGTTGTCCTACCTGCCGCACTCGCCGACGCCAAGAGCGCTCTGGTCCACGGCCGATGACTGTGGTGCCATGCGCCAATTGTGGCGGCGACGCTCAGGTGCCATTCGTTCCACGTGGTGACCGGCCCGTCTATTGCAGCCGCTGCTTCGAGCAGATGCGTGCACAGCGGTAGTACGAGTGGTTGTTCTCCTTGAGTACGGATTAGCCAGCGGAGCCGGTCACCCGGCTCCGCTTCCTTGCTTAAACAGCATCCTGGGTCTAGGCAGCATCCTGGCCATGCCTGCCCCACAGGGCCAGCAGGGCCTGCGCAAAGTCCCTTGACAGGCGCAACGACGTGTAGAGGCAGGTCTGAGACCCATATGCGCTAACTTAAGAAATGCAGGTGCATGGATTGG
>CAYOEZ010000316.1:0-4114 GCA_964402955.1 uncultured Ktedonobacterales bacterium | reverse complement strand
GCGCCGGTTACTACTTACCAGTCACCAATTACCAGTCAACCAGTCAACCAGTCAACCAGTCAACCAGTCACCGCTACACCTTTCGTCGCGAGCAGCTCGCGATAAAGCGCATCAATCTGCGCCACCATACGCGTGTCGCTGAACTCGTCCACACGGGTGCGGCCCGCCGCGCCCATCTGCTGCGCCAGCGCAGGGTTCTGCAGCAATTGCAGCAGCATACCCGCCAGCGCCTGCGGCTCGCCCGGCGGCGTGAGGATGCCGTTGACGCCCTGGCTCACGGCCTCGGCGGTGCCGTCGGCGGCAGTGGCCACAATCGGCAGCCCGGTGGCCATGGCCTGCGGCAGCACGCGCGGCAGCCCCTCCCACAGCGACGAGAGCGCGAAGATGTCGAAGGCAGCCATCAGTTCGGGCACGTCGCGGCGCAAGCCGGTGAGCACAAGGCGCTCGCGCATGCCCAACTCGCTTGCCAGCGCTTCCACCTGCAGACGCAGGTCGCCGTCGCCCACCATAACAAACCAGACGTCCGGCCGCATCTGTGCAACGAGGGCGGCGGCGCGCACAAAGTCCAGCGGCGCCTTCTGCACCGATAGGCGTGTGACAGTGCCCACTACCGGCGCGTCGAGAGGAATTCCCCACGTGCGCCGGGTTTCGTCGCGCCCCACGCGCGGATGGCCAAAGCGCTCCATCTCGATGCCGCTGCGGATTACCACATAGTCGGCGAGCGTGCCAATGCCGTCGGCCAGCCCCTTTTCGATGTTCTGCGGCGAGACGACTATCAACTTGTCGGTGACCAGCAGCGTCAGTTTTTCGAGGATCACATAATAAGCGCGCACGAGGGGATGCTGTCGATCGTGGTAGCCCCACCCATGCACTGTGTGGATGATGACAGGCACGCCTGCCAGCCAGGCGGCCCAGCGCCCCAGAATCCCCGCCTTGCTGCTGTGCGTGTGGACGACTGCATAGCCGCCGCGCCGCATGCGCAAGGCCAGCCGCACCAGCGCCACCATGTCCTTGATCGGGTTAACCTCGCGCACCAGCATCGGCTCGATGAAGAGGGGCGTGCCGCGTGCGCGCACGGCCTCAATCAGGCTGCCCTCGCTGCCGGTTTGGGGGCCGCAGAGCACATCCACCGCCCACGCGCCCTTGTCGAGCAGGGCGGCCGTAAGCATGGTATTCTCCTGTGCCCCGCCGATGATCAGGCGTGTGATGGGGTGGAGGACGCGTAGGGGCGTTCTGCGTGAAGACATAGGATCATCAAGTTCATGCATAGTCTTGCGCACCGACGGCCGGCACCGGGAGGAGCCCCTTTGCAGCGAGGTAACCTCGATACAGGCTATCGTACTCCGCAACAGCACGCTCCAGCGAGAATTTGGATCTGACGCGCAGAGCCCCGGCGCCTGCAAGTCGCGTGCGCAGGTCGTTGTCGTCCATCAAGCGGCAGATTGCGCTTGCGAGGGCAGGCACATTGTCGGGAGGCACCAGTAGACCGCTCTCGCCGTCCTTGACGACCTCGGGAATCCCTCCTACCGCCGTCGCGACCACGGCGACGCCAGCCGCCATCGCCTCGGCAAGAACAATGCCAAAGCCCTCCCATCGAGATGCCAGCACGAAGATGTCCATTGTGTGCAACAATTCCGGTACGTCATCTCGGTCGCCCAAGAACGTCACGGCGTCATCAATCTGCAGTTGCGCGGCCTGTCCCTCAAGTTGGCTGCGGACTGGCCCATCGCCTATCAGCAGAAGCCTGCTGTTTGGATGGCGCTGCCTGACGGACGCGAACGAATTGAGCAGCACGTCGAGCCCTTTCGCCACCTGCAGACGACCAACGGTGCCAATGACAAATGTCTCGCAGTCTATGCCGAGTCGCTGGCGATTCGTACCTCTGCGCGTTCCATCGGGGTCGGCGAATTGCGCAGTGTCAACGAAATTATGAATAGTGTGTACGTGTGCCGGGTTAGCCCTCGCCTTGTGGATCTCGGCGTTTCTTACGGCATCTGATACGGCAATGACGCCGTCTCCCATGCTTGAGGTCCAGGCCAGAAGCTCTTCTCGGCGCTGCCCGCCGATCTCCGTGCTATGCCTCGATGTAAGGACGACGGGCACGCCCGCACTCTTCCCAACGATGCGCGCCAGCATATTGGCGTGGAAGAGCCATCCATGAACGATCTGGGGACGCTCAACACGCAGCAACCTGTAGAGGCGCCAAATTGCCCCCAATGGCCACTTTCGTCGCATGTGCAGATCAGTCACTCTGATGCCGTTGCGCCGCAGTTCAGCAGCGATTGGCGTGTTGCCTGTGTAGAGGCAGACAACGTGCTGTCTGTAACCCACTGCCTGGAGGCCCGGTGCAAGACTTGCGAGTACGCTCTGCGCGCCACCGGTTGAGAGCTCAGTAATGAGGTGGACCATATTGATCGGTTGCGAACTCAAGGCTGCGATGAGACTACCCCCCGGCGCCACATTCAGTCTGTGTAGTCTTTGCCGGTCAGAATGCCGACAAGACCGCGCAAGTTGCCGCGCAGCCGCGCAGCCGCGGCGCGGCGATCGTCGCTGGCTACCGTCATCAGCACATTGCGCAGCACAATGCCAAACATCGACCACGAGAACGCCAGCCTATGCCTAGACGTTTTGGGCATGCTCTTGGCATAGAAACGGTAAAGGTGATTCGTCTGCATATAGCCGAACTTCACTTCGTTGATGCGGCCGGAGGGCACCTTCAGGTGCACCAGACGTGCATAGGGCGAAGCCATGAGCCGCCATTTCTTGTTGACACGGTAGGAGAAGTCACGGTCCTCGCCCCATCCATATGACGCCAGCCCCTGATCGAAGCGCAATGCATCGAAGACCTCGCGCCGATAGGCCATGTTGCAGCCGGAGAGCCAATCCACTTCCGTGGGCTCGCTGATTTCGCCCTCACGGACAAGCACCGTCGCACCGCTGGTCAGGATCGCGCCCGGGCGTTGGCCATCAAGCAGAAAGAACTGCAAGAACGCGCGTACGCCCGGCTTGTATGTGATTTGCAGCGTTCCGGTAGCGCCACCTAGTGTGCGGGCTACATCCTCTTCAAACAGACGCATGATTTCCCGTATGTAATTGGTGTCCAGTACCACGTCGTCGTCGAGGAAGAGTAGAACATCGGTCGACGTTTCACGCACAGCGAGGTTGCGCGATGCGGTCAGGCTTGGGGGCTGCTTGCGCAGATAGCGGCATGCAATTCCGTGCGCCTCAAGCCACGCGCACAGGTCGTCGCCATCCATGCAGCCGTCGTCGACAATGACGACCTCGTCAGGCCGGCGCGTTTGCAGCAGGACCGTCACCAGCGTTTGGCGCAGGATTTGCTCGCGATCCTTGGTGCAGATCACGACTGTTACGGTCAATGGCTTCTGCATGCGATATCGTTCCGGGCTCGTATGGACTCGGCGTTGACGCCGAGTGAGATTTTTGCGGGCTACAGCCAGATGAACATGCGGGCAATTGCGCGGCTGTCGCGCGAATTATCCGATGGAAGCTGGCTGCCCTGCAGATTTGCGCAACGCCACACCCACACCATGCGTTGAATCAAAGATCTGAAGGCGCCAGTCTTCGGTCACGGCACGCTCCTGCACAACAATGGCGCGGTCAAAGACATCAGCCATGATATGCCGTTCCCAGCAACCGTAGTGCGGATCATCCGGTATGGCAGCTCGGCGCTCACTCTCGCTGCACTCGTAACTTGCGACCTTGAAGGGCCCGCCCCGTGGCGATCGCCAGCCGACATCATGAAATGTGAAGCATGGCACGTTATGGAGCAGTCCCTCTTCAAGTGACCACTTGATCAACGAATAGGGATGCGCGTCATTATGGATTAAATCGACCTGACTGCTCTCAAAGACTTCCGCCAGCGTTTCATGAGCGTCCCCGCGCAGGAATGTGGCCTCGTCGTCGCCAATCACCTTGCGCCGATCCACAAGATCGCAAAGGTAGAGCGAGTGATCTGGGACATAGCGATTGAGCGCTTCTTTCCACAGGCGCGCCGACAATCCATATTGCACGCCAAGTTCGACGACAACCTTGGGCCGCAGGTTCTTTACAACTGCCAACAGCGCGAATCCTTCGGCAACATCCAGCGTCCGCC
>CAYOEZ010000315.1:0-4133 GCA_964402955.1 uncultured Ktedonobacterales bacterium | reverse complement strand
TGTTGAAAGAGAACATCACCGACATCTACAGCTACGACAGACACTACGACCGTCTCACTTTCGTCAGAAGGATGGAACCATAACATGATTGTCGTCAAGATAGGGGGCAGCGCCGGCGTCGACCTCGACGCAGTTTGCCGTGACCTGGCCGGGCTAACCAAAGCCGGCCAACAATTGATTCTGGTGCATGGCGGATCGCACGAGACTAACCTGCTGTCAGAAAAGCTGGGCAAGCCGCCCCGCTTCGTCACATCAGTCTCCGGCATGGAGAGCCGCTACACCGACCGCGAGACGCTTGAGATATTCGAAATGGTCTACGCCGGCAAGGTCAACAAGGGCATCGTCGAGCGGCTGCAAAAGCTAGGCGTCAACGCCGTTGGTCTATCGGGTATTGACGGGCGACTGCTCGAGGGCAAACGCAAGGACACGATCAAGATCATCGAGAACGGCAAGATGAAAGTCCTGCGCGACGACTACACCGGTCGCGTCGAAAAGGCCAACACCGATCTCATCTATCTACTCTTGAACAACGGCTACATGCCTGTCATCACCCCGCCCGCCATCAGCGCCGAAGGCGACGCCATCAACGTTGACGGCGACCGCGCCGCGGCTGTGCTGGCCGAGGCATTGCAGGCTGATACGTTGCTCCTCCTTAGCAATGTGCCGGGCTTGCTGCGCAACGTCCACGACGCCGCCAGCATGATACGCCATGTCGATCAGGGTGAGATTGACGGCGTCATGGAGTTCGCCCAAGGCCGCATGAAGAAGAAGGTGCTCGGCGCCAAAGAAGCACTGGCCGCCGGCGTGCAGCGCGTCATCATCGGCGACGGACGCCGCGCCAGCCCCATTAGCGACGCGCTGGCCGGGGAAGGCACGGTCTTTAGCAAGAGCTAAGCACGACGCCGACGCGTGCAGACCAGGTTGTTGACGCCGGCGCGCACAAAAGCTATAATGGCCATAAAGTCCTTAATGACCAGGAGACAAATATGAGTGCGATTATCGGGATCGCTGAAGCTAAGAACGACTTGTCAGAACTCATCAATCGGGCAGCGTACGGTGGTGAGCGTATCGTCCTGGGATCGCGCGGCAAGCCCAAGGCCGCAATCGTGGGCATTGCCGATTTGCAGAGGTTGGAGATGTTGGAGAAAGGGCAACCACGACAACCGGCAATCAACGTCATTCAGATCGTGAAAATGTTCGACACAGGCCGCGCAGCGCGAGATCCTGGCGCCATTCTCGCCGATGCAGCAGCATTGCGCGAGCAAATCGCCATCGAGCGCGCCGGCCAGCCGCTCCCTGACTCCGTCGAAGAATTCCGTGCCATACGCCTCGAGCGAGCTGATCCATGAGTCATGTCTGTCTCGACGCTAATGTCATCATCAAGCTGCTTCTGTTTGAGGCAGATAGTACTCTCGCAGAATCGCTTTGGAGCGTTTGTTTGGATCGGGCGGTGATGCCCGTGGCGCCACTCATCTTGCCCTTTGAGATCCTCTCTGTGATCCGCAGAAGAGTTCACAGAGGGTTACTCAGTCCCGCCAAAGCGGAAGCGGCGCGTACCTTGGCGCTTGAGCTGCCGATTACGTACGTACACGACGTCAGGCTGCTCGCGCGTGCCTATGAGCTTGCGACTGCGTTCAATCAGCCAACCATTTACGATGCCTCGTATCTCGCTGTCGCCGAAACGTTCGCTTGCGACTTCTGGACCGCCGACGAACCATTCTATCACGTCGCGTCGCCACGGCTGCCGTTCATCCATTTGCTTGCAGACTTCCAAGGACGCGCCAACGATGTTGCCCTCCGATAACCAATTTCTGCACGACGCATTGGCTGCCTATAGCCCCTCCGGCCAGGAGCATGATGTCGCCCACCTCCTCGCCGCTGAGATGACGCGCCGCGCCATGAACGGGCGCGTCGACGCCGCGGGCAACGCGGTGGGCGAGATTGGTCAGGGGCGGCCCCATATCGTCATGCTCGGCCACATCGACACCGTGCCGGGCCTCATCCCAGTCGGGGTGCGCGGCGGCGACATCTACGGGCGTGGCGCGGTGGATGCCAAGGGACCGTTCGTGAGCTTTGTCTGCGCCGCCTCACGCCTGGCCGCCGCGCCTGCCAGCAACGGGCGCATCACGCTCGTCGGCGCGGTCGAGGAAGAAGCGGTCACCTCCAAAGGCGCGCGCCACGTTCTCGACCTGTACGACCCCGACTACGTCATCATCGGTGAGCCAAGCGGCTGGGATGCCATCACACTCGGCTACAAGGGGCGTCTCGTCATCCACTACTCGCTGACGCGGCCCATGATGCACACGGCCACGCGCGAGCTTGTGCCAGCCGAAGAGGCTGTCGTCTTCTGGCAGAAGGTGCAAGAGTACGCCCGCTCCTGGAACGAGAGCCACAGCGTGGATTCCGGCCAGTGGGGCGCGGTTGACCCGTCGCTGCGCCACATTGCCGGCGACGACGATCCCTTCGCGCTGACTGTCAAAGCACGCATGGCGCTGCGCCTGCCCATTGGCCTGCCCCCCACGGATGCAATTGCTGCCATTGCGGCGTTTGCCGGTGACGCCACGGTCACTTTCTCCGGCGCTGAGACGGCGCACAAAGCAGGCAAGTCCAACCCGCTCGTGCGCGGCTTCCTTTCCTCAATTCGCAACATAGGCGGCGAGCCGCGCTTCAAGGTCAAGACCGGTACGTCCGATATGAACGTGGTCGCTGCTTGCTGGCGCTGCCCGATTGTCGCCTATGGCCCCGGCGATTCCAGCCTCGACCACACCCCTCAGGAACACCTGAGCCTGGCCGAGTTTGCACGGGCAGTGGATGTGCTGGAAGGCGTGCTGCGCAGCCTGACCCGCGCCGCACAATGAAAAGCCGATGGAGATGCTGACATGGACTCAAAGGAGCTCGTCCTGCGCGCTATGGAGCACTCACGTCCGCCCCGTGTCCCCATTCACTATTCCAACCGCGATTTTGATTCATCCGACACATTCTGCCTCAGCTACCCGGCGGCAAGCTTCGTCGCAAGCGAGCCGGGGATGACCGAGTGGGGGTACACGTGGGAGAAGCTCGACGCCACGATGGGCCAGCCGCGCACGCATCCCCTGGCCGACTGGGATCGCCTCGCATCCTACACGCCGCCCGACGCCTACGCCCCCGGCCGCCTGGAGCATGTCGCCGCTGAGGCAGCAAAACACGCCGGCAAGTTCATCACCTTCGACATGGGCATCACCGGCTTCAACATCGCCACCTTTCTGCGCGGCTTCGAGACCTACCTCATGGACCTGACGCTTGAGCCGCAGCGGGCGGCGCTGTTGATGGACATGGTCATCGCCTTCGAGAACGGCATCATCGAACAACTGGCAGGCGGTCCGGTGGCGTGTCTGCGCTTCGGCGACGACTGGGGCACACAGAATGGACTGATGATTCGTCCCAATGTCTGGCGCGAGGTCTTCTGGCCGCGCTACAAAGCGCAGTTCGAGCTGGCGCACCGCTGTGGCATGAAGGTCTGGTTCCATACCTGCGGCAACGTCTTCAGCATCATCAGCGATCTGATCAGCGCCGGCGCTGACGTGATCGAGTTGCTCCAGCCCGATGTCATGGGCATCGAGCGACTGGCCGAGACATATGGCGGCAAAGTCTGCTTCTGCTGCTCGGTCGACCATCAGCGGCGCGCCATCTCCGGCTCGCGTGACGAGATTTTCGCTTACACACGACTCCTGCAGGAGAAGCTCGGCGGCAGCAACGGCGCCTACATCGGGTATGTCGAGGACTATTCATCGCTGGGCATGAGCGAGCAGAACTACCAGTGGATTCGCCAGGCCTTCCACAGCCTGCCGCCATATCATTGGACATGACCTGTAGGCCGGGTTTCCATACCCGGCGCACATAGCACCGCCAACGATCGCCGGGTATGGAAACCCGGCCTACAACTGACAGCCCGCTAGGTCAGGCATCCGTGCCTGACGTCTGGCCAACAGCGTTGGCGTCACGCAAGGATGCCCGATGGAGCGGGGCAGGCTCTGCGTGACCTACCCATCCGCGGATCTCACGCAGTAGACCGGGCATCGTGCCCGGCGCTGACCGCAGAGCGTAGATGTTCTAAGTCGTGTCAATAGTCAGAACCTTAAGATGTGTATACTTAT
>CAYOEZ010000314.1:0-4193 GCA_964402955.1 uncultured Ktedonobacterales bacterium | reverse complement strand
CACCGCAACGAGCGTTGCAATTCATCGGAGCGCTTGCAACTTGAAAAGACCCTGGATACGCGGGGGTCCCCAGCCCTTGACAGCGCCGCGCCGCTCTGTTAGCATGAGACGCGGGCGCAGGCGCACACAGGGCGCCATCGCCCGCCGAAGACTGTTCCGCTCATTGCTAGTACCACTGTCAACCATAGGTCCTTATGAAGGAGAATACCGTGAAGACCCAGAACATTGCCAATACCCCATTCGTCGTCTCGCGCATCGCCTTCGGCTGCATGCGCCTGCCGCCCGAGCAGAGCGACGTGATTCGTGTCGTCAGAACCGCCCTCGACGAAGGCATCAACTTCTTCGACCACGCCAACGTCTACCAGGCTGGCCGCTGCGAGGAAGCCTTCTCTGTCATGTGGAGCCAGGTGCCCGGCCTGCGCGACCAGATCGTGCTGCAGAGCAAGTGCGGCATCCGCCGCGCCGGCGATCCCAACCCCGACTCGATCGTGCGCTACGACTTCAGCTACCAGCATATCAAGGACTCGGTCGAAGGCAGCCTCAAGCGCCTCAAGACCGATCACCTGGACATCTTGCTGCTGCACCGGCCCGACCCGCTGGCCGACCCTGACGAGGTTGCCAAGGCCTTCGCCGAGTTGAAGGACTCAGGCAAGGTGCGCTTCTTTGGCGTCAGCAACCACACTGGCCCGCAGATTGAGTTGCTCAAGACGGCGCTCACCGTACCGCTGGTCGCCAACCAGCTTGAGATCAGCGTCCTGCACAACACGCTGCTCAACGCCGGCGTCATCACCAACCAGGACAACCCCACCTACCCCGTGCGCGGCGAGGGCACGCTCGAGTACTGCTACGCCCACAAGATCAGCGTCCAGGCATGGAGCCCGCTGGCGCGCGGCCTTGCCACGGGCAAAGCCGCCGCATCGACCGACGAACGCGCCATCAAGACGGCTGCAGTCGTCGAGGCGATCGCCGCTGCCCACAGCGTCAGCCGCGAGGCCGTGCTCATCGCCTGGCTGCTCAAGCACCCGGCCAAGATTCAGCCCATCATCGGCACCATGACCCCCGCCCGCATCAGCGCCTGCTGCCAGGCTGAAAGCTTCGAACTGACACGTGAGGAATGGTACACGCTCTTCGCCGCCGGACGCGGCGGCAACGTCCCGTAGCAGCACCAACCCGTCCGCCGGACCGGCAGGAGTGCGCCGGTCCGGCGGAACCGAGGAGACGCATGAATTCACGCGAACGGTTCCACGCTGTGGCCCGCGGCCAGCCCATCGACCAGATGCCGTTCTTTGAGGAAGAGATCAGAGACGACGTTTTGGAGACCTGGCGCAAACACGGCATGCCCGCGCACCTCAGCGCCGACACCTACCGTAGCTTTTTCGGTCTTGACCGCATCGATACTGTGCCTGTGCGCTTCAGCCCGCAGCGCGGCGAGCTGACCAAAGCATCCGACTTTAAGCGCATCATGCGCGACTACGAGGAACGCCCCGTCACGTTTCTAACGCCCGCCTACTGGCAGGAGAAAGCACGCCTGTACGAGAAGAGGGATTTTCCGCTGGGGCTGATCGGATGGAATGGCTTTCAGCTTCCGTTCTTCCCACCCTCCCCACACAACGAGCACAACGAGTGGAATAACCTGGTCAACCTGTATTACCAGATCAAGGACAATCCGGGTGCGGTCAAAGACGCCCTGCGCTTCATCGTTGACTACTACATCAGCATCATCACGCTTGCCCTGCGCTATGTCAGCGTGGATTTCGTCAACATCCGCGAACCGATTGCCTCGCCAACCGGCACGGTCATCTCGCCCAAGGATTTCGCCAGCCTGATTCTGCCCCTTTATCCCAAACTGATCGCCGCCTACCGCAGACTTGGCATCCCGGTCATCCTGTTCTCATCGATCAGCAACGTTTCCGCCATCCTGCCGCCGGTGCTTGAATGCGAATTCGACGGGTTGCAGATCACACAGCTTGCACAGTCGGGCATTTCGTATACGCAGATCGGGCAGCGCTATCCCCAGCTTCTGCTGCTGGGAGGCATCGAGGCAACGGCGCTGTTGCAGAGCCGGAACACTGTCGTCGGCGAGGTCAAGCACAAGGCCATCCCTATGCGCCAACGCAGACATTGGCTGCCGGCCCTCGACGACACCGTGCGCGCCAACGTGCCATACCAACGGTTCCTGACCTACCGTAAAGCGCTCATAGAGTACACCGCCGGACACCCGGGCACAAGACCGGCCGGGTAGCAACACCACATCAATACACGGAGTAACAGCATGGCACACAACCTGATGCACATCGAACCCGGCGTGAAAATCGCCATGCAGGCGCCCCCGGAACCGACCGAGGACGACCTGCGCTTCATCCAGCAGATGGGCCTGGAGTACGTCGTTCTCTGGACAGGCGCCGACAAAGCCGGCTATGAGTACTATGCCAGCCGCAAGGCGCTGTATGAGCAACATGGACTGAAGGTCTACGGCTTCGGCGACTTCGACGTGCACAATCAAGATGCCATCGTCCTTGGCTTACCCAACCGCGACGCCAAGATTGAGGAATACAAGCGGCACCTGCGCAATCTGGGCAAGGCCGGCATCCCCTACACCACCTATGCCCACATGGCCAACGGCATCTGGAGCACCGACCCGGAGCCGTCGCGGGGCGGGGCGCAGGCGCGCGCGTTTGCCGAGGAGAAGGGCGGGCGGGGGCATTGGCACGGCGTCTACTATCAGCCGCCCCTTTCGCATGGCCGCCGCTACAGCGAGGACGAGATCTGGGACAACTTCGAGTACTTTATCAAGCAGGTTGCACCGGTGGCCGAGGAAGCAGGCGTGCGCATCGGCATCCATCCCGACGACCCGCCCGTGCCCGAGCTTGGCGGCGTGCCGCGCTGCATCTTCAGCAGCTTCGACGGCTACCGTCGTGCGCTGGAACTGGCCGATAGCCCCAACGTCGGCATCTGCCTGTGCGTGGGCTGCTGGCTCGAAGGCGGCAGCCTGATGGGCAAAGATGTGCTGGAGACGATCCGCTACTTCGGCGAGCGCGACAAGCTGTTCAAGGTCCATTTCCGCAACGTCAACCAGCCGCTGCCGCACTTCGTTGAGACATTTCTGGACGGCGGCTACATGGACATGTACAAAGTCATGAAAGCCGTGCGCGCGGTCAACTTCGACGGCGTGCTGATCGCCGACCACATCCCCATGATGGCTAACGATCGCCGCATCGGCAGCGCCTTCAGCATCGGTTACATGAAAGCGCTGCTGGAGCGGGTGAACGCAGAAGCAAGCGCCAACAGTCACTCCACGCAAGCGGATTGACAAGGCATGGTATAATAGAGTTGCGCACAGCGATATCGGTGACCAGAACCCGGCCTGGTGCATGGCGTTCCAGTACGGTCGCCACACTAACCTGACGACAACCTCCCTTTCGACACTCTTCCATCAAAGAAAACAGCGGCGGCGGCCTCATGCCTGCATTACGGCCTGACGGGTCAGTCGCCGCTTTGCGTTTGCCTGGCCAACGTGTACGGCAAGGAGGGGAGTATGGAAAGCACGTCGCGTCGCCGGTTGCTGCTAGTCGCTGGACTTGGGCTGAGTGTCCTCTTTGCAATTGCCTTGCTGGCTCTGCCTGTCTACGCCTCAGTACGCAACCGCGTGGATTCTCCTGGTCTGGATGCTGTCTGGTTTCAGGTGGACTACAGCACGGACGAGATTGGCGGCGTCACCTCGCCAAACGCAACCGTGTGGATCACGGTGAGCAACAATGTGGGGACCGTCAAGGGGAGCGCAAGCCTCTTCAGCGAAGCCGGCGGGTTTCAGACGGTTGTGGCTGCCCACGATGAGACGGTTGACATCGTCCCCGGCGACGTTGTGGCGATCGCATCGAGCGACGGCTCGCGCGCCAGCGCCCACGTCATTGCTATTGTCGGCTCCATCGACGTGGCGAGCGGCGTGATCGCCGGGCAGATGTCGGGAGGTGTCTTCCCTGCCGCCGGCGGCCTGGCCTACTATCAGAACGCCAGCCAGCAGTGGTACATCTGGCCGATCTCAATCACTGCCAGCGGATTCTATTCAGTGAGTGTGGCCGGCATCCAGCCGGACGATTATGCCCGCGTGTGGTACGTGACCCCGGAAGGCAATCGCATCATGGTGACGCTGCGTATTGCCCACACCAGGCTGCGCGTCAATCAGGATAGCGGAT
>CAYOEZ010000313.1:0-4210 GCA_964402955.1 uncultured Ktedonobacterales bacterium | reverse complement strand
CCACCAGCAGGATGTCGCCTTTGCTCGTGTAGTGCGCGCCCAGTTGGGCGCGCTTGGACTCATCGATGATGCGCTCGAACAGCGTGCCGAAGATCGAGGGGTCGATATTCGACCAGTCGTTGTCGCAGGCGCGGCGCAGGGCGGTGCGCACGTCGCTGGGCATGTTATGCGGCGCCGTGCTGTCATCGAACAGGCGGCCGTCGAAGTGGGCGATGCGGTGGTAGCCATATGCGCCGCCGGCGCGCATGGCGGCGAACAACTGGCGCAGGCTTTCCTCGAATTCGCTCTGCGAGAGGTTCGCGTTGACCGTGCTGGCAAAGACGCGATAGGGTAAGAGGCGTATGTCTTCGGCAAACAGACAAAACAGCAGGCGAATCAGGAAGTGGGCCAACTGCTCGGGGCTGAGGGTCGCCTGATCCGGGGACTGCCACTGGCGCAGGGCGTTGGCCACGGCGACGAATTCCTGGGCTGTCGCCTGCGTCACCTGCTCCTGTGTCTGCGTTGGCCGCAGCTTCTCCGGCTCAAAGAAGGCAGCGTGTAGCATACTCAGGCTACCCTCGCTGGCGATCTTGTCGAGCGGGATGAGGTATGTCTTCTTAACCGTATTGGTGAAATTGGTGTGGATCTCGATCACCTGCATGTCTGAGGTGATCAGAAGAGGGGGATTGCCGAGCGAGTCCTTGTAGCGCAGGAGCTGCTGATAAGCGGCTTGCAGGTTCTTGTGCGGGCCCTTGTATTCCCAGATGAAGTGATTCTTGTACCAGGCGTCGGCCCAACCACGCGCACCCTCTCCCTGCTCAGCCTCGGCCTCGAACGTGAAGAACTGGCCCCTGGGATCGGCTTCCATGGGCGGCTTGTGCCCGACCAACGCGCAGATGTCCAGAAAGTGACTCTGCGAGCTGGCGCTCTCTTTGAGCTGGATCTGGCTCCACCTCTTGACGAACTGGGCAGGCGTGATGGTGCTGGGCATGGCATTCTCCCTGTGCGCCGGGATGCCGCAAGTCTAGCACAAGATGGAGCGGCGCGCAAGAGCAGGAGCGCTCGCATCAGCAATTCCCGATGTGAGCAGGAACGTGCTGATGCAGGCGCCGGCTATGCTACTGGGATGTCACATAGCAGCCTGATTGCGCCGACTTTGCGCGGCAGCACGCGCTGCGCAGTGCGCTCGACTGTCCGAAGGACTCCGGACTCCTTCGGAGAAGATCAGCTTCTAAGCGACTGCGCCATGAGACAGCGCGGCCGCTTAGAAGCGGAATTCATTCCCGCGCATCCCCAAGCAGTACCTGGCGGAGCGAACCAGGACGGTCTTCACCATTGCCCAGATGGCCTGATGGCCCTTTGAGTGTGCTGCGTGACAACGCCTCTCTCCACATCGGGAATTGCTGCGCCGCATACCTCGAAGCCGTCAACCGCGCTGGGCGGCTGACGGCTTGGACTGTGGAGCGAGCAGTACGTGCGCTGTCAGGCACGCTCGAGCAGGCGCGTTTCGTGCTCTTTCGTCACACCTGCCTTCTGCTGTGCTTCCTTCAGGGCCGGACTCTGGAACCACTCGCTGGCTCGCTTCGCGTCCTCCCATTCCACAATGACCGTCACGGTCTTGGGATTGTCACGGTCGCGGTAAACCTGGTCGTTGCCGGTTGCGCCATAGGCGCGGCGGGCGGCAGCAGCGGCGTCGAAGACAGCGCGCCATTTTGCGTAGTCTGTTACGTCCATACGAACCTGTGCGTACATCATGGTCGATCCTCCAGGGGATAAGTAGCGCACAACCGTGCGCCCTCATAATATTAGCATAGCACTTAGCTTTTGTCAAGAGGCGGACACGAGGGATGTGCAAACAAGAAGAAAGCTCTGTCGCAGCAAATGCTGCAACAGAGCTTTTTCATCGCCAGCCCGCTATGTGCCCTTTACTGCGGGTGTACTGGGTGGCTCGTTGTGTGGACTAGCGGCCCATGCCGCGTCCGCCCTGGCGAGCGCCCGACTGGTTGCCCATGCGCATGCCCTGCCCGGAGGCCGGGCCGGTGGTGGTGCGGTTCACCATCTGCGGAACCTGCGCCTGCATGTTCTGGTACATCAGGTCAGCTTGAGCCTGAGTGATGGTCTTGTCGGCAACGGCCTTGTCCAGATCGGCTCGCTTGGCGGCCAGGATCGTGGACACCAGTTGCTGCTCGGTCTTGCTCTTGGCCTGGGCGATCTGTACGAGCGACTTACCGGCCAGGCGCTCGGCCTGGATCTGCTCCTGGGTCAGGCCAAGGAACGCAGCTACCTCGTCCTGGAAGCCGGCCCACGCTGGGGCATTGCGCATCCCATAGCCGCCGCCCATGTGCAGACCTGTACCTGGAACAACCGGGGTTCCGCTGGCCTGGGGCGCCGGCGGCGCAGCCATAACCGTTCCCGCCAACATTGCGCCGGCCACGACCACCACGGCGACGGTGCTTGCAAATCGTGTAAAGTGCTTCATTTTGGAGCCTCCTTGTTTATGTGAGCAGGTTCTCGTCTCTCCGAACCTACAACTGCATTCTAACGCCCGTGCATGAATGAGTGATGAAGTTCAAGGGCAGGTCTTGTGAACTTTGCCCACGTTCCTACTGCTTCTGTCTCGCGCTGAGCCAGGTGCGCAGTTTGGTGACGGAAAACTTGGTACTCTCGAAATCCTTGATTGCCTTCTCCGGCGCCACGTCGGCGGGAAGATCGAATGCTGCGGCGATCTCGCTGATGGGTACATTGTACGCCTTGGCCACTTCCCCGAGTGTCATCCAGCCTTTGATCTCCTCGACGTCTGCGCCTGTGGCTGTGACTCTTTCACCAGTGGCGGTCACTTTGCCGGACGTCGACCAGACGCCGATCGACTTGGCCCCGAAGATGATGCCCACGAACAACGCAACAGCCAGAAAACCGTATAGATATGAGTTGACACGCATGTCGTTTGCCTCCCTAAGTTGTCTGTTCTTCTTTCGTACCGTGCTCTACTTGCCGAAGGGCAGGCCAAGCTTCAATTCCAGCGCGCCGCCACGCGGGCAGACGTCCACACACTCCAAACAGCCGATGCACTCCGGCGAGGTGATCTTCTTTGAGGTTGCAACCGGCAGACTGACCGGGCAAGATGTGCTGCAGACGGAGCAGCTTGTGCACAACGACTCATTCCGTTCCAGCCGGAAGGGGCTGACCTGGCTGACAATGCCGTTGATCGCGGCGAGCGGGCAGGCATAGCGGCACCAGGGGCGCTCCACAAAGAAGGAAGCCACCAGCGTGATCAACAGGATAACAAGGCCAGGCCCCAGCGTTACTTCGGTGATCTTCAGCAGCGTGGCATAGGGGTCATACTCGCGGAAGACCATGACGCCGGCGCTGACCGTGGCCACGACGATCCAGGCAAGGACGACGTACTTGAAGTAGCGCAGCCAGCCATCGAGCCTGGCCAGCGGCTGGGCGTTCGCCTGCAGAGCCTTGACCGCCTTCTTCAGCAGCGGGACGTGGCGTTGCAGCCAGGCGCTCAATGCCATGATGCCTTCCTGGAGTGTGCCAAAGGGACAGATCCAAGCGCAGAAGGCAGAGCGAAAGATCAGAGCAGAAGCGATTGTGGCGATCAGAAGAACAACGTTTGACAGATGGGTGTGGTTGATTGTCCTGCCGCCGGTGGTAATGAACTTGTAGAGCGTTTCCACCCCACCAAACGGGCAATATGCCTCCGCAGACGTGACGACGGTCGTCCCGCCCTCGCCAATAATGATCCCCTGAAGGACAAGGAAGGCGATGAAAGCAAAAAAGGAGAGCTGGATCACATGACGGACGTTCTGGACCTTGAACAGGGCGGCCAGGCCCCTGGGTTTGCGCTTAATTGCTGCTGCTGGCACTGCTGCTGTGGCCATGAATGGTTTCCTCCTCGTGTGATCTGCTATGGTGCGCCTACCGGAGGTATTGTAAGCGAAGCCTGTGCATTTATCGTGGAGTTGGTGTGAATATTTGATGAATGTGTCAGGGGCCAGGAGGTCAGGGCGTATTGCCGGATCTGACGGCGCTAACCGCCGGCGATTTTGGGGGAGTGGACAGGTAGCCAAAGCCGAGGAGCAGCCGCAGCGAAGAATCGCCATGCAGAGATGCTGCACTGCGTTCCCTGGCCTGCCAAGGCGGCAGCCTGCCCTGCCTGCCCTGCCTGCTCTGCCTGCCCTGCCTGCCCTGCCTGCCCTGCCTGCCCTGGGCAGTCCAGGGGGCA
>CAYOEZ010000312.1:0-4230 GCA_964402955.1 uncultured Ktedonobacterales bacterium | reverse complement strand
CGGCAACAGCGTGACCTGATCCTCGATGAAGTCGCCCAAGTGCGAATCGTCGTCATCGCCGATGGGCGTCTCCAGAGAAACTGGCTCCTGCGAGACCTTGATGATCTCGCGTACCTTGGCAGCGGCACGGTCAAGTTCCAGCCGGATGTCCGCGTCATATTGCGGCGACGTCGGCTCCAGGATGTCCTGCGTGTTGCGAATCTTGTCGACGATGGCTGTGGGCAGCAACCCCTCCATTTCCATCGCGATTTCGTCGGCGGTTGGCTCGCGGCCAAGCTCTTGCAGCAGCCGGCGCGACACGCGAATCAGGCGGTTGATCGTCTCGACCATGTGTACCGGGATGCGGATGGTGCGCGCCTGGTCGGCGATAGCGCGGGTGATGGCCTGGCGAATCCACCATGTGGCATAGGTGGAGAACTTGAAGCCTTTGCGGTACTCGAACTTTTCGACGGCGCGGATCAGGCCGATGTTGCCTTCCTGAATCAGATCGAGCAGTGACATGCCGCGGCCGATGTACTTCTTGGCGACACTGACAACCAGACGCAAGTTGGCTTCGGTCAGGTGGCGGCGTGCGCTTTGGGACTCGTGGGCGAAGCGCTCGAGCCTGCGCCCAAGCTCGTCACTGACCGCGGCCAGCGCTTCTCTTATGTCATCGGGGCAGGGGCGCTTGTTGGTGCGCCGGTAGAGGCCATCGATCGCTGCCAGCGCCGGATCAGGAATGAGCCGCGCTGCCACAGATATCTTGATCTGCTTGACGCCCAGATCTTTGAGTTCTTTCTCTTTGGGCTCATCTTTCTGGGGATTGATGTCTATCGTCACCTGGCGGATGATCTCCGACGATACCTCGAAGTGAGCGCGCATCTCGCGGATCATCTGCGCTGGATTGCTGGCTTCAAGACCAAGGCCGCGGCAGAGACGGTCGATCAGGCTCCACTCTTTGTCCAGCCGCCGGTATATTTCCACGACCTTCTCGACGGGAGTGGCTGCGCGGCTCAGCCGGCGCTCAAGCGCATCGCTGACGTCTTCCAGGAGCTTGCCATCTTCCATCTGGATGGCCAGCTCTTTCTCACCACGCCAGGTCAGCAGAGGTACGCGCCCGATCTCGCGCAGGTACATGCGCACCGAGTCGTCGACGATCTCGTTGTCGTCAATCTCAGGCGCTACTTCGACAGTCTCTTCTTCGATCTCAGCAAGCGCGCCCTCATCGGGCTCAATCAGCGACAGCGACGGCTCTGCCACGACGGGCGGGCCTTCGCCTTCTGCATCAACGACTTTGACCTCGTCGCTGTCCTCTCCTTCGACCGGCCGGATATTGATACCCATACCAAAGAGAGCGCTGAAGATGTCATCGAGCTCTTCGACGTGATCTTCGGGATCAGGCACGGCGGCCAGAATGTCCTGCTCGTTCACAAACCCCTGTTCTTTGCCGTGTGCCAGCAGCCGCTCGATCATGGGCGGGAGCTCGCTTGCCTGTGTGTCGGCGTCGGGTGTTGCCTGAGCGCTCTGCCTGGGCTGCTCGGCAGCAGCGAGCTGTGCGGTTGCCGTCGTGCGCTGCTTCTTGGTCTTGTCTTTTCTTTCCATACTATGTTTCACCTCGTGTTCTGTCGCTGCGCGGTCGGCCGGGCGTTGCGCCCGGCGCTCTCGGAGCATAGGATGCCGGGTACAATACCCGACATCTACTGGTTACGCATCTGCGCGTGTTCGCCACAAGACAGTCCGTTCATCCAGCTTGCGCCCAACCTGTCCCAGTTCTTCGCTCAGCGCACGCACGCGATTGGTTAAGTTGACCGTCTCTGCCTGATTGCCCTCCTGTTTTGCTTCGCGTAACAAGTAGGTCATTTGGGCGATTTCGCTATTGAGCCTCTGCTTGCGTCCTCGCAGGATGGTCACGATCAGAGAATCGTGCATGTCATCGCCGATGGCCAGCGGCTGCTGCGTGGCCAGTTGCATCAGGGTGTCCAGGTGGGTGTGCAGGGTCGGATCCAGGCTCTGCCGGAAAGCGGCCGGGTCAGAAGCCGCGCCTGATTGCATCGAGACCTGGAAGGCGACGAAAATCTGGTGGTTCTCGGTGCCCGGAAAATCAGCGGCGCTTAGATCATGCTCCATCGCTTTCCAGTACAATTCTGGCTCGGAGAGTAGAATCGCCAGACAGTAGTCGTCGAGCGACAGTCGCACAACGGCGGGCCTTGGCGCCGGCTCAGGCCGCGCTGTTTTCTTTGGCGCAGGGCGCACATTGCGCAGGCGGTTGGCGAGCGTTCGCTCATCGACCTGGACGAGCGTCGACAGCTTCTGCAGGTAATGGCTGCGCACAACATCGTCCACGATCTCACCAATGATGGGCAGCAGGCGGTCTGCCGCTGCTGCTTTGTCGCGCGCATTGCGCATATCAAGCCGTGCGGTGACGGCGTTGAAATAAAAGTCCACCACTGGTAGAGCCTGAGCGACCAGGCGTTTCCATTCCTCAGGATCTTCGAGCACGACCTCATCAGGGTCTTTGCCTCGCGGCAGTGACAGCACGCGCAAATCAGCTTCCAGCACGCTCTCGAAGCGGATCAGCCCTCGCCAGGTGGGAACGGGAACGGCTGCGCGGTCGAGCGTATCGCGGGCCACCTCCAGGCCACGCATGGTCGCTTCGTCGCCGGCTGAGTCAGCATCCAACGCCAGCACCAGGCTCTTGCACAGGCGCTTCAGTATGTCCATCTGTCTGGGCGTGAGCGCTGTACCCATCGAGGCCACTATATTAGTTATGCCCATTTGGTGCGGAATCAAAACATCCATGTAGCCTTCGACGATAACAGCCTGGCCGCTCTGGCGAATGCTGTCCTTGGCGTGCTCGATGCCGAAGAGCGTGCCGCTCTTGTCGAAGAGGATGCTTTGTGGTGAGTTCAGATACTTGGGCTTGTCGTCGCCAAGGGCGCGCGCGCCAAAGCCGGTGATGTTGCCGCGCAAATCGTGAATCGGGAACATGATGCGATTGCGGAAGCGGTCGTAGTAGCCGCCGCTATCACGCTCGACAACGAGTCCGGCTGCTATGAGATCGTCGTGGTTATAGCCCCGGGTCGCCATATATGTCTGCACGGCGTCCCAGCTTTCCAACGCGTAACCGATCTGCCAGCCTTCGATGGTGGCCTGCGTCATGCCGCGTTTTTCGAGATAGGCGCGCGCGTTCTGGGCTACGTTGGAGCGAATGAGCAGGTTGTGGAAGTAGGCTGCCGCTGCGTTCAACACCTCGTGCAGATGGGCGCGCGCCCGGTCTTCGGCGGCGGCTTCGGGTGCGGGGCGCAGGTTGATACCGGCGCGCTCGGCCAGGATCTTGAGCGCCTCGCTGAACTCGAGGTTGTCGGTGCGCATCAGGAAGGTGAAGATGTCGCCGCCGGCGCCACACCCGAAGCACTTGAATGAGCCGCTATCGGGGAAGACATAAAACGATGGCGTTTTTTCGGTATGGAAGGGGCAGAGTGCTTTGAAACTGCGTCCGGACTTCTTGATGTCAACGCTCTGCCCGACAACGTCTACAATGCTAATGCGTTCCTTGATCTCATCAACAACGCCGGCCATAGCTTGCTCCTGCTGGTTGCACGATCGTCAGCGCTATCATCCACACATCTACAAATACGCACGGGGCAGATAGAAGGTTCGTCAGCATAGTATAGCACAAGAGTCAACGATCGCGGACAAGCACATTTTCCCAGGCTTCCTCATTGCTGCACCCTACCTTTGCCGGGGATGCTTCATAACTGCACCACACGAAGAGGTGACCAGTCCGCGGTGTCATTATAGGGTGATCTTCGACCCAATGTCAATCCCTGCGTGGGCCTGCGTGGGCCTGCCGCGCCTGGCCGCCCAGCGCTTCCAAATATGGCGGAACGCCCGTCATTGCGAGCGTTCTTTGCGAAGCAATCCCCCTGCGCAACGCTGAGATTGCTTCGTAAACAGCACTCGCAATGACGAGCCAACGGTCTGCTCGTTCATATTTGGAGTCACTGCTGGCCGCCCACTCGGTTGCATATTGTGTTGCTGCCCGTTGTAAGCTTGCTTACATTGGGCGCAGGGGGCTGATTTCGGCCCAATTCAGGCATGTTTTGCCCTCAAAAGGCTCGTTTTGTGGCCAGTTTCGCGTGGTCTCACGCCGTCGCGAAAACTCAGCAACACAAGCTAGAACCGAGTGTGGCCGCCGGGGTGCATCCAAGATCTGGGACGCTAGGCGGGAGTAGCGGCTGTCAGGTGGAC
>CAYOEZ010000311.1:2586-4246 GCA_964402955.1 uncultured Ktedonobacterales bacterium | reverse complement strand
CTTCGCTCCGCTCGCAATGACGGGTCCGTCCAGACCTTTTTGCAGTGGACACATGAATTCGGCTTCTACGCCGCTGCCTGCGAAACTTGGGCTTAGAAGCGGACTTCAGTCCCGCGCTACCTCCACCCTGCTATCTCCGGTGGCTACTGCTCTATACCGTTAGGGTTCATGTTGCCCGGCCTACAGCTACTGCGCTGCCGGCGTTAGCCCCGCCTTGCAGCGGGGAACCTCCACCTCGTCACCCTGCTGTTGGAAATGCATGTGGAGTGCGACGACTCCTATCGTCGCCACCACGTTACGACGATAGGAATCGTCGCACTCCAAACAACAGGGCCATGCGCTTGCTTTCCCCAGAGCGCGTCCTACATAGGCATTACCTCCTTATGGTCTCCTAATGGTATCCTACTGCGCAGTCCTGTGCGCAATCCGCGCTTCTTCCCAGGCTGTGAAGTCGATAGGTGGCGTGATGATCTCGGCAACGGGCAGCAGGTGCAGGTGGACAGAATCGCCGGGGCAAGCGGTGACGCACAGGCCGCAGCCGATGCAGCGGGCGCGGTCGACGGAGAAACCGCCGGCTTCGTCCTTGATCGCGTTGACCTGGCAGCGTTCGCTGCACACGCCGCAGTTGCTGCACGTGCTGCTGTCGATCTCGGCGTAGTAGTTGGCGCGCGCCACGCCGCTGCCGGCGCCGAACTCGTTAAGACTGCGCAGCAGGGCGCAACAGCAGCCGCAACAATTGCAGACGTAGAAGACACTCTCAACCGTATTCATGACGGTGTGCACAAGAGCGTGCTGCTCGCTTTCATCGAGTAACTGCAGCGCCTGTTCCTGGCTGATGCGGTTGGAGTGCGGCGGACGGTCGTCGTCGCTGAAGCTCAGGCACGAGCGCAGCGGCGCCGAGCACGCTTTGCCCAGCAGTGCCCGTTCGTGGCGGCACACACAATCGCGCACCGAGAACGAACGTCCCGCCAGAATCAGTTTTCGCACATCGTCGTAAGGGAGAATGGACTCGGCTTCGATGCTCTCGTGCGCAGGGACGACGCGCTGTAGAGGCGGCTGCATCTGCATCAGTGCTTTCGCCCCGCCCTCGGCCCAATAGCGCTCGAACAGCTCCGCCGACTCGCGGTCCATCTGCCAGAGGTGCGCTTCGTAGACGCCAACCACAAAGGGCGCCAGGCGGAAGCCTAATCCCCTGGTCGCTCGCCCCGGCCAGACAAGCTCGGCGCGTGCCATCTCTTTGAGGATCGCCGCAACCTCTTTTTCGTCGCGCCCGAGCTGCGCTGCGACCTCTGCCGCCGATTGCACCTCGCGCCGCAAAGCGACAGCCACCGCTGCCTGCTGCGGCGTGAGTATCTTGCGCAGCAGTTGCACCTCTACCCCCGATGCTAAGCGAGGAAAGCCGTTAGGGAGGGCAGCGAGCTGGTCTGCCAGCCGGTCAAAGACGTCAGTGGTCACAGGGTGCTCCTTGTTGCGATTGGGGGCATGAGGGGACAAGAGCTATGATAACATCCTGTCGCCTTATGTGTCAAGGGCGCCGGACGCCGGGGGAAGCGGCCTCTTGTAGGACGGCTTTCCGTAGCCGACACGACCGTTGCAACGCGAAAAGCCGGGTATGGAAACCCGGCCTACGGCTGTCAGTAAGGCGGCCTCTTGTAGGTCG
>CAYOEZ010000311.1:0-2486 GCA_964402955.1 uncultured Ktedonobacterales bacterium | reverse complement strand
AGGTCGGCTTTCCATAGCCGACATGGTCGTCGCAAGGCGGGATGCCGGGTATGGAGACCCGCCTACAACTACCCGAGCAGCGCCAGTGTCTCTGCAATGCTGGGAATGCGATCCCTCATGCGTGAGACGATCACAGAGCAGAAGGCGTTGGCGAAGCCCAACGTGCGCGCCATATCCCAGCCGTGCTCCAGGCCATAGATGAGCGCGGCGTTGAATGAGTCGCCCGCGCCCGTTGTGTCCACCGCTTTGACCGGGCGGCCTGTCTGCACAATCATGTCCTGCCCCTTCGCCCACAGGCTGCCGTCCGGCCCGAGCTTGAGCGCGACTGCGCCTGCACCATGCGCCAGCAGGCGACGCGCACATTCTTTGGCATCAACGGCGCCGACCAGAGCCTGCGCTTCGTCCAGATTGGGCAGAAAGATATCGACATCGGGCAAGAGGGAAAGCACCTCCTGGCAGGTCGCCGCCGCCCAATCGTCGAGGGCCCAGCCGGTATCGAGCATGACCACAGCGTCCGCGGCGCGGGCGCGGCGCAAGAAGGCGCGCATCGGCTCGCCGCGCAGCGCAGGCAGGAAGAAGTAGCCGCAGACAAGGACATAGCGTGAGGACAGGAGGCGGGCTTCCTGGCGGGCGAGGAGAGCGGCATCCTGCTTATCGAGCGCTCCGTTGCAGGTCACAAAGCCGCGCTGGCCGTGCTCGTCAAGCAAAGCGACGCTCAAACCGGTTGGCGTGTCGAATGCTGTTTCCAGGCTGCTCAGATCAATGTTGGGGTAGAGCGCAAGCTCGCGGCGAATGAAGTCGGCCCAGGCGTCGTCGCCCACGGCGCCCACGATGACGGTTGGCAGCCCGAGCCGGTCGAGGGCTGTTGCGGTGTAGCAGACGGCCCCCGCGGCGCGTGTCTCCATCACGGGCACAACCATCTCGTGTCCAAAGGATGGCAGCCTGGGCAGGGGTCCCATGAGCAGGTCGATGTTGGTGTTGCCGAGGATTCCGACCGTGTATGGCATGGCGTGCTGACTCCTGTGTGTGCGACGTCTGCGTCTTCTTGTGGGCACATGATACCAGACACGGGGGTAAAGATCAACACAGGATGAAACAATATAGACCACCGAGGTCTGCGAGAGAGCCTGCCCCGAAGCTCACCCCGCTCCATCGGGTGCTCTATCGGGCACCCCGCTGGTCTGTTTGCTTAACCACTGCGCTTGAGCTTGCCGGTGCGCTTGGCATAGCGCTCGCCCCAGGCGAAGATCCGCAACCCCACAGGCAGGCAGATCAGCCCGATCAGGATGAGTATCCCAATGTACGGCAGCAGTTCGCGGATGCCCGCGCCGTGGAGCAGGCTGCGGCGCATTCCTTCCAGTACATAGGTGGCCGGTGAGACAGAAGCGAATGGCTGCATCCAGCCGGGCAACGTCGTCACCGGGTAGTACACGCCCGAGATCAGGAGCAGGATAGACTGGATGACAAAGGTCATCTGAGAGCCGCGCTCGGTGAAGAGCAGCGGCAGCACCGATGCCATGATGCCAAAGCCGATGAAGCTCAGGCTGCCGGCCAGCAAGATTGCCACGCTTCCGGCCAGGTTAGCGTTCGATAGATCGACGTTGAAGAAGAGCGCGATCACGGCCAGGATGGCAAGCGTATGGATCATACCGTACACAATCGAGTAGATGCACGTCCCTATCATCTGTGTCAGGCGTTCGATGGGCGCCATGAAGGTGTACTCGATTGTGCCCTCCCATCGCTCCCAGGAGATCATGGAGGAAACGGCCTCGAAGACCACACTCAAGTAGTGCCAGACGAGTGTACCGACGGCCAGATAGAGCACCAGGTAGCTGGTGTCGATGGCCACGCCGGTAATGCTCTGCATGGCCGCGCCGATGAAGGTGATCGACAGTGCATTGACCACAGAATAGACGAGCCATACAACCTCCCATCCCCAGTAGCGGCGGGTCAGGTTGAGATTGCGTTCCACAAATGCATATGAGGCGCGAATTTCTTTGGCGATAGCCACGCTGGAACCTCCTCGTTCATACGCCCGGGCAGGCAGCCGCAGCCGCCAGCCCGGGGTTCTACACTCCCTCTTCGTTCTTCAGGTCCTCGGCTGTCTTGCCGGTGAACTTCATGAAGACGTCTTCCATGGTGGTCGGGTGTCCGTTCGGAGTGATGCTGGCCTTAAGTCCGATTGGCGTGTCCATGGCGACGATCTTACCCTGGTTCAGGATGGCAATACGGTCGCACAGGCGGTCGGCCTCTTCCATGTCGTGCGTTGTCAGCACGATCGTGGTATCGTGGACATCTCTGAGATTGAGCACGAAGTCCTGGACATCGTGCTTTGAGCGCGGGTCAAGGCCGGTGGTCGGCTCATCGAGCAGGAGCAGGATCGGCGCCGTGAGGAAGGCCCGTGCGATGGCGACTTTCTGTTGCATGCCGCGTGACATATCCTCGATCGGCGCGTAGATGCTCTTCTTCTCGATGCCCAACTTCGT
>CAYOEZ010000310.1:0-4275 GCA_964402955.1 uncultured Ktedonobacterales bacterium | reverse complement strand
TTGTCGCCGGTGACACGCCTGTGGACAGCATGGCATTCGAGTACGGCATTCGCACCATTCAGACCGTCCCCGCTGCCGGCCCACAGACCACCGACCGCTGGGCAAACTGGCAATTCGTCGTCAATGGCAGACCCTTCTTCGTGAAGGGCATCAACTGGATGCCCGCCGATCAGTTGCTCGACCTGCCAGCCAGCCGCTATCGCTGGCTGCTGGAGATGGCGCGCGCCGCCGGCATACAGATGATCCGTATCTGGGGCGGCGGGTTGATCGAGACTGACGATTTCTACCACATCTGCGACGAGCTAGGCATCATGGTCTGGCAGGACTTCCCGATTGGCAATAGCGACAGCCCCGACTGGCCGCTGGACATCTGGCAGGCGATGGTTGTCATGAGCATCTTCCGTCTGCGTAACCACCCGTCACTAGCTGTCTGGTGCGGCGGCAACGAGTTCAACTCCTATTCCTACGGCAATACGGCAGTCATCGGCGTCGTCGAGCGCGCCGTCAACCTCGTCGATGGGACGCGCGTCTTCCGTCGCACGTCGCCCGACGAGGGCAGCATCCACACCTACCCGGATATGGACCCAACCTGGTACCAGCACCTCTACGCTCTGGTTCCCTTCATCGCTGAGACGGGCATCCATAGCTTCCCGGAGGCGCGGCTGCTACGCGAATTGTGCAACGAAGAGGAATTCCGCAAGCCGCTGTCCGGCATCTTCGAGCCTGCCTTTGGCGACGAACACCCCGATCTGCGCCAGCACTTCGTGGAGTACAACCCACAGCGCGTGCCGCGCATGATTGCGCGCGCCTCGCATGTCGCTGATGTCAGTGCGCCGTCGCTTGAAACGCTGGTAGAGGCGTCGCAGATCGCCGCCGGTGAGTTCTACCAGATCCTGTCCGAGGTCGTCCAGGCCAACTACCCGGTCACGTCGGGCCTGATGCCCTGGGTCTACAAGCGCCCTTGGCCCAATATTGCCATCCAGCTTGTTGACGGCATGGGCCACGCCGGCGCGCCCTACTACTTCCTCAAGCGCACTTACGAGCCGCTGCACGTCACGGTGCAACTGCCGCACATGCTATGGGGCGCCGGTGACGAGATTCCCATACGGGCGCGTGTTCTCAGCCTGTCCCGGGAGACGCAACGCAGCGCTACCCTCCACGTCGCCATCCTTGACGCCACGTTCCAACCAGTGTGGCAGTGCAGCGCTGATCTCACCATCTCCGGCGCGCCGGTCGTGGCTGATGCGCCGCTTGGCGGGTTCACCATACCTGAGACGTTTGCCGATTCGTTCTTCTTCGTGGTAGCGGAGTTGCGTTCTTCTTCCACCACGCTGCTCAGCCGCTCCGTCTACTGGCCGCGCTGTCTGAGCGCTATGGGCGACCCCGCCTTCCGCCTGACCTACCGCGCCGAACCGCAGCCGGCGCTGACGTTCAGCAAAGGCCCCTGGCTCAAGCCCCAGGTGGCACGACAGCCAACGGCGCTGCAATTGGGCAGTGTGCACCACCAGATGGACAGTAACGGTCTCTCGCACATCTCCTGCGTCGTCAAGAACACCGGAGACACACCGGCCTATCCGGTCAAACTGGACGTCAGTGGCGCTAAACGCATCTTCTACGCCAGCGACAACTACCTCTGGCTAGCTCCCGGCGAAGAGCGTGCGCTGACGCTGCATGTCACCTGGCGCGAACCGGTGCGCGCCCGCACAGTGATCCTATCTGCCGAATCATGGAATGCGCCTTCGCAGAGCCACCCAATCACCCTATAGGAGGACAAGCATCGTGGACCAACTCACCAGCGCGTTGAAAGAGCACGCGCGCAAGAACGGGGCTGACTTGATCGGTATTGCCAGCATCGAGCGCTTCGCCGCCGTCGCGCCGCAGTATCATCCGGCGTCCATCTTCCCGGAAGCCCGCTCGGTTGTCGTCGTCGGGCGGCGGATCACCCGGGGCACACTGCGCGGCGTCGAAGAGGGCACGCAGCTTGGCATCTACAACATGTACGGCGTCGACTGGCTCGATAACCGCTTTGTCGCTCTCACCACCTTCCGTCTAGCGGAGTTCCTTGAGGACAACCGCTGGGAAGCCGTGCCGTTGGCCCCCCTGCCCGCACAGATTCCCCCGTCAGGCATCCCCGTCAGGCCAGGCGCGCCTGCGCCCAATGTCCTCATAGATATTGAGCAGGCGGCCGTGCGCGCCGGGCTGGGGGAGATCGGCTACTGCGGCATCTTCCTCTCGCCGCAATTCGGGCCGCGCCAACGGTTCCAGGCCATCATCACCGACGCCGTGCTGGAACCTGACCCGCTGCTCGCCGCTCCTGTCTGCACCCGCTGCCAGGACCTGGCCAAGATCTGCCCTCTGGGTGCACTGCACAGCGATGGCGAGACCATGCTCGACATCGCCGGCAAGAAGATGCCGGTCGCCTGCATTGACCACAGTGTCTGCCGCTCCTGCAAGAATGGAGCGCGCCTCAGCCCATACCACAAGGACGTGCCGCCCGACCGTCTGGCCGCCCTGTGCACCCGCACCTGCATCGTCCAACTCGAGAAGCAGGGCACGCTCGCTACCGGCTTCGAGAGCCCATTCCGCAAGCGCGCACCGTGGGCCGCCGTCGTCAGCTACGAGTTCAAAGAGGGAGACATCGAGCCATGAAACTGCGAAAGGAAGAGCTAAGAGCTTATGCCCTCTCGCGCGGACTGGACCTTTTTGGGGTCGCCAACATCGAGCGTTTTGCCAACGCACCGGCGCACGCGCACCCGTCGGCCATCTTCCCTGAGGCCCGTTCGGTCATCGTCGTAGGCAAGCGCATCATTCGCGGCGGCTGGCGCGGCATCGAAGAGGGCACCCATTGGCCGTCGTACACATACCACGACTACCACGGCTTGCTCAACACCTTCTACATGCCGCTGCCGCTCTACGAGACTGCCTGCTTCATAGAGGATCATGGCTGGGAAGCCGTCCCCTACTATCCCGGAGCACCGGAGGTGCGGCCGCTTGGCGGCCCGCTGCGCAAAGGCGCCCAGGTACCCGACGTGCACCTTGCCATCAGGATTGCCGGAGTTGCGGCGGGCGTCGGCGAGATCGGCTGGGCCAAGGTCTTCATGACCAGACGCTTCGGCCCCCGCCAACGACTGGCCGCCATCATCACCGATCTCGAGATGGAGCCGGATCCCCTGCTCGAGCCGCGCAGCATTTGCACCCGCTGCATGGAGTGCGTGCGCGGCTGCCCACCGGGGGCTATACCGAACCTCAGAGACAAGAAAGTCGTCAAGATCCAGATCGAGGACAAGGTCTACGAGTGGGGAGACGTAGACATGGGCAAGTGCACTCTCTCCTATCACGGTGGGGATGCCACCATGTCGCCATTCATCCACAAGTCGTTCCCTGGCTGGAACCTCGACGTGACGCAGCAAGAGATGTCGGAAGAGGCCGCCTACAAGTTCTGCTGGACGCTCTCAACCGGCCGCTGGCGCCCGTCGCAGGAGTTCCCCTCAGGCTACATCATCGAGGGCCATGGACAGCTCCACGATTGGGGTGTGGGCGGGAGCTATGGCATCGAAGGGTCGCGCGGCTGCATGCGCAGTTGTTTCAACCACATGGAGCGTATGGGCTGCATCGAGCAGACATTCGAAGGCGGCGAGTTCATCAAGCGCGAACGCTGGACGCTGCCATGCAAGGTGGAGGGCAAGTAGAACGCTAGCACAGGCTTAGGGCACTCGGCGCCTGCAGACGCACGCGGCGTTGGAAACGATTGCTGGTCATGACGACATGTGGCTCACAAAAAAGAGGCGCTGTGGTGTCATCATGACCAGCAGCCGCGACTGAAGCCGGCAATGGTTGCCGCTGAGTGCATGAGCATGCCTTTGCTATGATGCACGGAACGTATCCTGTTGTCGCTGGCACCGTCAGGGTGAGCAAAAGGCATTGGATAATGTGCCTTCAGGGATGACGAGGGTGATGTCACATGCCATAGCTGCGCGGTTTCCCGTGGATCGTTACCAGTTGGCCTTGCTTGTGAGCATATTGTCGTGACCATTCCTACAGCCGTCCAATCGCAGACTGACACAAATGACACCACACTGCACTTACACGTCACCACACATTGCCGGCGCATAAGCACCAACGGCACTGTGGTCATGTGTGGTGTTGTGTGGTAGTGGTGTGGTACGCGCAAACTCGCGCATCACCACGCATCATCACGCCACACTGCGCAACACAAAGAGCTGTTGTAGCTCAGGGAATATGTCATGGTAATCGCTCAGCGATTCCGTCATGGAA
>CAYOEZ010000309.1:0-4285 GCA_964402955.1 uncultured Ktedonobacterales bacterium | reverse complement strand
CACAGCCGACGCCCGGCAACATGGCGGGGGGGCTGACGACGATCGAGGAGAAGTCGCTTGGCGCCATGATGAAGGGCGGCACGACGCCGCTGCGGGAGTTTGTGCGCTATGCCCAGCAGCCGTCCAAACACGGCCTGGTCATGATGGATACACCCGGCAATGATGTCACAGCTATGTCGGCGCAAGTGGCGGGCGGCGCCCAGGTCATGGTCTTCACGACCGGACGCGGCACCCCCACTGGCACGCCCGTTGTGCCGGTGATCAAGGTCTCGACTAACTCGGCCATCTTCGAGCGTATGCGAGACAACATGGACCTCGATGCGGGAACGATCATCAGCGCCGGCGAGTCGTTGGCAAGTGTCGGCAGACGCATCTACGACGAGGTTCTGAGCGTTGCCGATGGTAAGCTGACGCGGGCTGAGTTGTTGGGGCACCGTGAGTTTGCGATCTGTCGTATCGGGCTGACGTTCTAGACCCGAATCTTGGCCCGAGAAACCTGACCGGCCGGCGCTCTGCATAAAACAAGGACACGGAGAAAAACCTATCTCTCCGTGTCCTCAGTTTGTGCGAACGATGCGTGGTGCTTGATTACTCGGTGACGCCAAACAGGCTGCGTAGACGTGCTTCTTGATCCGGCTCGGGGCGGGGGAACATGATGCTCTGGGTGACACGCAGGAAGGTGCGCGTGACAGTAATGGCGGTGAACATGCTGCAAAGAACACCGATCGACAGCGTCAGAGCGAACCCTCGGATCACGCTTGTGCCGAAGTATGATCCGAACACATACAGAATCGCACAGGTGATCAGCGTTGATGCATTGGAATCGCGAATGGAGTTCCAGGCACGAGCAAAACCAGCCTCGATGGCAGCGCCGAGCGTCTTGCCGGTGCGCATCTCTTCCTTCATGCGCTCGAAGATCAGGATGTTGGCATCGACGGCCATACCAATTGACAGGATGAAGCCGGCAATACCAGCCAGCGTCAACGTCACCGGTATGAGCTTGAACAGGGCGAAGGCAATCATGGAGTAGATCAGCAGGGCAAAGGCTGCGAGAACGCCAGGCAGACGGTAGTAGGCGATCATGAAGACCACGACCATCAACAGGCCGATGGCGCCGGCCAATGTGCTCTTCTGAATGGAGTCCTGGCCCAGGGTTGGCCCAACGGCGCGAGTCTCAATGATCTCAAGCGGAACCGGCAGCGAACCGTACTTGAGGATGACGACGATGCCCTGCGCTTCGGGCAGGGTGAAGCGACCTGTGATGCGCCCGGAGCCCTGCGTGATCGGGCTTTTGATCTGCGGCGCAGAGATGACCTTCTTATCCAGAGCGATTGCCAGATACTTGTCGAGGTTGGCGGTCGTCCATTCGCCGAAGATGCGTGGCCCGTCATCCTCTGGCTTGTCGCTTGCCTTGAGCAACTCGAAGTTGATCTGCGGTTTGCTATACTCATCATAGCCAACGGTGGCAGACTTGAGCAAACGCCCGGTCAGTACCGTCGTGTAGACACGAGCGGCGGCAATGGGAGGGGTCGGTGTCAGCGCAGCCGTCGTCGTCAGGCCCGTTGTCGTTGTGACGGTGGGGCTGGCTCCGGGCGTCGTGGTTGCCTGAGCCGATACATTGGACGCGGTTGTCGTCGCATCGGCCGGCCCGCCCAGGGTGGTGGTGACCAACGAGCCTTCAATGGGTGGTATATCGCCGGCGTCGATGAACTCGAGCTCACCTGTCTGGCCCAGCGAACGAATGGCGTCTTCAGGATTCTTGATGCCGGGCAATTCAACGAGGATACGGTTGCTGCCCTGGAACTGCACTTGCGGCCCGGTCACGCCCAGTGCGTTGACGCGGTTCTCCACGATGGTCTTGACTGTCTGCATGGATTCCGCAGTGAGGGGAGTGCCGCTTGTAGCCCGTCCCTGCAAGACAAGCTGCAGGCCGCCCTGGAGATCGAGACCAAGGACAGTCTTGATGTCGAGGTTGATAGGTAGCCCAAGCGGTTTATGGATGCCAGGGTTACCTGGCCAGACGATAAACGCAGCAACGATCGAGAGAATAATAATGAAGATGAACGCATTGCGTGTGCTCTGTTGCATGCACTCCTCCACACAATTGGAATCAGCAGTATAGACCGAGGGCATTATAGCCGATTGTCAGTCATGTGTCAAATCACACAAACGGAGGCGAAACATGGAAAAAAGACGAAAGTTGGTCATTATCGGCGCGGGAAGCGCCATGTTCACGCGGGGTTTGATGGCTGATCTCATTCTAGCGGGCCAACCGTGGCGTTTGGGCCTGGTCGATATCGACCCGCAGGCACTGGCGACCGCAGACGGTCTGTGCAGGCGCATGGTCGAGGCAGGAGGCGCCGACATCATGATCGAATCATCGAGAGACAGGCGAGACGTGCTGTCTGGCTCCGACGTGGTGGTGACGACGATCGGCGTCGGTGGGCGGCGCGCCTGGGAGGTCGATGTTTTCGTACCGCGGCGCTATGGCATCTACCAGCCGGTTGGCGACACGGTCATGCCGGGCGGTATCTCGCGCGCCATGCGCATGGTCCCGGCGATGGTCGATATCGCGCGCGATGTGATGGCCCTGTGCCCGCAAGCACTCTTCGTCAACTATGCCAACCCGATGACTGTCAATTGCCGGGCCGTGCGCAAGGCAACCGGAGCAGATGTGGTGGGGCTGTGCCACGGCGTCATGCACGTGGAGCGTGACCTGGCGCGTTTTGTCGGCGCGCCACTGCCCGAGGTCACGTCGCTGGCCGTGGGTCTCAACCATTTCACCTGGATATTCGATCTGCGCTGGCGCGGTCAAGACCTGTGGCCGTCGGTCAAGGCCAGGCTGGCGGAGGAGCGTGGACAGGCTGCACATGCGGATGGGCTGAGCGTGCTGCCCTTTACAAAGGATGGTCCTGACGCGGGGCGGCCCAGGGCTGCAGACAGCCCGTTCACCTGGTCTCTCTTTGACACGTATGGGGCTTACCCTGCCGTGCACGACCGCCACGTCACCGAGTTCTTCCCCGAACGCTTCCCGCAGGGGCAATACTGTGGCAAGGTGCTGGGCGTCGATGCCTTCTCTTTCGAGGATGTGGTTGCTCTTGGCGACCGCATCTACGAGCAGATGACGGCGCAGGCGTTGGGGCGCATCCCACTTCATACGGCGCTCTTTGCGCGTGCGGCTGGCGAGCACGAACAACTTCTCGATATCCTGTCGGCAATGAAAGGAGACACGCGCCGTGTCTTCTCGGCCAACTTGCCCAATCGCGGCGCTGTGCCCAATTTGCCCGACGATGCGGTCCTTGAGATGCCTGTGGTGGCGACGGCGACCGGCCTGCGCGCCATGCAGGTGCTCGATTTCCCGGATCGGCTGGCTGAGATGGTGCGGCGCAAGATCGAAAGCCAGGAAGTGACGGTCGAGGCGGCGTTGAGCGGAAACCGTGCTCTGCTGGTTGAGGCGCTGCGAGCTGACGGCGCTGTCACAGACCGCACAACGGCGCAAAAGCTGGCCGATGAGCTTCTGCGTGAGCAGCGCGCCTATCTGCCACAGTTTGCGTAGCCCTACGATACCTGTGCCACAGTTGCAATTGCTGGCTGCGGTGACAGCGTCGCGCTTGCGCTGTCGTCTACATCTGTGACGAATGAATGCAGTGGGGCGGGGAAGCGGCAGACGCGGATGCGCAGTTTGTGCGCACGTCATGCCAATGGCCCCGTTTATGGGGATGGATCTCTTCCATGAGAAGCCTGAAGAGCCAGGGAGTGCGCCCTACCGAAGCGAGATCACTCGCTGGCTGGCCGCGGACTCATAGGAGGCAAAGAGTGCCGCCAGCGTCTCCATGTTGTCGGCGATCTCATTCTGGGCAGGCCTGCCAGTTCGCAAGCACTCCACAAAATGGCGCTGCGTCTGGGTGAAGCTCTCCTGATACGCCTCGGCTGGCGTCAAGCCTGGGCGGGCGGAATGGCGCTCTGTACCTTGGGCCGTCGTTACGATGACTGCGTCGTCCTGATAGGGGTCGAGCTCGATCGTGCCCGCGTCGCCTTCCACGACAAAGGGATCAACGTTTCCTCTGATGATTGGCTTCTTATCTTGAGGAGTATGCGTTCCCCAACTGCAGTCGAGAATGCCGGTGACGCCGCCCTGGAACTCCATGATCACGAGCGCCATATCCTCGCCGCGCACGAGCGGGCTGATATGGCTTGTGCGCGCATACACCCGGTCGATCTTGCCGAAGAGAAAGCGCATGGTGTCGATTAGATGAATACCCCAATCAAAGAGGATCATCATCGG
>CAYOEZ010000308.1:0-4303 GCA_964402955.1 uncultured Ktedonobacterales bacterium | reverse complement strand
CCGCGGACATGAGCAACACTCCTCCAAAGTCGGCAACACAAGATAGAACCGAGTGACAGGCATGAGTCATTGACAAGCATGAGTGTGCTCGTTATACTGTCAGCAACAGACTGCTCACCAATGGGGGGACGCCTTATGCATCCCCCCTTTTTGTTACCCTGGAGGCCGCATGCCCATCAAAGAGTTCTACATTATCGAGTCCACCCTGCGCGAAGGAGAGCAGTTCGCTGCTGCCAACTTCACGACGGCGCAGAAACTGGAGATCGCCCAGGCCCTCGACGACTTCGGCATTGACTTCATTGAGGTCACCTCGCCGCTTGCTTCGCCGCGCAGCTTCAAGGACGCGCAGATGATCGCCAGGCTCAAGCGCCGCTGCAAGGTGCTGACGCACGTGCGCTGTGACCTCGAAGATGCTAAGAAGGCGATTGACACGGGCGTCGATGGTGTGGACATTTTGTTTGGCACCTCGTCGTTGCTACGCACCTTCAGCCACGGCAAATCGATCGAGCAGATTATCCAGACCGCTCTGATCGTCATCGACTACATCAAGTCGCAGGGTGTGCAGGTGCGCTTCTCCAGCGAGGACTCGTTCCGCAGCGAGTTGGGCGACATCCTGCGCGTCTATGCCGCCGTGGACAATCTGCACCCTGAGCGTGTTGGCCTGGCCGATACGGTAGGTGGGGCGACGCCGCTGCAGGTTTATGACGTCGTGCGCATGGTGCGGGCGGTAGTGAAGTGCGGCATCGAGTTCCACGGCCACAACGACTCTGGCTGCGCCATCGCCAACTGCTTCATGGCGCTGGAAGGCGGGGCGACGCACATCGATACGAGCATTCTGGGCATCGGCGAGCGCAACGGCATTACGCCACTGGGCGGCTTCATCGCCCGCATGTACGCGTATGACAAGAGCCTGGTCAGCAAGTACAAGCTGGACATGATCCCGCGGCTTGACCACATGATCGCCGACATGGTTGGCGTGGACATTCCGTTCAACAATTACATCACCGGTATGACAGCCTTCACGCACAAAGCGGGCATGCACTCCAAGGCGCTGCTCAACAATCCGGAGACGTACGAGATTCTGAAGCCGGAAGATTTCGGCATGCATCGCTACATCAAGATCGCTCACAAGCTGACGGGGAAGAACGCCATCGGCTACCGCGCTCGCCAGCTTGGCCTGGAGTTGACCGATGCCCACATCCGCCAGGCGACGGACCATATCAAGGAGCGCGCCGACGAGCGGGATCTGACTCTGGACGAGGTTGACAACATCCTCTACCACCTGGCCGAGGAGATCAACCCGGAGAAGTACGGGACACGGAGCACGAAAGTGAAGCCGGGCGAGGAAGCCGAGGACGAATTCAACCTGAGGTAGCAGGGACGTTTAGAGCGACCGTGGTCACCACCGACCACGGTCGCTGTCATTCGAGGTCCAGAAGTGATGGCTGATATGAGCCTGGAGGTGCAGACAGGTCGATCTTCCGTGGTCTGGCCCTGTTGTCGTCTAGCCCTCCACAGTTGTTGATCTCCTGAACGACCTTTGGTATGCAATATTGGGTCATTTGTTCTTTTATGGCCCGGCTGGTGAAGCGCAGAACGTGCCAGTGTGCAACCTCAAGTTGGTTGTCACGACGGTTATCCAGAGCTGCTCTTTCTGGATTGGCGTGCCACTCATCCCCGTCCGTTTCCACATCAATGTTGCCAGTGGCACAGTGAATGGCAAAATCCAGAAAGTAGAAGCCGTCCTTGGTTTGCGTCTCTTCCTGGCGTTCTGCCGTAATCTTGAGCCTCTTGAACTCTCCCCAGATGGTTTCCTCAAGCACACTGCCGTGGTACAAGTCGTTGATCTCATGAGCCGCCTGGAATCTTTCCCATGTGGTCGGAATGAAGGTTATCCGACGCCAACGGCGGCTGGGGATCGGTTGTGGCAATGGGCAGAGTGACTCGGTGACAAGTTGATAATAGAGGCGGGAACTTCTCGCATCGCGTGGTTCGTCCGGGAAAAGCTGCCAGCGATGCGCCTCTTGGATATGGAGAACCCGCGCAACGTAGTTCACCTTGAACGCATCACTACCAAAGACTTGAGGCTGGTAGGGGGCAAGCCAGTCTGGTGGCCATGCCTTGCCTAGCCACTTTTGGGCGCTCTCAACGGGAATGCGATACCAGCGCCGGTCACGGAGAATCGTGAAGTCCAGCATATCCTTGATGATGGCGACAAGTACCTCGCCACGCCGTCCTGTCGCAGTAACCTTCCCGGAATCAGACAGTTCGATCAAAGAATGCCCTCTGTTGGAACCGGCTGGCGGTCTATCTGTACCTCGCCACCGTAAACTTCTGCAACCGCACCTGTTCGTCGGGGCCGATACCGCCCTTCTGAGCTAGAAGACCAATCCCCACGAGGTTCTAGCCTCATGGGGATTCATGTCGTTTGGACGGCGGCGAAAAGCTGTCTCAGTTTTTCAGAGATCAGTGCCCTGTCCGATGGGGACAGTGTGCCCAGTTCGCGCTCAACCAGATCCTTGGACAGCGTTGCTATCTTGTTGACGCGCACGACTGACGGCGCAAGCAGCGCCGCTTTCTGCCAGTCAGCAAGTGTCACGTCGAAGTCGCCACTGCCTGGCTGGCTGGTCACTCGTGCAACGATGACGTCGGCGTCGCCTGTGTCTGCGAGCACAACCGCAGGTCGTTTCTTCCCCGTTGTGCCATCGGTGTAGGGTACGGTCAGGAGCAGAACCTGGCCGGAGTGAAAGGTTGGCATCGGCTAGATCCGGTCGTAGATGCTGTCGGCGTCGCTGTAACCGGCGAAGAACTGCTCAGTTGTCAGATGACCCCATCCTTTGTCCAGGTCAGAATCCGTGTCTTTCACGAGAACGATGATCCGAATGTCCTGATTGTTTGGCAAGAGCTTCACAATGGATGCGGGCAGTTTCACCTGCCCATTGCGTGTGACCCTCGTTGGAAACTCATAAGCTCTCATGGCCTGCTCCTTGAGCACAAGACAAACCCCGCAGCGGTGTGGCAGAATACTCCTGCTGCATTAGCATTATGTCACAAGCCACACGCCGTGTCAACGTCCGCAAATGAGTGAGGATCTCTCTGCGTAGCGGTGCGCGTGACCTATCTGTACCTTGCCACCGTAAACTTCTGCAACTGCACCTGTTCATGGGGGCCGATGCCGCCTTTGCGGCGGCAGATGTCGATCTGATCGGCGACGGTGTCGACGCCTTCCAGATCGGGCAGGAGCAGTCCGCGGCGGCGACCGGCGCTGACGATGACGCCGTAGATGCGCGGGTCAAGCTCATTGACGTCAGTAACCGGTTCAGGCGTCGAGAGAACGTCGACGTTGATCTCCAGATCGGCCAGTTCTCGTGGTTGGAGAGGCATGAAGCGGGGATCCTGCGTGGCTGAGGAAATGGCATTGTGGATGACCTCTTCGGCCACGTTGTCCTGCGTCGGGGCGAAGGTGCCGATGCAGCCGCGCAACTGCCCGCGCTGGTGGAGGGAGACAAATGCGCCTGCCTGCTGCTTCATTTCGAGCGACAACTCAGCCGGTGGGCGAATGACCTTGCCCTCGCGGACGTATGCCTCGATCGTTGCCCGCGCCAATCGTACCAGGGGGTGCTCCGAGGTCTTCTGCGTATCCATGATGACCTCCTTCGGGTACCAAAATGGGCGGCAGGTAAGAAACCTGCCCTATGGGTCTGTCTGTGCTGCGGTCTCTGCGTCCGCCGCGGTCATGATGGGGGGAGTGGAGCGCTCGCGGAACCAGACAAAGCCGCCGGGTAGACTCGACAAGACGATAATGGCGTGGAAGACGAGTGAGAGCGAGAACGCCGCCGCCTGCGGTACGCCCACCAACCCCAGGAAGAAGACGAATGCGACTTCTTTGAGCCCGATTCCGTTGACCGACAGGGGAATGAGCAGGACAAAGGCAATCAGTGGATTGAAGAGCATGAAATAGAAGAGCCCGATGCCCAGTCCGAGAGACTCACTGATGAGCCATTGCGTCAGGGACGTGAGCATAACGCCCACCAGCGCCAGCAGGAACGACAGGCCGAGCGCCCGGTAGGAATGGCGATAGATCTGCAGCGCAGCAACGATCTTCTGAAATGTTGGCTTGAAGGCCTTCAGGAAGGAGCCATTGAGGAATGACGAGACGCGTAACATGAAGCGTCTGCTCAAGAGCAGGCTGAAGGCGGCGATAACGACGGCGAAAACGATCACAGTGGCCACAACAATGTGTTCCATATCGGCGCTTGCGGTCAGGGTGAGAGCTGCCAGGACGGCCATCCGCACACCCGCC
>CAYOEZ010000307.1:0-4352 GCA_964402955.1 uncultured Ktedonobacterales bacterium | reverse complement strand
CGCCAATGTAGAACCTGTTGCGCAGGAGCTCGGCTACGGTGTCCCCAGTGAAAGGACGGTCACGGGGCGTAGGGTGGACCGCTGCCCAGGCTGATGATCGGCACGCTCGAGGGCTTGGTGATCAACTCGCATACGCGATCGGGCACCAACTCGAGCAGGATTGCCATCGCCCCGGTATCCTCAAGCGCTTTGGCGTCATTCACGAGCTTCGTGGCCTGCTTGCCGCTCGTGCCCTGCAGGAGGACGTCGCCGGAGATCGACACGCTCTGGCACGGTGCGCAGAGCATTCACCAGCGAGGGAAGGCTACCTGGCTGAGTCGGGATGTCATTCATGAACGGGAAGGCCTTCTGCTCTGCAGATCACACAACCGGATCATCACTCACGCTTCCAGCAGCGGCGGTGCGGAACCAGAGTCAGGGTGAGATGGCATCACCGTGTGCTTTGAAATGGCCCATATTCTTCTGCCAAACCCCTTGACAATCCCTCAGTTTGTGCTAGAATGCGGATTGTCGACAATCGCCATTCTTCAATTCCGTTTCCCCCAAGAGGTCCACTGTGAACCAAAACGTCTTTGCACGGATTGAAGCACGCACGGTGCAAGGAACAGTCGTTGACCTCGTGCGCGATGCCATCATTTCCGGCGTCATCGAGCCGGGAGAAAAACTCACCGAATCGACCATTGCCCGCCAGATGGCTGTCAGCCGCGCCCCGCTGCGCGAAGCCCTGCGCGAGCTTGAACAAGAGGGGCTTATCCTGCGTATCCCCAATCGCGGATGTGTCGTCGTGAGCTTGAACGAACACGATATCGTCGAGATCTTCTCCCTGCGCTCCATGCTCGAGTGCATGGCTATCCGTTCGGCCATTCCCAATCTCACGCCAGACGACTTCGAAACCTTACAGACCATCATCGATGCATCGCGTCAGGCAATCCAGATGCTCGACATTGACGAGCTCACCAGACTGGACATGCAATTCCACGAGCATATCACGAACCGTGCCTGCCACGGCCGACTCATGAGAGCATGGTACACCAACAACTACCAGGCTCGCATGCTCTTGAATAGCCGCTTCCGCACCCTGTCTGACTACACGCCCGAAACAGTCGCCCGTGACCACACGTCGATCCTTGACGCACTCAGACAGGGCAACGCTGACGCCGCCATTGCCATCACCGAGCAAGTCAGCGCCCGTGTCATCCGCGAATGCACACAGATTCTGCGCAATAGGGCGAACGGCAAGCCCGTTGTGGCAGAACAGGACGATAGACCAATGCCGGTTGCGTATTGAGTCATCGTATGGACCTGTCGGGGAGGAGGCAGAAATGACGCGCATCGCTATCGCAGGCACGGCCTTTACCGTCAACGGTCAACCCACCTATGCTGGTCGCTCATTTGACGGAGCAAGTATTGAGGGGCTACTCTTCAACGTGCGCGCCGTCCAGGCCACGTTCGACGACAGCAATGAGGTCACTCGCGCACTCTGGGCTTACCCCGACACCGGGAAATGGAACGCACAGCGCAATGTCAACGAGTTTTGCGCCGCATTGCCCTCCTGGCGCGAGCGCGGCGTCCTGGCCTTCACGGTCAACTTCCAGGGCGGGGGGCCGCGCTACTTTCCAGAGGTTTATGACGCCTACGACAACAACACTTTCACCCCCGACGGCGATCTCAAGCCTGATTGTGCCCGCCGTATGCGCCAGGTTCTCGATCGCGCCGACGAGCTGGGCATGGTGGTCATCGCCGGCATTTTCTATTGGAAGCATGTGATCAAATTGAATGGCGCCAAGGCCATTCGCCGCGCCGCCGAAAGCGCCCTCCAGTTCATTGCCGATAGCCGCTGCCGCAACGTTATGATTGAGCTGGCCAACGAGAACCAGGAGAAATGGCCGTGGGAGATGCTTCGCCCCAGCCAGGCCCATCACTTCCTGACTGATCTGCGCTCGACCTTCGCTTCGCAGAGCTTGCTTTGGTCCACCAGCGTTGTCGGCCATCAACTGCTGCCCCCCGACGCTATGATCGAGGCTTCCGACTACATCTTGATTCACGGCAACGGCATGAAGCCGGACGAAATGGGGCCATATGTGGCCAAGATTCGGGCAACTGCGGCCTACAGGGCACATCCCAAGCCGATCGTCTGGAACGAGGACTCGCCCAATGTTGGCAACCTCGATGCTGCCGTCAAATGTGGCACGTCATGGGGCTATTACGACCAGGGCTTTGGATCAGGCTGGTGGGGCGACATCTGGGTCGATTATCGCTCCCGCGAGCGCGAGACGCGCTACGAAGATCTGAGCGGCTTCCAGACCCCGCCTATCAACTGGGCCATCAACACCGATCTCAAGCGTGCCTTTTTCGATCGTGTCGCCGAGATAACTGCCTCCCGATCGTAGGTGTGCTTGCGTGCAGCGCCCGTACAGAAGGCGTCGAATCTGCTCAAGGAGCACTGGGCACCATGACCTTGACTGCACCCGCCACAGAACCCGTAGCCATCACAGAACAACGCCTGCTCTCAGTATGCGACCTTGAGCGCATGGCCGCAACGATTCGCGCCGACATCATCCAGATGATTCATGAAGCGGGCGCCGGGCATCCTGGCGGCTCCCTCTCTGCCACCGACATCCTTACCGCCCTATACTTCCGGGTCATGAACATCGACCCGGCAAATCCCGACTGGCCGGATCGCGATCGCTTCATCCTCTCCAAGGGCCACGCCTGCCCGGTCTGGTATTGCGCCCTGGCTGAAAGAGGCTATTTCGACAAGTCTCATATGCACACCCTGCGCCGCCTCAACAGCATCCTGCAGGGTCACCCCGACATGCACAAGACGCCTGGCATCGACATGACCGCTGGCTCGCTTGGCCACGGCATCTGCGCCGGGCTGGGCATGGCCCTGGCCGGCAGATTGCAGGGCCGTCTCTACCGCGTGTGGGTGGTCATCGGCGACGGCGAGATGCAAGAAGGCTCGGTGTGGGAAGCGGCGATGGCCGCTTCCGGCAAGAAAGTCGACAACTTCACTGTCGTTCTCGACCGCAACCGTATTCAGAACGACGATTTCGTGGACAACGTCATGCCGGTCGGCGCCGTCGCCGAGAAGTGGCAGGCTTTCGGCTGGCATGTGATCGAAATCGACGGCCATAAGATGGCGCAGATCGTTGATGCGCTGGAATCCTCGCGCCACGTCACCGGCCAGCCGACGATGATCATCGCCCACACCATCAAAGGCAAGGGCGTCAGCTTTATGGAGAACAATCCCGCCTGGCACGGCCGGGCGCCCAACCAAGCGGAAGCGCAACAGGCGCTGCATGAGATCTTTACAGCGGCCGGCATGGAGGTACGCGATGCCGCCTTCTAGCCGATACTGCTATCTGCGCCCTGAGGTGCTGCCGCTGCTGGCCGACGGCAGCCTGTTCGCCCGTGGACTGACGAAGGCCACTCGGTATGCCTATGCTGAGGCCATCATCGAGGTGGGACGGGAGAATCCGGCGGTCGTCTTGCTGAATGCCGACGTAGCCAAATCGATGGGCACAAATGAGTTCGCCAAGGTCTTCCCGGAGCGCGAGTTTAACTTCGGGATCGCCGAGCAAAACATGATGGCCGCCGCCGCCGGCATGGCCACCTGCGGCCTGATTCCCTTCGTCTCCACCTACGCCGTCTTCGCCAGTATGCGGGCGCTCGATCAGGTACGAAACAGCATCTGTTATACCAATCTCAATGTCAAGATCGCCGCGAGCCACAGTGGTATCACGCCTGGCAGCGATGGTGTGACGCACCAGGGGCAAGAAGACCTCTCGCTCATGCGCGCTCTACCTAACATGACCATCGTGGCAGCCGCCGATGTGCCGACGACCAGGTTAGCCGTTCACGCCGCGGCGGCATGGAAAGGGCCCGTCTATCTCAGCTTCACCCGCGACCCGGTGCCATTCCTCTACGACGACAGCTATCCTTTCGCCATCGGCACGGCCGTTACAGTGCGCATGGGCAGCGATGCGACGATTGTTGCCAATCGCGATATGGTCGTACAGGCGCTTCTTGCCGCCGAGACGCTCAGCCAGCAGGGCGTGGACGTGCGTGTGATAGATTGCCACACGCTCAAGCCATTGGACAGCGAGACGATTCTGGCAGCAGCGCGTGAAACCGGCGCCGTTGTTACAGCCGAGGACAATGTTTTCTACGGAGGGTTGGGCAGCGCTGTGGCCGAGCTTCTGGTCGAAAACTTACCGATACCCATGAAACGTATCGGCGTGCGCGATATCTTCACTGAGTCCGGGCCGTATTTGCAGCTCATCGAGAAGTATGGGCTTTCGGCGCGATATATCGTGGACGCTGTACATGAGGTCATCGCACGCAAACGC
>CAYOEZ010000306.1:0-4414 GCA_964402955.1 uncultured Ktedonobacterales bacterium | reverse complement strand
CCGCAGTATACCACCACGGGCGTCCCGAGGCCAGTACCAGACCTTTTTGCAGTGGACACTTGTCATGCTGAGGGAGCGCCCTTTGCGACCGAAGCAGCCCAGCTCGGGGCGTTAAGATTCTTCGTCGCACACAACGCTCCTCAGAATGACAGCTGCACGCCTAATTTGACTTTGGCGAACTACGATTCCCTGCCCTCTCCTTTTCTACCGGTGCATAGCAGCAGAGAGAAGGGGAGGGGGAGGGTGGGGCCAACATGATCATCTATCGGGTCGTCGACATTACCCGCCACCTCAAGGACTTGCTGGAAAGCGATGAGCTCTTGCAAGACCTCTGGGTGGCGGGTGAGATTTCCAATTTCAACCGGGCGCCCTCGGGGCACCTCTACTTCACGATCAAGGATGCCGAAAGCCAGCTCTCCTGCGTGATGTGGAAAACCCAGGCAGCGCGTTTGCCTGCTCTGCCCAGAGATGGGATGAGAGTCATTGTCCACGGCTACGTGTCGCTCTATGAGACGCGTGGCACATATCAGCTCTATGCCGATTCCGTTCAGGCGGAAGGTATCGGCGCTCTCGCCGCGCAATTCGAGGAACTGAAGGCGCGCCTGCAAGGCGAAGGGCTATTTGACGCGGAGCACAAGCGTCCCCTGCCGCCGTTGCCGCGGCGTATCGGTCTCGTGACCTCGCCGACCGGCGCAGTTCTGCACGATATCATCGATGTGTTACGCCGCCGCTATCCGCTGGCGGAGGTGGTTGTAGCGCCGAGCGCTGTGCAGGGCGCTGACGCTCCGGCTCAGCTCGTGGCGGCGCTCAAGGCGCTGAATGAGGGCGGCAACGTCGATGTGATCATTGTGGCGCGTGGCGGCGGGTCGCTGGAAGACTTGTGGGCGTTTAACGACGAGGGGCTGGCGCGCGCCATCTATGCCAGCAAGACGCCGGTCATTTCGGCGGTTGGACATCAGGTTGACTATACGATTGCCGACTTCGTGGCCGATCTACGGGCGCCCACGCCGTCGGCTGCGGCCGAGCTGGTTGCGCCCGATCTGGCCGAGCTGGCCACTCAGATTGGCATGTGGCAGCAGCGGCTTACTGAGTTGCTGCATGTGGGGCTCGAGCAGGCGCGCAGCAGCGTGGGAGCTGAGCAGCGCGCCCTGGCGCGGCTCTCTCCGCGCTCGCTGCTCGATCGCCAACGCCAGCGTGTCGACGAATTGTGGCAGCGTGCTCGCACGCTCATTGGCCACGACGTGGAGCTGCGCCGCGAGCATACGCTGGGTCTTGCCACCCACCTGCACGCGCTTAGCCCGCGCGCCATTCTCGAGCGCGGGTTTGCCATTGTGCGGCGCGCCGGCGGCGATGAGGTCATTTCCAGCGTTGCGCAGGCGCAGCCAGGCAACAGGCTGCAGGTGCGGGTCAGCGATGGGCGATTTGGGGTGGTGGTTGGCGGCGGCGGGCGCAAACGTGGCGTAAACCAGGATGAGAGCGGGCAACTGCCGTTGCAGTTGTCGGGACTATGACTCAGTCATTTTTTCTCTTATGAAGGAGAAGAACTCACGTAAGGCTGCGGGCAGATCGTCGTTGAGGTAGCTCTCCTCGACCCCGTCTTCGCTGCCGTTGTGGAAGTGCTTTGGGAAAGTCGAGATATTTGGGTAATCCGGGGCGTTGTCGTGGCGGTAGATGGTCCCGCGCTTGGCGCGCTGTTCCCAGTGGAATGAATGGCGTGTGCCTGATGGGTTGACCCATATGTCGACGAATGTCCCGTCGCGCAGATGGACGCGCAACTTCTCTGGCATGGCTGAGCGACGATAGATGAACTCTACCGATGTGACGATGTCACCGAACTCGCTGAGCGCGATGCGAGAGAAATCAAGCAGCACGCGTTATCTCCTCTTCCACGGAGCGCAGCTTGCGGAGATAATCCTCAAGCGACTCCCAGTGGACGAGGTCTTCCCAGGCGGGATGACTGCGGATCTCTTTGGCGCGAATCTTGGCGCCCATGTCGCTCAGAGATTGGACCGCGTAGCGATCCTTGATGTCGGAGATGTCCCACTCGGCAAGCCTGATCTCATGGGCAATGAAGGAAAGGACACTCCTCTTCACCAATTCGTCTTCGGGCATCGCCAGCCGGAGCGAGATGTGCCGTAGATCCAGTGCCATGTCTTTGTCTCCTTTCGTGTGTGGCGATTGAGATTATAACACGCTTTTGTCTTATCATCAAGAACAGGTGGGAATGCGAGAATGGCGAAAGTTTCGTTCGAAAAGGCGCTGGCCAGGCTAGAGGAGACCGTGCATCGCCTCGAGGCAGGAAACCTGCCTCTGGATGAGGCGGTGGCGCTGTTCGAGGAAGGCACACGCCTGGCGCGCTTGTGCAATGAGCAACTGGATGCTGCAGAGTTGAAGGTCAGCCAACTGGTGCAACTGCCCAACGGCGAGTATCGCGAGCAGGACCTGCATGTCGGCGCCGGCGACTCGGACGCAGAAAGCGGGGCCTAGCATGCCCGGTAATATGCTCGGTGAGCACATCGATCCATTCCTGGGCGCGCTCCTGGCGACGCCGCATATGCAAGGCGAGTGGAATGTGCGCAACGGCGGCGTGCCGGTCTTTGTGCACACGATCGATGTTGCCATGCTGGCGCTCGACTCCTTTGCGGAGTGGCAAGACCGTCACGGCGAGATGAACCTGGTGGCGATCCTGGTGGGGGCGCTTCTGCATGACCTGACGAAGGTGACGGCGCGCGAGACGCGCGGCCAGCCGGCCCACATTTCGCACAGCGCCATGATGCTGGTCGACCCGATGTCCGCAGTTGTGGTGGCGCAGGATGCGCTCGCGCTTGTGTGCGATGAGACAGGCATCGCCCTGGCGAAGAGCGACATGGACCTGGTGGCGCATATCATCATGTCGCACCACGGGCCCTGGGGCAGCGTGCCGCCGCAGTGCGCCGAAGCATCGCTTGTGCATCACTGTGACCTGTACTCAGCTCGCTTCTATCGCCAGCCCCCCGTCGACGCCAACGACGTGCTGCAATTGCTCGATACCGGCGTCAGCCGCACGGCTGCTGCACGCATGCTGGGTGTGACGCCGCAAACGGTCAGCAAGCGCCTGGCGGAAGCCTGTGATGCTGAATGGCTGGACAGCAACGAGGAGCTGCTCGCTTCCTGGAGGCGGCGTGGCTACGTGGTGGCGGGGAGCGACTCTGCCGTGGCGCAGCGGGCGCACATCCGCCTGCGTGCCGAGCAGGCCGCTGCCGCGCCGGCGTCGCTGCTCGAACATCCTGTTCTGACGGCGTGGCGCTGCAATGGTCAGTGACAGCGTTCGCGATACTAACTCCCTCGACTACTCCGCCCTCGCGCCCGGCGACATCCTGCTCGTGGCGAATCCGACTGACATGCGGATCATGCGTTATTTGATCTTCTGGTCGCACGCCGGCATTGTCAGCACCCAGGGAGACGTGATCGACGCTGTGCGCGAGCCGCGCGGCGACTACGATGACAGCGCCGTGTGGTATCAGGTGCGGCGCTCCCCGCTGAGCTTCTACCAGAAATGCTACGATATCCTCGCCGTCCGCCCCCGCCTGCCCCAGGCCGCGCGTCACGCGGCGGCGCTGTACGCCGAGAGCAAAGTCGGAGCACCCTATGCCGCCAATATGCGTATGATTCTGTTCGGACGACGCGAGGAGAGAGGCTACTCGTGTGCGTCGCTTATGTGGCAGGTATACAAGAAGCAAGGCCTTGATCTTGCGCCAGTCCCTGCCTGGGGTGGATTGAACGTGCTTCCGCTGATCCTGGCACACGATGCGCAGGTGGAGGTGGTGGGGAGGGGGACGCGATATGGGCTGATTGAGCCTTCAGAACGGCGGCTGTGGCTGGAGCGGTGGTGGATCAGGAGGGTGCTGGGGGCGGAGATAATGGTGGACGACACGGCTGAGACAGAGGGGGCGACTGGCTGAGAGAGGGCTGTGCTGCTGATGACGGAATGAGACAGACCGGCGTCGGATTGTGCGGTGTCTTTTTTGCCCGTTAGTGACGCCTTCCGCAGCCATTTCACCCTGTTTCGGCCCGAAAGTCAACGCATAATGCACATTATGCGGATACATTATGCGGCATGCCAAGAGCGGGGGCAAGGAGTCTACCTCTTCCTACGAGCGCAGTACCTCCAAGAGATGCTCGGGGAGAACGATCTTCAGCCCGGAACGTTGAGCAACATTGGGTTGACCAATAATGTGGCGGCGGTCCAAGCTGACCAGGAAGTCTACCTGGGCGCATTTAGCGGCTGCGATGATGTGGGCGTCTTTAGGAGCAGTATATGCTGCTGCCTGTTGGACCTCTTCCGTGGTGGGTGATACCCTCTCAAAGGGAACAGCTTGGATAAGCTGATGAAACACCTCAAGAGCGGCGGCATATTTGGCGCCAAGGTTCCTCT
>CAYOEZ010000305.1:0-4414 GCA_964402955.1 uncultured Ktedonobacterales bacterium | reverse complement strand
CGGGTTGGCGCAGGCGATCGTCAACCGTGATGGCAATCGCATCGTCACCCTGGCGCCGCGACACGGACCGCACATCGGCCAGCAGCAGGCGAATGTCGGGGGCCGTGCGCTGCAAGAGCATCGGCTCCGTGGCATTGGGCCAATTAACCAGGTTGAGCTGCCACGCAGAATGCACCGTGTAGATGGAGAGACCGATGCCCAGGGCAATCGCGGCCGATAGCAGCATGATCCGAAGCCGCAGACGATAGGCAAACCAGGCAGCCAGCCCGACCATCCCCAGGATAGTCAGCGCCAGAATGATGGCGGTAGCACTCTGGATGCGCTTCTCCAGCGACGTGAAGCGACCCCCGAAGAGAGAGGAGGGGTTGAACCACGGCACAAAGGCAAACACGATCAGAATCAGGACGACGGCCAGCAGCCAGGCGTCGCGACTGGACTCGCCAAGCTCGCTTGTATCGATGAGACGACCGGCGAAGCTGGCCGCCAGCAGAGCGAGAGGCAGCACAATCTGCGCGACCGACGCCGGTCGCTGATCGCCCAGAAGGAAGTAGAAGGCGACAGCCAGCGCCGACCACAAAACAAGGTATGGCGTAAGCGAGAAAGCCTCGCCGTCTTGAACGCCATCTTCCTCAGCCGGCATCTCAGCATCGTCCTCGTCATCGTCGTCCGAGTCACGTCTCAGGAAGTTGAGGGAGATGTTGAAGCCGCCCTGGCGCGCACGCGCCACGACAGCCGCCACAACGCCCAGCAGCGCGAAGAGCACGACCAACGGCTCGTAGGCGAGCAGAACGCGCAGGTAGAAGGCAAGGCGCTGGCCGAGAGTCCCCGCAGACGCTCCGGAAAACCACACAGTGAGCGGGTCAATCAGGCCGGTTTGGACGCCCTGCAGATTGCTGAGTAATCCGGTGCCCAGCACAACCGCCGCCGCAATGAAGGCAAGGAGCGCATTGCGCAGCGCCAGAACCGGCAACTCTCTGTCCGCGCTGGATCGCTGCCATCCGAGCAAGACAAGCAGGCCGAGGATAAGAGCCGTCGGGCCGGCGGTGGTATCGGCGGCGAACATCACTCCCAGCGCCACGCCGCCAATGTAGACATAACGATCCTGAGCGTCACGGCGGTAGGCGAGGGCGCAGGCGAGGAGCACCAGCGCTCCGGCGGCGACGATCATACCCCCGTCCAAGGAACGTGACACAAAGAGGAGCGACGGGCTGAGCGCCAGGATCGCCGCAGCGATCAACGACGCCGAGCGACCCAACTCGCGGCGCAGGGCATAGGGCAGTAAGACACAGACGCCGCCAGCCAACGCCGGCAACAACCGCGCCGTTACGTCGCTTGCGCCGAAGAGCAAGAACGAGAGCGCCGCGCCGAAAATGGGCAGCGGTGAGTGGCCGGCGAGTGACACATCGGGAACGCCCTGCGACAGCCCCCAGGCAGCCCATGCCCGCACCCCTTCTGCCTCTTGCAGCGGGAAGCGGTCGAGCGCATAGAGACGCACGGCAAACGCAATCAGCGCCAGGACTGCGTAGAGCACGATCTCAAGGCTCACGTTCCATAGCACGCCAACCTCAGGCTCTGCAGCCGCGTCGCGCTGCATTGGACGCGCGGCAGGAGCAGGCGGACGCGTTGCCGGTTTGGCCCTGGCCGGAATGCCGGGCTTGCTCGGGGCAGGCTTCTCCGGCGGGGGCGGCGCTGACACAGCCACAACCCGCTTTCCCTTGCCCTTCTTGCGTGTGCCAGTCGAGTCGAATCTGTCTTTGCTCATAGTCCCTCAGAATCCAGAATAATTAGTTTGACAATGTCAGCTTAGTCAATAGCGGCATTATTGGCGCGTGCGATAGATGGTGACGCTGCCCTGCTGGTAGGCTACCTCCATGAACGTCGCGAATTTGCCCAGCGCGGTCGCGTCGTACTTGGCCTTCTGCGACGAATCGCGCGTTTCGCGCTCGAGGCGGCCAACGTATACATAGGTCACACCGTACTTGGCGAGCAGGCTCTTGGCTTCGTTGACATCGGTTGTTGCATAGAGACGGCTGACGTCGCCTTCGCGTGATTCCCAGCCTTTGGCATTGCCGCGCCACTGCACCTCATGTCCCGGCCAGCCCAGAACAGACGGCAATCCGGTGTGTGTCGAGATGCGCGCGTATTCCGAGTATTCGCCGCCAATGGCCTCCACAATGACCGGCGAGCCGCTGATATTGCGGTTGAGCCATTGGATAGCATAATAGTCGTCGGCATTGTTCGCTTTCATGTAAGCCATGCCGTCAAGCGTAGGTGTGACCTTGAACTCGTTCGCCTTGGTAACGAAAGCCATGACGGGATAGAAGGCGCCGGCAAGCACCAGCGCCACGACAACAAGCGCGTAGACAAGCCGTGGCCCGCTGCGTGCCAGTCGCACACCAGCAGCGCGATCAGCGATAACGCGATAGACACTGTAGGCGGAGGCGAGGCCAAACAAAATCCAGCCCTGATAGAGGAATTTGAAAACCGTGTTCATGCGGCTGAGATTGCCGCCAAATGTGTCGTTGATATGCATCCATTCGGGCAGGAGCGTGACCCCACAGGCTGTTCCGATCAGGACGATAACAAAGACGTCCGATGAGTCGCCCAGGCAGTGTGCAAAGAAGGCAAACAGGGCCAGAACGACGAACGCAAGCAACAGCAGTGAGACCAGCACGCCGCCAACGGACGTCAGGAGCAGAGTGGTCACGGTCGTCCACAACTGGATGGCAACCATGCCGGCGGCAATGATGACGCCGGCCGCGATCAAAGGCAACAGGTAAGCGCGGGCCTCACGCTTGTCCTCCGCTGCCAGTGCTCGCCACTCGTGCAGTTTGACCACGAGGAAGCCCAGCGTCATGATCAAGAATGGAGCGAAGATGATCAGAAAGTGATGCAGTTGGGTGCGCACGCGCACAATGGCAAAGCCGCTGGCCTGCGATTGGAAACTGATATAGAAGGGAATGAAGAGCAAGACGGCAAGCACTGCCACGGGTAGTGCAAAGAGCAGGATCTCCTTGATCGCGTCAAGATCGAGCCGGGCGTGCTCGCGGTACACCCGCAAGGCGTAGGCCAGCACAACAATGAACGTATAGGTCGGGAAATCCCAGCTATTCAGGAAGAACAGGCTTCCCAGCAGCAGGGCGGGCAAGAACCATGCGCCCAGGAGTTTTGTCCAGCGCTGCTCACGCAGGGAGTCGAGCAGATTGTGCAACGGCCCAAGCAAGATGGCCAGCCCCAGCGCCACACAGAGTAGGGCATAGGGCAGCGCCAGAACATGGGGGTGATTATCACCCAACATGAAGCTGAAAAAGGGAAACTCGTTGATTGTGTAATCGCCGATCGGGCCTTGCGTGCCGATCACACGACTGGCTTTCCACCACCACCAGTTGGACGTGGGAAACCAGGACGCGCTGACGTAGGGCTTGTCGAGATCGGCGATGCCGAGCGACGCCCAGAAAGCAGCCGAACCGATGCCGCGGGCATAGAAGAACTCCAGGAAGCCTTCCAGATTGCCCATGATCGCGACCAGGAACGCGGCGAACAGGCCAGTTGCAACTGAGGGGGCATGCGCGCCCGTGCGCTGCGGCGGCTGAGGAGGCGTCTCTACTGGAACCGTTCTGCGGCGGGCGACCAGGTTGTAGACGATGCTGAATGCCCCGGTCATGGTCAGGCTGAAGGCAAGCACCAGCGTGAGGTTGAACGCGACACTCGGCGCAACCCCGCTGAGTCGCGTCAGCACCGCCATCAGCACGTATCCCATGTAATAGTAGCTGATAGAGAAGCCAGACAGCCAGGGGTCAAGTGGAGGGAAAACATCGCTGCGCAGAATGCCGTTGAGAAATGCGAACTCCATCGGCTTCTCGGTGGCGATGATCTCGGGGTTGTAGGCTTTGAAGAGCGCCCAGACCAGAAGACCAACAAGGAAGATGGCTTCTTCGATGGCAATGATGCGGATGTTGGCGCGTACCCAGGTAAGGATTTCCGGCGTCTCCCCCGGGTCTCTGCCCTGGCGCGCGCCGTGCCTGCCCTTCTTCCCACCCGATGTCGTGGTCAGGCGGCGCGGCCTGGCTGCGGCCTGCGGCGCTGCTGTGTCGCCCGCTTCGCCGCGCCGGCGCATGACCCACCACCAGGCGGCGACCGCCACAGCCAGCACAAGGAACATGACCGTGCCGCGGTTGTTGCGCACAACGCCGAACATGGCCAGAATCCACAGGAGGTAGGTCACGAGGAAAATGCCCAGTGGCTTGGCAAACGCGTAACCGCGATCCGGCAAGCCAGAAAACAGCCGCCAGGCCACAGGCAGCGCCGCCAGCCCAAGAATCTGGACTACAAGCCACCAGATCAGTACATCGGTCATTGCATCTCCTCGAACACCCGCTAGTTTACCAAGCGGGTAAGAGTGTGTCAAGCGCGA
>CAYOEZ010000304.1:0-4436 GCA_964402955.1 uncultured Ktedonobacterales bacterium | reverse complement strand
AGTTTGCGCAGGCCATTGGCTTTGACTACATCACCATCACCAGCGGCCTGACGGCGAGCGACGAGATGACCGGCGCCATGACGACCAAGCACGACGAGACATACGACTCCGTGGAACGGCGCTGGGCGAACGAAGGCGAAGGAGCTATCACCAGCCACGCCGACTTTGAGGCGTTCCAGTGGCCTGACCCCGACAAGCTGGATCTCTCCGCGTATCTCGAAGCCGACCGCTTGCTGCCGCCGACGATGAAGGTCTTTGCCGGCGTCGGCAAGGTGTTCAATGCTGCCTGGTGGCTGATGGGTTTCGAGAGCTTTTCGTATGCCCTGGCCGAAGATCCCGATCTGATAGCGCGCGTCTTTGAGAAGGTGTGCGCCATCCAGGCGCGTGTGGTCGAGCGCATCCTCAATCACAAGTCGGTGGGTATGCTCTGGCACGCCGATGACCTGGCCTACAACACTGGGCTGATGTGTTCGCCGGCCATCTTCCGCCGCTTCGTCTTCCCCTTCTACGAGAGTGTCAACCGCGCTTGCCATGCCCGTGATGTGCTGTGTGCATTCCACAGCGACGGCGACATCAATGCGGTCATCGAGGACATCATCGCAGCCGGCTTTGATGCGCTGAACCCGCTGGAGCCGCCGGGGATGGACATCGTGGCGCTCAAGAAGAAGGTGGAGGGCCGCCTGACTCTGATCGGCAACATTGACCTGGCCTACACGCTGACCTTGGGCACACCAGAGGACGTGGACGCCGAAGTCAAGGAGCGCATTTCTGTGCTTGCGCCCGGCGGCGGCTACTGCCTGAGCTCGGCCAACTCGATTCCCGACTATGTGCCGTTCGACAACTTCCTGGCCATGCGCGACGCCTGGATCAAGTATGGCAGGTATCCGATTGCGGTCTAGTACTACTACCGCACTTGTCATTCTGAGGAGCGGAGCGACGAAGAATCTCAGTCCGAGTGCAGCAATGCCAGATTTGAGATTCTTCGCTCGCAAACGACGCTCGCTCAGAACGACAGCCGGTTCAAGTACGGTTGCAGTATCAGGCGCTGAGCAGGTTCTCGCCGCGCACGCTGTAGGCAAGGATGCCCTGCAGGCCGGCGGCGGCCGGAGCATCGCCAAAGGTGACGAGCACGGTTTGCCGTCCGCTCTCGTGCACGCGGCCGAGAACGGCAACGAGGGCGGGCGTGACGTAGGCGGTCACCACAACCAGCGTCGCGCCCCAGGGCAGGCGCCGCTGTTCCGCTTCGATGACCTGCTCGATCGTCTGCAGGGCGAAGCTGTTGAGCTTGGCCAGCGCCTCAAGAATGACGGTCAACTGCTGCGGGCTGGTGCTTGGCCGCACGCGCAGGGTCTGGTCGCTTTGCACAATGGGGCCGTTGGCGAACACGCCGGTGGCATAGCCGGCCGAGAGGGCATACTGCGCCAGTGAAGCAGCTACGGTGATTGCCGATTCCAGAACCTCGTTGTCAATGCCCTCCCAGGCGTGCTCGAACGTGCTCACATTGAGGAAAACAGCCAGTTGGGGCGTGGCTGTCGGCTCGTAGACGCGTACTTGAAGCGACTGGCGGCGCGCTGAGGCTTTCCAGTGGATGCGTTTGAAGCCATCAGCGCGGTAGTCGCGAATGCCGATCGTCCGGCTGGGATCCTCAAAGATGCGCTGGGGTGAGCGCATGTCGCCAAACGGCTGGCACGAGGGCAAGCCCAGGCGTTCGAGCGTCACCAAACGAGGGTAGACGATGAGAAACGACTGATCGAGCCGCGTCTCTTCGGACTGGAAAATGCCGAACATGTCGCCGGACTTGAGGGTGAGCGGGCCAAATGTGTAGTAGCCACGCGTCGTCGCTTCGAGCTGATGCCCCCAGGTCACGCGCTCGTACCAGCGCATGGCAATCACGTGGCTGAGAAGGCCGATGCTGGATTGAGATGTGGGTTCGAGCCTGCCTTTGGTCAGACTCAACCTGGCTGGGAATTCGTCGGCGATGGCCAGCCAGGGCAGGGGGAGAAGCTTGCGGTTGGTCACACGGATGCCGACGTTCACCATCTCGCCGGGGAAGACGCGGGTGTGGCTGAAGACGCGCTCGTATTGGACCCCGCGCAGCACATAGCGATTCCACAGCCAGGCGCTGCCCAGAGCCAGGCCGGCCAGCGCCCCGACGATGACGAGCGCTCCTTCCTGGGTGACGGCGCCTGCGAGCATGACGGCGATGATGAAGTAGACCCAGTGCTTGCTATACATTCGCCTACTGGACCGTTTCTACTGGTACCGGCACGTTTCCGACGATCTCGCTCACGATGTCTTCCTTGGTGCGACCGCGCAGGCGCGCTTGCGGGCTGATCGTGACGCGATGAGCGAGGACAAACGGCGCGAGGTACTTGGCGTCGTCGGGGATGACGAAGCTGCGCCCGCGCAAGGCGGCCAGGGCTTGCGCCCCCTTGGTCAGGAACAGGCTGCCGCGTGGGCTGGCGCCAAGCTCAATCGCCTGATTGCTGCGCGTCGCCCGCACCATCTCCACAATGTAATGCCGGATGCTGTCGTCCACGTGGATGGTGCGCTGCTCATCGGCCAGCGCGGCCAGTTCAGCGGACGCGACGACGGGCTGCAATGTGGTCATTGGGTCGTCGTGCTCGAAGCGCGTGACGATGGTCTCTTCCTCAGCGGCTGTCGGGTAGCCCAGCTTGACGCGCAGCATGAAGCGGTCTACCTGCGCCTCGGGCAGCGGGAATGTGCCCTCAAGCTCGATGGGGTTCTGTGTCGCCAGCACGAGGAAGGGCCAGGGCAGGGGCATTGTCTCGCCATCTACTGTGATCTGGCGCTCCTGCATGGCCTCGAGCAGGGCTGACTGCGTGCGCGGTGTGGCGCGGTTGATCTCGTCGGCCAGTAGAATCTGCGTCAGCACGGGGCCGGCGCGGAACTCGAACGCTTGAGTTTTCTGGTTGAAGAACGAGATGCCGGTTACGTCTGACGGCAGCAGGTCGGGTGTGAACTGGATGCGGCGAAAGGTGCACCCCAGCGAGCGCGCCAGCGCCTTGGCCAGCGTCGTCTTGCCGATGCCGGGCACATCCTCGATCAGGATATGGCCCTGGCAGAGAATGGCTGCCAGGCACAGGTCAATCACATCGGCTTTGCCGACGATGACCTTCTCGACGTTGTCTTTGATTCGTTGAGCAGCGTCCGCGATTGTCATGACAGTATCCCTATGTGCAGCGTGGTAACCCGCGCTCCAAGGGCCAGAGGGCGTTGTTCAACCGCCGAGACGCAGAGAGCGCAGAAGAAGAGCCGAGAGAACGGTGAGAACCTGTGCGCCTCCACGGTAAGACAACTGACTCCGGCAGCCCGCTAGTTGGTCAAGTTCTCAATTGTCAACGCACCGATGGTGACGCGCACGACGTCGCCGGGCTTGAGCGAGAAGCTGTCGGGTGGAACGACGCCTGTGCCTGTCATCAGGAACACGCCGTGCGGCATGTCCAGTTCCCGTGTCAAATAGGAGATAAGCTCGCCGAGACGGCGCTTGATCTGCGAGGTACGCGTGCCGCCCTGGAAGGCGACGGCATTGTCGCGGGTGATGGTAAGCTGAACGGGCAGGTCGCGTAGCTCGTCCTCTGTGGCGAGCAGAATGCCGGGGCCCAGCGCGCACGAGCGGTTGTAGATTTTGGCCTGCGGCAGGTAGAGCGGGTTCTCGCCCTCGATGTCGCGCGACGACATGTCGTTGCCCGCGCAATAGCCGGCGATCTCGCCCCGTGCGTTGGCGACCAGGACAAGCTCCGGTTCCGGCACGTTCCAGCGGCTGTCGGCGCGCACGTGAATGGGCATGCCGTTTCCTTGCACGCGCCAGCCGATCGCCTTGAAGAAGACCTCAGGCCGCTCAGCGTCATACACGCGCTGGTAGACGTCGCCTACTTTCGATTCTGCCTGGCGGGCGTCGCGGCTGCGCAGGTAGGTCACGCCGGCCGCCCACACTTCTTGCATGGCGTCAATCGGCGGCAGGAGCGCGCCGGACGGCGCAGCGTCCGTTGCTGCGTCGTTCAGCACTGCCAGCATCGAGGAGCGCGGCAGCGAGAGAAGAGCGCTCAGGTCGAGATCCGGGGCAAGCGGGCGGCCATCCACTGCCCAGCGCGGGGCGGCGGACGTTTGATGCCGTGTGAGATACATGGCAGATTCCTCCGGGTATCGGTGGTGGGAGATCTAATGCTGGATGTGTGAGCGCTGCTGGGAGCTTCAAGCTCCCAGCTAAAGAGATGAAAGCCCCGTTGGGGCTGGATATGTGAGCCTCGCAGAGGCTTTCGTTTGCTCAGCGAGGAGCTTCTAGTGGCTCGCCACACGGGTTCTGATGGCTGTCATTCTGAGCGGAGCGAAGAATCTCGTATGCGTGCTTATTGAGATACTTCACTGCGTTCTCCGACCTTCGGAGTCCGAAAATCGGACAGCATGACGCATCA
>CAYOEZ010000303.1:0-4448 GCA_964402955.1 uncultured Ktedonobacterales bacterium | reverse complement strand
GATCGCAGTCTGCGAGAGCACCTGCCCCTCCATGCGCGCCGATGTGCCGATGGTGCCGACCCCCTCGAAGATGGCGTCGGGGGGCGTGCCGCTGGCAATCTGGAGCTGGAACTTCTGGTAGTAGTCTGCAGGCGTCTCATCGAGTGTGACCTTGACGCCAGGCACAGCCTGTTCGAAGCTTGCCTTGATGTCGCGGAAGACCTTGAAGATGGCGTCGTCGCCGCGAGCAAGGAAGTTGATTGTCTCTTCCTTTGCAGGCGCAGCAGGCACAGCAGGCACAGCAGGCACAGACGTTGCTCCGGCCTTAGCTTCAGTCGGCTTGGGCGCAGGGGTGGGCGTTGCTGTCGCCCCACAGGCGGTCAACACGGCGCCGGCAGCGCTCAATCCGAGGGCGCGCAGGAACGAACGACGGCTCGGGGATCCTTTCACTGTCATCCTCCTTTTTGTGGACCAACGGACATGTGGGTGGCTTGTGCTGCCTCGAACGGCCCGGTATGCCAAGGTTGTACCGTAGAGAAGCATGTGGGTAGATGGCAAAGATGAAGTGGGCCGAGACAGCCTGCCGGCTCAGCACGTGTGTATGGGAGACGAGGCTCTTGCAGCCGAGCGGCCAATGTGGTACATTGTGTTTGCCTCGCCGGGTCACGGCTGGCGGGAGAGGCGCCACAATGTTGCGGACGTCTGTGGCGCTGCGAGGGTAGAATAACACGAACCGGCCATCCTGCGCAGCACAATTCGGCCAAAAGCAGGCCAAAGTTGGGACATGATGAGGTCATCCTGTGTCTCCCGACGCCACGCTTTCCTTTGTTGATCGTGTTCGCTCGGCGCTACGGTACCTCTATGATCCGGCTGAGTTGCGGCGCAGCCCCTTGCTCGATCAGCTTGGACTGAGCGCCGCTGACAGCTCGGGTCAATTGCGCGGCATCCTTACCGGCGCCATCGAGGCATTGAAGCCCAACGTGGACCTCCCCCAACAGCCTAAGGCCTGGCGCATGTATCACGCGCTCTACTATCGCTACATTGATCAGTTCGGTCAACGCGCAGTGGCGCAAGCGATTGGTCTAAGCATCAGGCAACTCAGGCGCGAAGACAGCCTGGCGCTGCGCGTGCTGGCGGAGTACCTCTGGACGCACTACGCCGTGAGCGCCCGTCTCGCCGGCAGCGAGAGCCAGGCATCCGCCCCACAGTCGGCGGCCGATAGCCTGGGGCCAAGCCGCGAACAAGAGATACAATTGCTCGGGCAATCGCACAAGTGCGACATGATGTCCGTACGCGACGTCCTTGAAGCGGCCGCCACAACCATGTCGCCCTTGCTCAAGGCAACCGGCACGGTGGTAGATCAGCACCTATCCGATCACCTGCAGAACGTGACTGCCCCGCGCGCAGTACTGCGTCAGGCGCTGCTTAATGTGCTAACTGCCTGTGTGCGCGCCGCACCCGGAGGCACAATCACAGTCACCGCCAATCCTGACGGCCGCCACGTCGTCATAACCATCCATTGCGTGTGCAACGACGGGAAATGCGCTGCCGCCAGCGCCGGCGCCCATACCGAGAACCTGGAGATGGCCCGGCGTCTGTTGGCGCTCTGCGACGGCGACCTGACGATGATTGATGACGCCAGCCCTGCTGCGGCCCTCTCCCTGCGCATCATCTTACGCGCCGTCGAGCAGATACCCGTCTTGGTTGTAGACGACAACGCCGACGCTCTGCAACTCTATCAGCGCTACCTGGCCGGCGACCAGTACACTGTTACCTGCTGCGCCAATCCTGAGCAGGTCCTGGCCACAATCGAGCGCACACACCCGCGCATCGTGCTGCTTGACGTCATGCTGCCAGGAATAGACGGGTGGGAACTGCTGCAACGAATGCGCGAGGATCCCGCGACACAAAACCTCCGTGTGCTTGTGTGTACCATCATGCCCGAAGAAGACCTGGCGCTGGCCATGGGCGCCGCCGGATTCCTGCGCAAACCAATCAGCCGGCAGGCTCTGCTGGCGGCGCTTGATCAACAGGCGCAGAGCCTGGGCTGAGGATATTGCGCAAGGCCTCAATACACGCCAGGACTTGATGGGCCGTCAGGCCGCCGCCACGCGTCACGGCCAGGCCGCTGCTCACCACCGGATGGCCAAGCGGATCACGTGCTGAGATCACAACGACAGGCGTATCGTGCAGGGTCTTGTCAGCGCGCATTTGGGCCAAGACCTGGAAGCCATCCATTTCCGGCATCGCCAGATCGAGCAAGACCACATCAGGCCGGCTGCGCATCATCACCAGCGCCTGCCGTCCGTTGGGGGCGGTCATGATCTCGTAGCCTCGGCCGGCGGATTCCAGGATGCGCCAGTAGAGACGCAGCGCTTCGGGTTCATCTTCGACGATGAGAACACGTTTGCCATGCGGACAGACCCGTTCGACTGTTGCCAGCAGGCGATCGCGGGCAATCGGTTTGACCAAATAGTCGGAAACCCCCAGACCGGCGGCTGTCTCCGAAGCGCCTGGCAGCGAGCAGATAATGGCTGCCAATCCATTGGGCAGGCTCTGATCATGTATCAGGCGGTCCAAGGCCTGGCCGACGGAGTGGCTATTCATCATGAGGGCCTGCACGGGAGTTTGGGCCAGTTCCACCGCTGCGTCGGCCACAGTCGCCACACTGGCGACGTCACAGGTATGGACGTAGCGTGTCAGGAGACGCTGCAGCGGCCTTCCCCGTTCATTCTCCAGCACAAGCAGGCGCGGACGCACAACAGCGCGGGGAGCGCGTGATGGGCGGGTGCGCTGCCTGTATTCCCACTCCGCATCAGCCCAACCAGCGGCGGAGCTTTCGCCAGACACCACTGGCTCTATCGGCAGCGTGAAGTTGATGGTCGTCCCCTTGCCCTTGATACTCTCGATCCACATCCGACCTCCATGCAACTCGACGAAGCTCTTGCTGATGCTCAGCCCGAGGCCGCTTCCCGCATGCCGCCTGCGCTGTGTGACATCTAGCTGCTGGAATGGACGGAAGAGCCTTCCTATGTCCTCACGCGCGATACCTGGCCCGGTGTCTGCCACACTCACCCTTATCTCATTTCCGTCGAACCTGACCTCTAGCCGTACGCCACCGCGCTCCGTGAAGCGCGCAGCATTGCTGAGAAGGTTGAGCACGACTTCGCGAATCCTGGTCCGGTCACAGAACACGAGGGGTAACTCGCTGGGGATATCAAGATCGAGGTAGAGACCCTTGGAGACAAACAGTCTACTCATTGTAGCCTGGACCGATTCAACAATCTCGTGCAGATCGACATACTCCTTCGTTAGGGCCATCCGCCCGGCGGCAATCTGGCTAAGGTCAAGCACATCGTCCACCAGATTCGCCAGGTGCCTGCTGTTGCGTTGGATGACAGACAAATCCGACAGAAGTGCAGCGGGCAGTGGGCGGCCATATGTCTCTGGGGACTGGGTCATCATCTCACTGAACCCGATGATCATGTTGAGCGGCGTTCGTAGTTCGTGGCTGACATTGGCGACAAAGGCTGCCTTGGCGCTTTCCGCCTCTTCTGCGACCCGGCGGGCGACCGCCAGTTTTTCATTGACCAATGCCAATTGTCGGTTGGCCTGGGCCAGATCCTCCAGGGCCTGCTTCAGTTCCATCTGCCGATCGCGCGCTTCCGAGAGCAGCCGCGTCGCACCCTCGAATTGTCTCCAGGACCAGTCGGCGAGATCCAGAACTGGCTGGTAGATTGCTCGCACCACGAGAGCGGCAATCCAGACTGTGCAGGCTGCGATAGCCAGTTCAGCAGATCCCCGTGCTTCTGCAACCGCCCCGTTCAGGAGAGCAAGGAGGGCCGTTTGAATGGCAGCAACGATGATCACTTGTCTCAAGCCGCTGATGCCAGCCGCAAGGATCACGACGAGACCGAGAAGGGGAAGCGTACCGGGCACCTGCAGCCAGAGAGCGAGGAGGAGAACGGTCACTGTGCAGACAAGTAGTGTGCACCAGCGGCCGAACTCTGGTTTCCAGAAGTGCAGGGCAGCCGAGGCAGCCGTCAAAGCAAACAGAAGCAATGCAGCGGTGCCCGCGCCAGGAAAATCCAACAATTCGCCCGCGACAATCAAGACCTGCCCTACGGCCACAAGTGCGGCAAGGACCGGAACGACGGAGAGACGCAGGTCCTCTTGATAGAGTGAAAGACGTGACGAAGACGGCGGGAGTTGAGATGCGTTGGAGTCTGCAAGCATGCGATCACCACCTTTGTCAGACAGTAGAGGAACCAAGAGTTGTCATTCCGAACGCGCTGTGCGAAGCAATCTCATGTTTCCCGATGGGGATTGCTTCGCAAACCATCCTCGCAATGATGGTGACTCAGCGATGGACGATAGTAGCTCTATCTCGAGATTGTCACCTTATACTCGAACTCGTCGAGCGGGTAGAGCGGGCGGCGCAGGCGGGTGAAGGGAATAGCGGCGAGGTG
>CAYOEZ010000302.1:669-4501 GCA_964402955.1 uncultured Ktedonobacterales bacterium | reverse complement strand
TGGGCAGGTCATTGTCAATGGTGGACGCGATCCCCACGACCGGGTAACCCATGCGCCACAGCGCCAAAGCGCCACTCTGAGAGCCGTTGCCCCCGATCACAACCAGACATTCGATCTCGCGCGCGTTCAGGTTGTGCACGGCGAGGAGCCTGCCCTCATCGCTGCGAAAGCGCTCTGAGCGCGCCGTCTGCAGGACCGTGCCTCCCTTCTGCAAGATGCCACTCACAGACCGGGATGTCATCAATTCCATATCATCGTCGATCACACCCTGGTAGCCGCGGTGGACGCCGTAAACCTCCCACTTCTGGGCGACGCCCATGCGCACGACGGCCCGGATGGCCGCGTTCATGCCTGGTGCATCGCCGCCGCTGGTCAGGACTGCGATACGCTTCATGGCAGTTAGCTCCTCTCGCTCTTGCCTGTGTCTGTCTGTGGTCATTATAGCAATGCGGTCAGTCGTGTGTCAACGGTGGGGCACCGCGTACGCACGTCCGCGCGGGCGATACTCACTGCGGCGCTTCGGCGCCGGCCTGCCGGGCCTGCCGGTTGCGCCAATTGTACGTCCGCCGGCAGCCGTAGTCTGTGCGAAGACTGGATATGAGCGTGCGTGGCATGTCTCGCAGCGGATAGGCGGCCATGGTGCGCAGGCCGCGCCGGACAATGCTGGCCGCGCTATGTGCCTGGCGGCAGAACCAGTCGTAGGCCTGCTCCATTTCCTGCACGGTCATTTTCGCCGGCTGGTACACGACATGCCCCGTGTCGTAGTGGCTCCAGGGTTTGTGCAGCAGCCTGCCTTCTTCGACCAGTTGCTGGCGAAAAGGCGTGCCACGGTAGGGAGTGAGTACTGTCATGCTGACCGAGTCAAGCCGGCTGCGGCGCACAAAATCCCAGGTGTCCACCAGCGTGTGTGGCGTGTCATGATCGAAGCCAAAATGGGACGCCCGTGGCGCGGCCGCGAATCTTCCCTTCGCGTCCGGGGTGAATGAGAACGATTTTCCTGAATATCCAGTGCCTACCTCCGCCGTGCCTGCCTCATGACAAGTGAATTATAACACACCATTCGGTCGTGTACAAACGTGCACCTGTTGTCCACGCTGCATTCTCAGGGTGCGATGACCGTGCGCACACCGCCGCTGAACTGCTCGAGGGCATCGAGAGTCTCGTTGATGGCCGCTGCATCGAGTGGAATGGTGTGCGCGACCACACGCGACAGGTCGAGCGTACCGCGCCGGACATACTCGATCAGTAAGGGAAACTCCTGCATCAGGTGGTCGGAGCAACCAATGACCTCGGCTTCTTTGCCGATCAGCTCGCTATAGGAATGGATCTCGAGGTTTTTCTGCGTGATGCCGGCCAGGGCGGCGCGGCCCATGACGCCCAGCGACTGCACAGCCTGGCGCATCGTCTGCGGTAGACCGATCAACTCCAGCGCCACGTCCACACCCCTGCCGCCGGTCAGCCGGTTGATCTCGCGCACAGGATCGACCTTGCAGGCATTAACCGGAATGGCGCCATAGTGCTCAGCCATGTTGAGCTTGTCTACGCTTACATCCACGGCGTACACGGACAGTGCGCCGAAGGCACGCGCCAACTGAATGGCTGACATGCCCAGGCCGCCGCACCCAAAGATGGCGACGGACTCTCCGGGCTGCAGGCGCGCCTTGCGCAGCGCATGGAACGATGTGGACGACGAGCACATCATGATGGCGCCTTGCTCGAAGGGGATTTCTTCCGGCAACGCGACGAGGTTGCGGGCCAGTACCGCGATATGTTCGGCATAGCCGCCATCGCGATGCTTGCCCAGCATTTGACCTTGCACACAAAACTGTTCGTTGCCCGTGCTGCACCAGTGACACTGACCACAGGTGACAAGATAATGGACGCCGACGCGGTCGCCAGGCTTGAAGCCCTTGACGCCCGCTCCCACGTTCTCCACCACACCGGCAATCTCGTGACCGAGCGTCTGCGGCAGAGCGCCAACCGATGATGTGCCATGTCTGTAATGAACATCGGAATGGCAAATGCCGGCCGCTTTGACGCGTACGAGCACATCGCTTACGCCCGGCGCCGGCGTGGGGACCTCCCGCATCTCGAGGGGGCGCCCGATCTTGATGAGCTGAACTGCTTTCATTGCTACTCTCCTGTGGTATCGGTCTGTTACTCTGCTTCTGGTGAGCATTGTAGTATGTAGAGCCAGGCTCGTCAAGTGGCAGATTGCAGTAACTGTTCACCGTTACCCTGAGAGGATGGTATACTGCTTACTATGAGACACGAGGAACTTGAGCGCGGCGACGTAGGCCGTCTCCAGATGGAGAATGTCCGTCTGCACACCGGGAACGGGCAGTTGCGCCGCCAACTGCTGCTGGCCTTGGCGTGCATCACCGAATTGGAGCAGCGGGACAAGCTAGCTGCGCCTAAGTCTCCGCTCGCCCCGAAGCCCAGCCGCGCCAAACGCGAGACAGCGGAGCGTTGCATCTGTTGCATAACGCCGCTCCCTAAACTTCCTTACCCTAACGGTGAACAGCTACGAACAAGAAAACTCTTGACATTCCTGCGCACATGTGTTATAAGATGGTCAATCGAATAGCATAAAAGACAAAGAACAGGACTAGTAGGCGCAACAACGGAGCTCAGAGAGTCGGCGCTTGGTGTGAATCCGACGCTCACGGTGGCGCTGAATGGGCTTGGGAGTCGTGCAGCGAACGGCATTGCCCAGTAGCTGGCACCGGAGACGCCACCGTTATCGGGGCGCGGGATATTACGCCAATGACCAGCGAAGGTTGGGGGCTGCGTATCCGTAGAGTGAGGCTGTCAGACTCTACCCGCCAATCGGCGGGTATTCTTGTTTGCTGGCCAGCCTAATGTGGGTGGTACCGCGGGAGCGCCGTCTTGGCCTCTCGTCCCCTATGGGACGAGAGGCTGTTTCTTTTTAACCGCTGGAGACTGGGGAAAGGAGTGCACAATGCTTAGCGTTATGCCCGTGAGCCGTGTTGGACAGCCACGCCTGGCAGTGGTGCGTGAGCTGTCAGCCGATCTGGAGACGCCGGTGTCTCTCTACCTGAAGCTACGCGATGAAGCGCCATCCTACTTGCTGGAAAGCGTGGAAGGGGGTGAGCACCTGGGGCGTTACTCGTTCATCGGCCTGCAGCCGTCGCGCATTCTCACCTCGTGGCGCGGACGAGCCCAGCTCGTGCAGGACGGGCAGGAACACGATATTCCCCTGGCAGGCCGCGATGTTCTGGACATCATACGCGAGGCGCTGCGCGATGGCCCCAGCGACGCCGCTCTTGTGCCCGCAGTCGCCCCCGGCTCCGTGGGATTCCTGGGCTACGATATCGTGCGCGACATCGAGCGCCTGCCGGCGACAGCAGGGCCGGGCCTTGGTCTGCCCGAGGCCATCATGATCTTCTGCGATGTCACGCTTATCCTCGACCACGTCAAGCATCGCATGTGGATCATCGGCCAGGCGCCTGTGGGCGAGTCGGCGACGGCAGCTCAGGCCGTGGCCACAGCACGCGTCGACGACGCCATTGCCCGCCTGCGCTTGCCCGTGCCGTCGGACCAGCCCGCGCCTGCGGCGTCCTCGGCCGCGCACTCCAATGTTACACGTGAGCAGTACGAGGACATGGTGCGGCGCGCCAAGGAACACATCGCCGCTGGAGACATCTTTCAAGTCGTCCTCTCGCAGCGTCCTTCACGACCAACGTCCACCAACCCCTTCCCCACACTCCGTGCGCTCCGCCCGCTCAAACCCTCCCCCATACAGTTCCTCCGCGGACCTGCGGGGTGTGTCCCGCCTGCGTTGAACGCCGCACAGCGTTCGATGCCTTGC
>CAYOEZ010000302.1:0-659 GCA_964402955.1 uncultured Ktedonobacterales bacterium | reverse complement strand
CATGGTGCGGCGCGCCAAGGGACACATCGCTGCTGGAGACATCCTTCAAGTCCTCCTCTCGCAGCGGCTTGCACGACCAACGTCAGCCAGCCCCTTCACCATCTACCGTGCGCTGCGCCGGCTCAATCCATCGCCATACATGTTCTACCTGGACCTGCCGGGTGATCTCCGCTTGATCGGCTCATCGCCAGAGGTCTTGGTTCGCCTGCATGGCCGCCAGGCTGAGCAGCGTCCTCTGGCCGGCACGCGCCGCCGCGGACAGGATGATAGCGGGGACAGGGCGCTGGCTGACGAGCTGCTGGCTGACCCCAAAGAGCGCGCGGAACACGTGATGCTGGTTGACCTGGCTCGCAACGACCTGGGCAGGGTCTGTCGTTTCGGCAGCGTCTCCGTGCCCTCGCTCATGGGCATCGAACGTTACTCCCACGTCATGCACATTGTCTCCAGCGTGCAGGGCGAGCTGGACTCCGCGCATGACGCCGTTGATCTGCTGCGGGCATGCTTCCCGGCCGGGACGGTCTCGGGAGCGCCCAAGGTGCGGGCGATGCAGATCATCGAGGAGCTCGAGGGCAGCCGGCGTGGCCCCTATGCCGGCGCTGTGGGACACTTTGACTACCTGGGCAACATGGACATGTGCATCGCCATTCGCACCATTGTCA
>CAYOEZ010000301.1:0-4578 GCA_964402955.1 uncultured Ktedonobacterales bacterium | reverse complement strand
CTTCGGCCTGGCGCAGTTGCATCAGTTCCGCGGCCGCGTCGGGCGCGGCGATGCACAGTCGTACTGTATCCTGCTGTCTGACACATCGCGGGTCACAGAAGACAATCCGCGCCTGCTGGCGGTCGAGCAAACGCACGATGGCTTCAAGCTAGCAGAGATCGATCTGGAAATCCGCGGCATGGGTGAGTTCTTCGGCACCCGCCAGAGCGGATTGCCCGAACTCCAGGTGGCGCGCCTCAGCGACGCCGCCATTCTGGAAGAAGCGCGCGAACAGGCCAAGGCGCTCTTTGCCGCTGATCCCGATCTCATGCAAAACGAGAACCAGCCGCTGGTGGCCAGAGTCAGCCAATTCTGGCAGCAGCCAGGCAAAGTAGGAGATGCATCCTGACCATATTTTCCCGCTTTGCCAGCCATCGGGGAAGGGCCAGAGTCTAACATATGCGAGTCATTGCAGGATCGGCCAAAGGGCATCACCTGAAACCACCGCCGAGCACGGCCACCCGGCCAACCGCCGACAAGATCAAGGGTTCGCTCTTTGCCATGCTCGAATCACTGTGCGGCGTCGAGGGCGCACGCGTGCTCGATCTCTATGCCGGCAGCGGCGCGCTGGCGATCGAAGCGCTGTCGCGCGGCGCTGCCTGTGCCGATCTGGTCGAAGACGATCGACAAGTGTGCGCCGTCATCCGCACAAATCTGGCTTTCACGAAGACGGCCGAACGCGCCACAGTGCTCTGCATGTCAGTGCGCACTGCGCTGTCAGCCCCCTATTTCACACAGGGGCGTACATATGATATAATACTCCTCGATCCTCCTTATGCCGATCCTGGCATTGGGACGGTGATGGAGTCTCTCGCCGGCGCAAGTTTCGTTTGCGACGAGACCGTGGTTGTGCTGGAGCATGCCAGGCGCTTCGTCGTGGCAGAGGCGTACGGAAGGCTGCGCCTGCTCAAGACACGCTCTCACGGCGACACAGGATTGTCGATCTTTGTGACGGGCAGCCGGAGCACGCCAGAGAATAGCGCGGCAGAGAACAGCACGGCAGATGACGTAGGCAAGGATGATGTCTTGAAGATTGCGATCTACCCTGGCAGTTTTGATCCGATAACAAACGGCCACATCGACGTTGCGACACGAGCAGCACAGATCTTCGACCAGGTCGTGCTGGCCGTGTATGATGCGCCGCCCAAGCGTCTTCTGTTCACGACGGGCGAGCGCGTTGACATGGCCAGGCAAGCACTGCAACACCTGGCCAATGTGCGCATCGAGAGCTATGCCGGGTTGACCGTGGAGTTTGCGCGTCAGGTCGGGGCAAGCTTCATAACTCGAGGCCTGCGTGTCATTTCGGACTTTGAGATGGAACACCAGATGGCCCTGACCAATCGAGAGCTGGCGCCCGACATCGAAACGATTTGCCTGATGACGCGGCGCGAGTACTCCTTTCTGAGTGCAACAATTGTCAAGGAAATTGCCAGGCTAAAAGGGCCGGTGGACAACTTTGTACCGCCACACGTGGCCACAGCATTGCGGGAACGCTTCAGCAGCATCGAGCAGCAGAAGGAAACGGTGATTCCAGCTCAACTGCTGCGTGACTGATCGCCATGTTGGAAGGCCACTAGATGCAAAGGGGTGATCACTATCGACATCCTTGCTTTGGTTGACCGTCTCGAGGATCTCTTTCATAAGGGATCTCGCGTGCCGTTGACACGGAAGCGGATCGTGGACGACCAGGCCTTTCTCGACATCATTGACCAGATGCGCATCGCCATTCCCGACGAGATCCGGCAAGCCAATCGTGTCAACGCAGATCGTGAGCGGATCGTGAACGGGGCTCACGACGAAGCTGAGCAGACTCTGGCTGCGGCGCAACAGCACGCGGTCATGCTCCTGTCGCAACAGGGCATCATTCAGGCTGCGGAAAGTCGAGCAGACTCCATCGAGCAGAACGCTCTGACGCACAGGGCGCGGCTCATCGCTGAGGCCGACGAACACTGCATCGCCGTGCTGAGCGCTCTCGAAGCAGAGCTGAATGAGCTTGCCGGCTCGACGCACAAGGGCGTCCAGCACTTGCAGGCCAAGATAGCAGCCTTAGAAGGTAGCGAGATCGAATCAGGTGAAAGGGGACGCTAAGGTACCCGTCATCATGATGGAATACAACCTGGCCCAACTGCTCAAGCAGGCTATCGGAGCGACGCGCGCGTATACGCTCAACGAAGACCTGCAAGGGCTCGACCCGGCCATCACTGCCAGTGAGCCTTTGACCGGCAAACTCAAGCTCATCCGCACACAGGATGGCGTCTTGATGGCGCTGAACGGCAAGACAAGCCTGCGCGTGGCCTGTAGCCGTTGTCTGGAAGCGGTGGACGTTCCCGTTCCATTGGCATTCGAGGAACAGTTCTTGCAGACGGTTGACGTGATCACAGGGCTGCCGCTCGGTCCATCGCAAAACGATCCTGCGCTGCTGATCGACAGCCATCACGATCTGCACATGGCAGACGTCATCCGCGAGTACTTGCTGCTCGCTCTGCCCATGCAGCCGCTCTGTCGTGAGGACTGCAAGGGATTGTGCCCGCACTGTGGACACAATCTCAACGAAGGGCCATGTGACTGTAACTCAGCCGCCGTCGATGAGAGATGGAACGCCCTGGGAGCGTTGCTCAACAAGAGGTAAGTCGTGGCAAGAAGTGAGCCGTAGCAGGAAGTAAGTCGTGTTCAACACGTGTGGCATAGACAGAACGCCCATGAAGACGCACACATCAGGCTATGTCACAGGTTTGACGATAGGTATCAAGATTAACTGAAGGAGTCCATTCTATGGCACCACTGACTAAGCGTAAGTATGCCAAGGCCCGCCAGGGCGAGCGCCGTGCTCATCTGGCCCTCAAGGCGCCTGAGATTGTGGAATGCCCCAACTGCCACAAGATGAAGCGCCCACACACCGTTTGCCCTGAGTGCGGTTTCTACAACGGCGTACAGGTCATCAAGCCCAAGACCAAGAGCCAAAAGAAGTCACCAGGACGATGATTAAGACAGCTTTCGTCTTTCCAGGCCAGGGGTCACAGTTTGTTGGCATGGGGAAGGATCTGTGTGACAGTTTCCCGGTTGCCCGCGACACCTTCCGCCAGGCTGACGATACCCTGGGCTTTGCTCTTTCGACGCTCTGCTTCGACGGGCCAGCAGATGAGTTACTGGCGACCATCAACCAGCAACCGGCCTTGCTGACAACATGCGTTGCCCTCTGGCGCGCCATCCAGGCGTCAGGGGCAGCGCTGCAGCCGGCCTTTGTGGCTGGCCACAGCCTGGGCGAGTACTCGGCGCTGGTTGTGGCGGGAGCGCTCGACTTTGGCGACGCCTTGCGCCTGGTGCGCGAGCGCGGGCGCGTGATGACAGAAGCAGGCGCAACCCATGCCGGTGCCATGGCCGCCATCATCGGCCTGGATGATGCGACATTGGAAGATGTCTGCCGCGAGGCAACCAGCCGTCACGGCGGATTGGGCGTCGTTTGCGCCAACTACAACTCGCCGGGTCAGGTCGTCATCTCGGGTGAGGTCGTGGCGATGGAGATTGCTCTGGCGCTGGCCAAGGAACGCGGCGCACGGCGCACTATTCCGCTCGCCGTCAGCATCGCCTCGCACTCACCTTTGATGAAAGAGGCAGCGCGGGCCTTTGCGCAAGCAGTTGCGGCCGTTCCCATCAAGCATCCGGACGTGCCTGTGATTGCGAACGTGAGCGCGCGCCCGTTGGCGTCGGCGCAGGATATTCGCACTGAACTGATCAACCAGCTCACCTCACCGGTGCGTTGGACTGCGTCTGTGCAGTACATGGCGGCGCAGGGCGTCACAACGTTGGTCGAGGTCGGGCCAAAGGATGTGCTGACCGGTCTGGCCAGGCGCATCGACGCGTCGCTGCTAGCATCGAATGTGGGCGACGCCGCAGGTGTGGCGCGTTTCACAGGCGGAGGAAGCAATGTTTGACCTGACCGGAAAGGTTGCCATCGTCACCGGGAGCTCGCGCGGCATCGGGCGGGCTATCGCTGTGCTGCTGGCCAAACAGGGCGCCAAAGTCGTCGTCAATTCGTCGAAGAGCAGTGAGGCAGCCAACGAAGTCGTGCAAGAGATCAAGGCCAATGGCGGCGAGGCGATCAACGTTTCTGCCAGCGTCAGCAGTCAGGACGATGCCGAGCGACTGATTAAGACGACGCTCGATACTTTTGGCCGCCTCGACATCCTGGTCAACAATGCAGGGACAACCCGCGACACGTTGCTCATGCGCATGAGCGAGGCCGACTGGGATGATGTCATCGATCTCAACTTGAAGGGCACATTCTTTTGCACCAAAGCAGCCATCCGCCCCCTACTGAAAGCCAGGGGCGGCAGAATCATCAACATCACGTCCGTTTCCGGCCTGGCGGGCAATGCCGGGCAGGCCAACTATGCGGCATCGAAGGCCGGCATCGTCGGCTTTACCAAATCGGTGGCCCGTGAGCTTGCATCGCGCGCGATAACGTGCAACGCCGTTGCGCCTTGCTTTGTTCCCACTGCGCTGACCAACGTTCTTACCGACCGACCTAAACCAAAAACC